>NZ_CP035806.1:3119210-3478815 GCF_004208635.1 Leucobacter triazinivorans | reverse complement strand
GCAGCAACTGCCCTGGCAGACGCCGCACAGCACCGCCGTGTTCACCGTCACCTCGCGCTGAGCGCCGAAGATGACCTCCTCGAGCGACACGTCCACCCGGATCATCGCGTCCTCGCCGCGCTCCGCGCGGGAACGGGGCCCGCGCTGCCCGGCGCCGCCGAAGCCCCCGCCGAAGAAGGTCTCGAAGATGTCGCCGAACCCGCCCATGCCGGCCTGCCCGCCGCCCAGGTCGTAGCGCTGGCGCTGCTCGGGGTCGCTCAGCACGTCGTACGCGTGCGTCACGTTCTTGAAGCGCTCGGCGGCGTCCTCGCTGGGGTTCACGTCGGGGTGCAGCTCGCGCGCGAGCCGGCGATAGGCCTTCTTGATCTCTTCGGGCGTCGCCTCGCGCGACACGCCGAGGGTCTCGTAGTGGTCGGCCACTGTGTCAGCTCCTCAGGGTGGGGTGATGATGAACGATGCGCCGGACGGGATCGGGTTATTGATCCTCGCCCAGCAGGCGGTTGAGATAGCGGGCGACGGCGCGCACCGCGGAGATGTTCGCGGCGTAGTCCATGCGCAGCGGGCCCAGCACGCCGAGCTTGGAGACGGAGGCGCCCTCCTGCTCGTAGTTCGAGGCGATGACCGAGGTGGTGGCGAGACCGTACACCTCGTTCTCGCGGCCGATCGAGGCGGTCACGTCGCGACCGTCCTGCACCAGCTCGCCGAAGAGCCGCAGCAGGGTGACCTGCTCCTCGATCGCCTCGAGCACCGCGGGCAGCGCTCCGCCGAACTCGCCCGGGCGCGAGATGTTGGCGGCCCCGGCCACGGCCATGCGGTCGCTGCGATTGGCCTGCAGCTGCCGCAGCACGACGTCGAGCACCCGGCGCACGAGGTCGGCCTCGCCGGCGCGCGCCTCGGTCTCCATGCGCGCCTCGAGCTCCGCGACCGCGGAGACCGCGCTCTCCACGTCGGCGCCCACGGCCGCCGCGGCGATCTGCTCGCGCAGACCGTGCACCCAGGCCTCGGTGACCTGCGAGGCGGGCAGCCACGCGACCTGCTGCTCGACGACGCCGCTGCCGAGGATGAGTACGCACAGCACCCGGTCCTCTCCGATCGCGACGAGATCGATGTGGCGCACCACCGTGCGGCGCAGCGAGGGGTACTGGGCCACCGCCACCTGGTTGGTGAGCTGCGCGAGCAGGCGCACCGTGCGCGCCATCACATCGTCGAGATCCGTCGACTCTCCCAGGAACCGCTCGATGGCCGAGCGCTGGGCGGTGGTGAGCGGACGGATCTTCGCGAGGGTGTCGACGTAGAGTCGGTACCCCTTGTCGGTCGGCACGCGGCCCGACGAGGTGTGCGGCTGGGCGATGAGCTCGTCCTCCTCGAGCAGCGCCATGTCGTTGCGGATGGTCGCCGCCGACACGCCGAAGCTGTGCCGATCGACGATGGCCTTCGAGCCGACGGGTTCGTTGGACGACACGTAGTCGCCGACGATGGCGTGCAGCACGGCCAGGCTGCGCTCCGATACCATCGCCCCTCCTCCGGTCTGGCACTCGAACAATCCGAGTGCCAAGTCTAGCGCAGGGACCTGACCGCGCGGCGGGAGGCCGGCCCGGCGCGTCCGCCCCATCCGATCAGCCGAGCAGGCGGTGCACCACGGTGTCGGCGAGCAGGCGCCCCGTGAGCGTGGGCACCACGCGCGCGGGGCGGCCCGGTGCCGCGATCGCCGCGCGGCCGTCGATGAGCCCGTCCGCGATGAGCTGCGGGATCCCCCGCCGCTCCGCGGAGGTGAGCGCTTCGACGGGCAGGCCGTCGGCGATCCGCGTCTCGAGCAGGATCCGCTCCTCGCGGCGAGCCTGCTCGGTCAGCGTCTCCCGGGCGTGCGCGGGCGAGACCCCGGCGGCGATGCGCTGGGCGTAGGCGCCGGGGTGCTTCACGTTCCACCAGCGCACGCCCCCGATGTGACTGTGCGCGCCCGGTCCGGCCGCCCACCAGTCCTCGCCCGTCCAGTAGGAGAGGTTGTGGCGCGAGCGGGTCTCCGCGCTGCGCGACCAGTTGCTGATCTCGTACCAGGCGTACCCGGCCGCGGCGAAGCGCGCATCCGCGAGCTCGTACATCTCGGCGTGCAGATCTTCGTCGGGCTCGGGCACCTGCCCGCGACGGATCTGCGCCGCGAGCTTCGTGCCGGGTTCCACGATCAGCGCATAGGCGGAGAGGTGATCCGGCTCGGTGTCGAGCGCCGCGCCGATCGAGCGCTCCCAGTCGGCGAGGCTCTCCCCCGGCGTGCCGTAGATGAGGTCGACGCTCACCTGCAGCCCGGCGTCGCGCGCCCATCGCGTCACGAGCGGGATCCGTTCGGGCGAGTGGGTGCGATCGAGCGTGCGCAGCACGTGCGGCACCGCGGACTGCATGCCGAAGCTGACCCGCGTGAATCCGGCCTCGGCGAGTCGCCGCAGATAGGCCTCGTCGACCGAATCCGGGTTGGCCTCCGTGGTCACCTCGGCGCCCGGCGCGAGCCCCCACTCGTCGCGGATGCGCCCGAGCATCGCGGCGAGATCGTCGGAGGGCAGCAGCGTGGGTGTGCCGCCGCCGAAGAAGACGGTCGAGGCGGCGCGATCCGGAATCTCAGCGCGTCGCAGCACCTCGGCGCCGAAGGTCAGCTCGGCCTGCACCTGGCCGGCGTAGTCGTCGCGCCGGGTGCCCCCGAGCTCGCTCGCGGTGTACGTGTTGAAGTCGCAGTAGCCGCAGCGCACGCGGCAGTAGGGCACGTGCACGTAGACGCCGAAGCGACGCCCCTCGGCGCCGACCGCCGCGCGCGCGGGGAGCGAGCCGTCGGCCGGAGCGGGATCCCCCTCGGGCAAGATGCTCGGCATCGCCGCCTACTCCGCGGACTGCGCGCCCGGGGCGAGCGAGGCGATCTGCTCCCTCGCGGCGTCGATCGCGGTGCGGATCGCCGTGCGCCCCTTCAGACCGAGCAGGCCGCTCTTCGGCGCGAACAGGAACCCGCGCGCCACAGCCCAGACGGTGTCGTCGTCGCGGTGCTCGACGACGAAGAGCTGCTCGCCGACGGCCCCGCGCTCATCCCCGGTCCCCCAGGCGAAGCCCACGCGGCGCTCCTCGTCGACCGTGTACACCACGAGGACCGCGCGAGGATCCTGCCCCTCCGCGCGCAGGGTAGCGGTCGTCCCGGACACGAGGTAGGGCTCGCCGTCCGGGCCGAAGTGCTCCTCGACGGCGTCGGCCGCCTGCGGGGCTCCGCTGTCGTCGAAGCTGGGGCCCGTGTAGAGCGCTCCGGCGCCGCGCACGACGTCCTCGACCCGCACGCCGCCGCCGCGCTGCGCGCCCCAGGTCATCAGCAGATTCGAGGCCAGCAGGAAGCGCTCCGCACCGCTGCCGAGCCGCAGCTGCTCCTCGTAGGGGGTGCTGCCCTCGGGCGGAAAGCGCATCAGATCGGCCTGCTTCGACGCGCCGACCGCGGCATAGACGACGGGCATCTCGACGTGGCTGCTGCGCTTGGGCTGCTCCTTCTGGCTCACTTCTTGGCCTCCTTGCCCTCCACGTCGCCGGAGAGCGCCGCGATGAAGGCCTCCTGGGGCACTTCGACGCGGCCGACCATCTTCATGCGCTTCTTGCCCTCCTTCTGCTTCTCGAGCAGTTTGCGCTTGCGGCTGATGTCGCCGCCGTAGCACTTGGCGAGCACGTCCTTGCGGATCGCGCGGATCGTCTCGCGGGCGATGACGCGCGCGCCGATCGCCGCCTGGATCGGCACCTCGAACTGCTGGCGCGGAATGAGCTTGCGCAGGCGCTCGGCCATCATCGTGCCGTAGTGGTAAGCGTTGTCGCGGTGCACGATCGCGCTGAACGCGTCGACCTTGTCGCCCTGCAGCAGGATGTCGACCTTCACGAGATCGGCCTCCTGATCCCCCATCGGCTCGTAGTCGAGACTCGCGTACCCCTGGGTGCGGCTCTTCAGGTGGTCGAAGAAGTCGAACACGATCTCGCCGAGCGGCATGCTGTAGCGCAGCTCGACCCGCTCGCCGAGGTACTCCATGCCGAGCAGGCTGCCGCGGCGGCTCTGGCACAACTCCATGATCGCGCCGACGTAGTCCTTCGGGGCGAGGATCGCGGTCTTCACGACCGGCTCGCGCACGCTGGCGATCTTGCCGTCGGGATACTCGGACGGGTTGGTGACCGTCACGGTCTTCCCGTCGTCGGTGGTCACCTCGTAGATCACGCTCGGCGCGGTCGCGATGAGATCGAGGTCGAACTCGCGGCGCAGCCGCTCGGAGATGATCTCGAGGTGCAGCAGACCGAGGAAGCCGCAGCGGAAGCCGAAGCCGAGCGCCACGGAGGTCTCCGGCTCGTACTGCAGCGCCGCGTCCGAGAGCTTCAGCTTGTCGAGCGCCTCGCGCAGGATCGGGTAGTCGCTGCCGTCGAGCGGGTAGAGGCCCGAGAAGACCATCGGCTTCGGGTCGGTGTAGCCGGGCAGGGCCTCCTGGGCCGCCCGCAGCTTCGTGGTGACCGTGTCGCCGACCTTCGACTGGCGCACGTCCTTCACGCCCGTGATGAGGTAGCCCACCTCACCCACGGCGAGGCCCTTCGTCGGAGTCGGGCCCGGCGAGGAGACGCCGATCTCGAGCGCCTCGTGCTCTGCCTTCGTCGACATCATGAGGATCTTCTCGCGCGGCGTGAGACGGCCGTCGACCACGCGCACGTAGGTGACCACACCCCGATACGGGTCGTAGACGGAGTCGAAGATCATCGCGCGCGCGGGCGCATCCGCCCGGCCCACCGGGGCCGGCACCCGCTCGACCACGCGGTCCAGCAGCTCCGCGACGCCCGCGCCGGTCTTGCCCGATACCTTCAGGATGTCGTCGGGATCGCCGCCGATGAGGTCGGCGATCTCGCCGGCCACCCGCTCGGGATCGGCGGCGGGCAGGTCGATCTTGTTGAGCACGGGAATGATCTCGAGATCGTTCTCCATCGCCAGGTAGAGGTTGGCGAGCGTCTGGGCCTCGATGCCCTGCGCGGCGTCGACCAGCAGGATGGCGCCCTCGCACGCGGCGAGCGAGCGCGACACCTCGTAGCTGAAGTCGACGTGACCCGGCGTGTCGATCATGTTCAGGGCGTGCGCCTCGCCGCCGAGGTCCCAGTGCATGCGCACCGCCTGCGACTTGATCGTGATCCCGCGCTCGCGCTCGATATCCATGTTGTCGAGGTACTGCGCGCGCATGTCGCGATCGGAGACCGTGCCCGTGATCTGCAGCATGCGGTCCGCGAGCGTCGACTTGCCGTGGTCGATGTGCGCGATGATGCAGAAGTTGCGGATCTTCGCGGGGTCGGTCGACGCCGGCACTGGGGGGTTCACACTGCGAGGAGACATTGTGAGCAATTATCGCACGAGCGGCGAGGCGTCCGTGCTGCCCGGCATCTGCGAGGATGGCGGCATGCCCCAGGTCGCCGCGCTCTTCCGCTACCCCGTGAAGGGGTTCACGCCCGAGAGCCCGGATCGGCTCACGGTGCAGCGCGATGGCCGTGTCGCCGGGGATCGGGTCCTGGCGTTCCGTTTCGCCGACGCGGCGACCCCGGAGGATCGAGACGGGCTCGACTACTGGCCCAAGGCGAAGGGCCTGTCACTGCAGGACTTCCCCGCGCTCGCCGCGCTGCGGCTCGCCTACGACGACGCGGCGCTCCGGATCCGCATCGCGCACGACGGCGCCGAACTGGTGGAGGCGGGGCTCGACCCGCAAGGGCGGCAGCGGATCACGCGGGCGGTCACGGAGTTCGTGCTCGACAGCCGGGAGGGATCGCGCCTCGAGCGACCGGGGAGGCTGCCGCTGGCGCTCGTCGGAGACGGGGTCCGCTCCCGGTTCCAGGATCGCCCCCGGGGCTTCGTGTCGGTGCACGGACGGGCGAGCGTCGCGGCCCTCGGCGTCGCCGCCGGGGTCCCGCTCGACGACCGCCGCTTCCGGTCCAACATCGTGATCGAGGGCCTCGAGCCCTGGCACGAGCTCGAATGGTCGGGCCGGGTGCGCATCGGCGAGGTCGTGTTCCGCACGGCGGGCCCGATCGTGCGATGCCTGGCGACTCACGCGAATCCCGACACCGGCGTTCGGGACGCGCCCGTGCTCACGACCCTCACCCGCAGCCTCGGGCAGCGGGAGCCGACGCTCGGTCGCCTCCTGCTGCCGCACGAACCCGCCCCGGCGCGGGGCGCCGCTCCGAGGAGCGAGCCGCTCGGTACGATCCGGGTGGGCGACGAGGTGGAGATCCTCTGAGCCGCCGCCGCCGAGTCCTCGACTCCTCCGTGGCCCTCGCGCGACACATCCGACACGCACTGGGCGCGCCCGGCGGGTTCTGCTAAGCTTGATTCTTGGCTTGCGTGTGGATCACATCCGCACATCCCGTGAGGCGCCCTCTCTCGCCGCGCGGAACAACCGTCAACCTTTACCTCTTAAGGACACAACTCAACGTGGCAAACATCAAGTCGCAGATCAAGCGCATCAAGACCAACCGCAAGGCGACCGAGCGCAACAGGGCGTACAAGAGCGAGCTGCGCACCGTCGTGCGCGCGACCCGCGAGGCCATCGCCTCGGGCGACAAGGCCGCTGCCGAGGCGAAGCTGCTCCTCGCCGGCAAGAAGCTCGACAAGGCCGCCTCCAAGGGCGTCATCCACAAGAACCAGGCGGCGAACCGCAAGTCGAAGCTCGCCGTGCAGGTCGCAGCGCTCTGAGCCTGCTCCTGTTTCGCGAAAGGCCCCGCTTCGGCGGGGCCTTTCGCGTTTCACCAGCCCATTGAGCGTGCGCAGCCAACCACCCGCTGATTGCGCGAGCGCAGCGAGTCGAGATCCCCGCGCTCGCGCTAGCGCCCGCGCTTCGCGACGAACAGCAGGTACTTCTCGAGGGCGTACTCGGGATCCCGGCTGCCGCCCTTCAGCAGCCACTCGGTCTCGGCTGCGAGGTCGATGCACCTCGCCAGATCCTCCTCGCGCCAGCCGCGCACCTCGCGCTGAGCGCGATCCACCTGCCACGGCGCCATGCCCAGCTCCTTCGCGAGTTGGCCGCTCGATCCTCGCGCCCCGTACACCCGCGCCATGGCACGCACCTTCATGTTGAGCGCGGCGAGCATGGGGATCGGGTCCGTGCCCGTGGAGAAGGCCTGCCGCAGCAGCACCAGCGCGTCGGCCGCGCGGCCGGCCGTCGCTGCGTCCGCCACCTTGAAGGCGTTGGTCTCGACGCGGCCCTCGGTCGCGCGGTTCACCTCCTCTTCCGTCAGGCGGGATCCCGCGTCGGACACCAGCTGGGCGCAGGCGCCGGCGAGTTCCCCGATGCCGCCCGAGTAGGCCGCCACGATCATCCGCAGCGCGCCGGGGGTGATCTGCGCCCCGAGGCGCCGGAACTCGGCCTGCGCGAAGGCGAGTCGCTCCTGGTCCTTCTTCACCTCGGCGCAGAGCACCTCGACGCCGCCGCCGGCGCCGCCCCGTACGAGGTCGAGCAGCGCCTTGCCGCGCTGCCCGCCGCCGTGACGCAGCACGAGCGTGGTGTCGTCGGCGGGTTCGGCGACGTAGCGCTTGGCATCCTCGAGAAAGGCATCGGAGCACTTCTCGACGCCCTCGACTCGGATGAGCCGCGGTTCGGCGAAGAGCGACGGGCTCGCGATGGTGAAGAGCTCACCCGCGGTGTAGCCCGCGGCGTCGACGTCGTGCACTTCGAGGTCGCTGTGCGCCTCGAGCAGCGCGGCGCGAATCGCCTGGGAGGCCCGGTCCGCGAGGAAGCCCTCCGGCCCGCTCACCAGCACGACGGGCGCCGGGCGGGCCTCGCTCCAGTCGAGCTGCGGAATCCTCGTCTTCGCTCCTCGTGCTGCTGCCACCCCTCAACCCTACTGGCTCGCGTTCGCCTCTCCCCGCTCCAGCCACACCCGCAGCGCGCCCGGCGCGCCGCCGACCGCGATCGAGCCGTGCAGGTCGGTGCGCAGCACGCGGGATCCCGCGGCCTCGAACGCTTCGAGCGCCTCCGCAGTGGGGTGCCCGTAACCGTTGCCGGCGCCCACCGAGACGAGCGCGAGCTCGGATCCGATCGCCGCTGACAGCAACGGATCCTGGTCCCGGCTGCCGTGATGCGCCACCTTGGCGATGTCGGCGCCGACGTCGGCGCCCGCCGAGAGAAGCGCCCGCTGCTGCTCCTCCCCGGTGTCGGCGAGCAGGAGCACCGAGAGCGCCCCCGCCTGCACGCGCAGCACCACGCTCGCGGCATTCGTATCCCCCGGTGCGCTGCCGACCGGCGGTGCGAGCACCTCCCACCGCAGACCACCCACGATGCCGGTCGCCCCGGCCTCGCCCACCCGATACGGGATCCCCGCTGCATCGAGGTCGGAGATCACGGGTCGGTGCGCGCCATCCTCTCGGCTGTCGGGCGCCACGAGAGCGGCGTCGGCCCGGTCGACGACGGCGTCCAGCGCCCCGACGTGGTCGCGGTCGTCGTGCGTGAGCACGAGCAGCGAGACGCGCCGCACGCCGAAGCGGTCGAGGCAGGCACCGAGCAGCTCGGCGTCGTCGCCGGTGTCGACCAGCATGACCCCGTGCGGATGGCCCGGATCGCGGAGCAGCAGCGCATCGCCCTGTCCCACGTCGCAGGCCACAGCGCTCCAGTCCGCCGGGATCCCTGCACGGCCGATCAGCGGCGCGACCACCGTCGGGCCGGCGAACGCGCCTGCGGCGGCGCTCAGCAGCACCGCGATCACGAGGCGGCCACCCGTGGAGAGCGCACGTCGAGCACGCCAGGGCGCACGGCCCGAGCCGCGATCGCTCGGCAGCGCGATGCGGCGCGATGCCAGCGAACACGCGACGATCGCCGCCACCTCGACCGCGGCCAGCAGCAGCGCTCCGGGCCAGCCCTCCGGCCACGGCCATCGCGCGAACGGCAGCTCGGAGACGACCTCGGCGGTCGCGGCCACCCAGCGCGCGGGGAATGAGGCGAGCACCGTCGCCGCGCCGCCGAGCGTCTCGGAGACGGGCAGCAGCAGCAGCGCGAGCAGGCCGAGTCCGGTGCCGAGCGGCGCCGCGGGTGCGGCGAGCACGTTGGCGAGCACCCCGGCCGCAGGGATCCCCGGCTGCAGGAGAAGGAGCAGTGGGCCGCAGGCCAGCTGCGCGGCGAGCGCGACCGCCACCGGCAGCAGCAGCCAGCGCGGTGCCGGGAGCAGCCGCGACATGCCCTGTTCGAGAACGGGCACGATCAGCAGGATGCCTGCCGTGGCGGCGACCGACAGCGCGAACCCCGGACGCAGAGCCTGCCAGGGATCGCCGATGAGCAGCACGACGATGGCGGTCCCGAGCGCGGGCAGCGCGCGGGCGCGCTTGCCTCCGAACCCCGAGACGAGCACCACCGCCGCCATGAGCGCGGCCCGCTGCACGCTCGCGTCGGGGCCCACCACGATCACGAAGCCTCCGAGCGCCGCGCCGGCGAGTGCGATTCTCGACCGTCGACCGACGCCCAGCAGACCCGCGCAGCGCACCACCGCGCCGGTGACGAGCGCGCAGTTCGCACCGGAGACCGCGACGAGGTGGGTGAGCGAACTCTGCTGCATGCGCCGCTCGAGCGCCTCGTCGACGAGTGCCGTGTCGCCCACCGCGAACCCCGGCACGAGCGCTGCGCCCGGCACCGCCGCAGCCGCCTCGCGCAATTCGGTGCGCAGCCCGCCCGCGACGCGCCCCGCGTACTCGAACGCAGCGCTCGCTCCGGCCCGTCTCGCCCCGCTCGCCAGGGCCGTCGCCGTCTCCACCCGCAGACCGTAGGCCGCCGATCCGGGTTCGAGGGGCACCAGGCGCCCGCTGACGCTGAGCCGCGTGCCCGGCGCCCACGGCTCCGAGTCGACGCCCGAGGCCGCCGCGGCCGAGGCGCCCTGCATCCAGAGCACCACCGGCACTCGCCCCGCCGCGACCGTGATCTCGGCCTCGGCCCACGCTCGGGTCTGCCCGTCGGCCATCGTCCCGTCGACCGCCATCGCGCCGACGGACTCCACCTGGGGGTAGCCTCGCAGCACCGCGTCCACCTCGAGCATCCGCTGCTGCTCGGCCGCGCGAGCGAGGCCGGGATCGGCGCGCGCCCGATCGCCGTTCTCGATGCTCGCTCCCACCAGCACCAGCACGGCGCACCCCACCGCGCCGCAGCGCAGCACCGGACTCGCGGCTCGGCGCAGCCCGGGCCATCGGCGCTGCGCCGCCAGCATCACAAGGAGGACGCCCACCGCTCCGGCCAGGATCGCGAGCGCCCGGCCGGTGCCCGGGTGCAGCACCGCGCCCGCGGCGCACGCCCAGGCGAGCAGCGCGGGAGCGAGGATCCGCCAGAGCCCCGGAGGCGAACGCAGGCGCACCGAGCGGCCGCTGATCGTCGAGGCTCCGGTGCCGCTCATCGCACCGTCACCAGTTCGCGGAAGCCGTCGAGCGTCTTCGCGCCGATGCCCGAGACCTCCATCAGCTGATCGACGGCGGTGAACCCTCCGTTCGATGCGCGCCAGTCGAGGATGCGCTGGGCGAGCGCCGGGCCGACGCGCGGCAGCGTCTCGAGGGCCGCGGCGTCGGCAGTGTTGAGGTCGATCGGCCCGCCCGCGGGGGGACGAGCCCCGGGAGACGCCTCACCGCCCGGGGCTGCGACCGCTCCCGCCTCGGCCTGCTGCGCATCGGGCACGAGGATCTGCTCGCCGTCGGTCACGAGACGCGCGAGATTCAGCCCGGAGAGCTCCGCGTGCTCGCCTGCGCCGCCCGCCGCTTCGATGGCCTCCGCGACGCGGGCGCCCGCGGGGAGTTCGACCACCCCGGGTTCCGCCACCTCGCCCACCACGTGCACGAGCACCGGACCCGTCTGCGCGGGGGCGGCAGCGGAGGGGTGCGAACTCTCCCCCGCGGCCATCTCGCGCGTGATCTGCTCGGAGGCCTCGGCGGCCGGGCGCAGCTGCAGCATGGTGAGCACGATCGCGATCACGACGGCGATCGCGAACGCGACCGCACCGGCGACGGCGGGCACCGCCACCGCGCGTCCGATCAGCCGCCGTGCCGGCGCCCGGTTCCGCTGTTCGAGCGCGGGAGGCGCCCCGGGAGCACGGGTCTCCGGGGCTCGTTCGCGCCACTCTGTCCGGTCGAGCACCGCCTCGGACGACCACGGTGTCGAGGCCCGCTCCTCGGCGTGCTTCCGTGAGCGGGGCGCCGGGCACGGTGCGGTGGGGGTCTGATGATCGACGTGCATGCGGACACCGTAGGAACCGCTCGATCTCCCGCACCACCGCGGCGCACGCGATGTGCACAGATCAGGGGGACATCAGGAGACCCCTCGAATGTGAGCGAAGCCCGCGCGCCCGCCGGGGGCACGCGGGCTTCGCCGCACGGGTCGTCCCATCAGCGGGTGACGATGCTCACGATCTTCGGCACGCGCACCACCACGTTGACGATCTCGCGCTCGCCGACCGAGCGCTGCACCGCCTCGGAGGCACGCGCCGCAGCCTCGGCCTCCTCCGCGGTGACCGACGCGGGCAGGGCGAGCCGGTCGCGCACCTTGCCGTCGACCTGCACGACGAGGGTGATCTCTTCCTCCACGAGCAGCGCGGGATCCGCTGCCGGCCACTCGGCAAGCGCCACGGTGGGCTCGTGCCCGAGCTTCGCCCACATGTCCTCGGCCGCGTAGGGCGCGAAGAGCGACAGGATCACGGCGATCGCCTCGGCCGATTCGCGCACCGCCGGATCTGCGGCGCCGCATCCCGAGTCGATGGCCTTGCGCGTGACGTTCACCTGGTCCATGAGCCGCGCCACGACGACGTTGAACTTGTAGGCCTCGACGAGCCCCGGCGCATCGGCGAGCAGGTGGTGGGTGTGCGCCCGCAGCTCGCGGTCGCCGTCCGCGAAGCCCGAACCGACCGGGGCTCCTGCGTGCTCCACGTCGTCGGCCACGCGCCAGGCGCGGGCCAGGAACTTGGCCGAGCCCTGCACCGACACATCGGCCCAGTCGATGTCGTCCTCCGGCGGGCCGGCGAACGCGAGGGTGACGCGCAGGGCGTCGGCGCCGTGCTCCTGCAGCTCGGACGCGAACTCGACGAGATTGCCCTTCGACTTCGACATCTTCGCGCCGTCCTGCAGCACCATGCCCTGATTGAGGAGCGCCGTGAACGGCTCCTCGAAGTCGAGATACCCGAGATCGTGCAGCACCTTCGTGACGAAGCGCGAGTAGAGCAGGTGCAGGATGGCGTGCTCGACGCCGCCGGCGTACTGGTCGACGGGCCCCCACCTGCGCGCGAGCTCGGGGTCGAAGGCCTGCGTGTCGTCCGTCGCCGAGAGGAAGCGCAGGTAGTACCAGGAGCTGTCGACGAAGGTGTCCATGGTGTCGGGATCCCGCGTCCAGGTCTCCCCGCTCTCGGGGTCGACCACGGTGGCCCACTCGGTGGCGGCGCCGAGCGGCGACGACCCCTTGGGCTTGAGGTCGAGGCCCTCGGAGGCCGGCAGCTCAACCGGCAGTGCAGACTGCGCCACCGGGATCATCGAGCCGTCGGCCCCGTGCAGGATCGGGATCGGGGTGCCCCAGTAGCGCTGGCGCGAGATCAGCCAGTCGCGCAGGCGGTAGGTGGTGGCGGCACGGCCCGTTCCCCGGGCCTCGAGCACCTCGATCGCCTTGGCGATCGCGGCGGCCTTGTCGAGCCCGTCGAGCTCGCCCGAGTTGATCAGCACGCCGTCGCCCGCCGTCGCGACGCCGCTCTCGGCGGGATCGGGCAGCCGCTCGCCGTCGGCATCGCGCACATCGACGACCACGCGCACAGGCAGTTCGAAACGGCGCGCGAAGTCGAGGTCGCGCTGGTCGTGCGCGGGCACCGCCATGATCGCGCCGTGACCGTAGTCGGCCAGCACGTAGTCGGATGCCCAGACGGGAATGCGCTCGCCGTTCACCGGGTTCACGGCGAAGTGGTCGAGGAACACGCCGGTCTTCTCGCGATCGGCGTTCTGCCGCTCGATCTCGGTCTGCTTCTGCGTCTGCTCGAGGTATGCCTGAAACTGCATGCGCACGTCGGCGGAGGCCCCGGCCGCCAGTTCGGCGGCCAGATCCGAGTCGGGGGCCACCACCATGAAGGTGGCGCCGTGCAGGGTGTCGGGCCGGGTCGTGAAGACCGGCACCTTCTCCTCGCGGCCCTCGATCTCGAACTCCACCTCGGCACCGCGCGAGCGCCCGATCCAGTTGCGCTGCATGTTCAGCACCTTCGCCGGCCACTGCCCCTCGAGCCGGTCGAGGTCGTCGAGCAGGCGATCCGCATAGTCGGTGATACGGAAGTACCACTGCGTGAGCTTCTTCTTCACGACCATCGCGCCCGAGCGCTCCGAGGTGCCGTCGGGCAGCACCTGCTCGTTCGCGAGGACCGTCTGATCCACCGGATCCCAGTTGACCCAGCTGGCCTTGCGGTAGGCGAGGCCCTTCTCGTACATCTTCAGGAAGAGCCACTGGTTCCAGCGGTAGTACTCGGGATCGCTCGTGTGGAGCACGCGGCTCCAGTCGAAGGACGGCGCGTACAGGCGGAAGCTCGCCTTCTGCTGTGCGATGTTGGCGTAGGTCCACTCCCGCGGATCGACGCCGCGCTTGATCGCCGCGTTCTCGGCCGGCAGCCCGAAGGAGTCCCAGCCGATCGGGTGCAGCACGTCGTAGCCGCGGCCGCGCCAGTACCGGGCGAGCACGTCACCGAAGCAGAACGCCTCGGCGTGCCCCATGTGCAGATCGCCGGAGGGATACGGGAACATGTCGAGCACGTACTTGCGCGGCCGGGTGCCGTCTCCGTCACCCGCCTCGAACGGCCGCAGCCGCTCCCAGACGGGCAGCCACCGCTCCTGAATGGCCGCGAAGTCGTAGCCCCCGGCCTCACGCGTCTGCCGCTCGCCAGCGCTCGATCCGCTGCTCGCCTGCCGCTCGCTCACACACACCTCGATCTCGTTCGGGATCGCCCGCTGCGCGGGCGCACACCGATCCAGGATACCGCGTCACGCGTCCCCGGATCGCCGCCCCCGCCCCGCCGCCGAGGGCTCCTGGAGCGCGGCGATGAGGGGCGCGGCCTTCAAGTGCTTCTCGGCCACCTCGCTCGCGGCGTGCGAGTCGGCCGTGATGCCGCCCCCGGCCCCCACGCGCGCCCGCCCGCCCCGCGGGCCGCCTGCGGTCCCGCCGCCTCCGCGCAGCTCGACGCTGCGGATCGTCATCGCGAGCTCGGCGTCGCCCCCGCGATCGATCCAGCCGAAGCACCCCGAGTAGAGCCCGCGGGGACCCGCTTCGAGCGACGCGAGGATCTCGACCGCGCGTCGTTTCGGCGCACCCGTCATCGACCCGCCGGGGAAGCAGGCCGCGATCGCGTCGAATGCGTCGGCCGAGTCGGTCAGCGCACCGGAGACCGTGCTGACGAGCTGGTGCACGTGCGGGTGGCTCTCGACGCGGAGGAACCCCTCCACGGCCACCGATCCCGGCGCGCAGATGCGGCTGAGGTCGTTGCGCATGAGGTCGACGATCATGAGGTTCTCGGCGCGCTCCTTCGGATCGTTCGCGAGCTGCGCGGCGAACGCGGCGTCCTCGGCCGGTGCGTCGCCGCGCGGTCGGGTGCCCTTGATGGGGTGCGTGGCCACCCGCGAGCCGTGCACGGAGAGGAAGCGCTCCGGGCTGGCGCTGACGAGGGCGCGATCGGCGATCGCGATGACGCCGCCCCGCGCGGCGATCCCCCCGGCGCGCAGCCGCTGGTAGACCGCGAGCGCGTCGGCGCCGTGCTGCAGCTCGGCGGTGTCCGTGAGGCACAGCACGTACGCCTCGCCGTCGCGGATCGCCGCGCGGCAGGCCTCGATCTCTGCGGCGTACTCGCGATCCGATCGCCGCCACCCGTCGCCCTCCCCGAGCCTCGGGTGCTGACGGGACTGCTCAGACACGGAGGCGGGTGTCGGGCCGTCCGTCGCGGGTGCTGCTCGACGGGCCGGCGCCGGCGCCGGTACCGGCCCGAGGATCCGCGAGAGCCGCTGCACCGCGGGCGCATCGCCGCCCAGCACGCCCGGCCCCCCGGCGCCGTGATCGATGGCGAGCACCGCGTCGAGGCGCAGCGCGAAACCGGGCGGAGCGGTATCGGGCGCCGGTTCGAGGCCGAGCAGCCCCACGCCGAACTCGTAGCCGAGCGCGAGCACCCACCCGCCTCGGAAACGGATGCGCGGGTGCTCGGGATCGCGCAGCGCAGCCCCCGCCGCCCGCAGCCCCGCGAGGAACTCGCGCTCGCGCCCGCGCTCCGCGACCCGCACCTCGCTTGCGATGCCCAGATAGCTCACGCGCGGCTCGCCGGGGGCGCCCGCTTCGCCGTCGAGCCAGCACCAGGGCAGCCCGCTCGCCTCGAGCGCACGCGCGGCAGACGGCGCGTCGCCGGCCCACTCACCTCTCTCGTCCACGCGACCACTGTACTGTTGCGGAACGTCGGCTGCCGACGATCGGATCCGAGCCCGCGCCCGGGCGACCGCTGCTCTGATGCCGGAGCCCGCCCGCCGCGATATGGTGTGCACGTGAGTGCAGGATCACCCCGGCTGCTGGCCGCCGACTCGTTCCGCGTGCGGCGCAATCCGCGGACGGACGCGCCCGAGGCGCGAGGCCTGGAGCTGCACCTGCGGCGCTTCACCGAGGCCGTGCTCGACGCTCACGGCTGCTCCGCGACGCGCACGGGCGGTCCGGCGCCCGACGCGCAGCCGATCATCGACCGCGTCGAGGCGTTCCTCGCCGAAGCCCGCACGCGGATCGCGGCCTACGGGGTGGGTTTTCCGCGGCTCGAGCTGCGCGACGCGGAGAACGGGGGCGGCCCGCACGAGCTCGCCCTCGCGCTGCGCCCGCTGCCCGAGCTGCGGGAGACGATCACGGTGCGCAGCGCTGCAGAGGTGCGACTGCCGCTCCCCCATCGCAAGGGCCCGGCCATCGCCCGGCTGAGCGCGGTGAACCGCGAACTCGGAGCGGAGGCCCTGCTGCTCGACGCGTCGGGGCAGGTGCTCGAGGGAGCGACCACGAGCCTCGTCTGGTGGCCCGGTCGCGGTGGGGCGACGGGCTGCGCGGTTCCCGCCGGCACGCTCGGGTCGGAGCGGGTCGACTCGGTCACGGAGCGTCTGCTGCGGGCCGAAGCCCCGCTCGTCGATGCCCGGATCCGCCCGGAGGCACTCCTGCGCTGCGAGGTGTGGGCGGTCAACGCGCTGCACGGCATCCGCGTCGTGACGCACGTCGACGACGAGCCTCTTCCCGCCCCCGACGCACCCCGGCTGCGCCGGTTCCGCGACGCGCTGGACCGCACCTGGCAGGCGATCGAAAAGTGATATCTTTTTAGTATCACGTTTCGTTCCCAGCCGAGAGAGGTCCCCATGCCCAGCACCCACGATCCGATCGATCCGGCTCGCGAGCCCGTTTCCGCCGAGCCTGTCGGGCACGACGGCATCCGCGTCGGCATCTCCGAGCGACCGGCCTGGCACCGCGGCAGCGCGGCGGGCATCACCGCATTCCTGCTCGGCGTTCTCGCGATCCCCGGCGGCGCGATCCTCGCCATCAGGGGCGGCGTGCTGCTCGACTCGGGCGCGTCGTCCGGCGGGCTGCTCCTGACCCTCGGCATCGTGTGCGTCATCGCCGCGGTTCCCGTCTTCACGATGTTCACGATCGTCGCCCCGGGTCAGACCTCGGTGCGTCAGTTCTTCGGCCGCTACGTCGGCACCGTGCGCAACAGCGGCATCAGCTTCGTCGCCCCGTTCACCACCGGCCGCAAGGTCTCCGTTCGCGTGCACAACTTCGAGACCAACGAGCTGAAGGTCAACGATTCCGACGGCAACCCCATCCACATCGCCGCGATCGTGGTCTGGCAGGTCGCCGACACGGCGAAGGCCGTCTTCGCCGTCGAGGCCTACGACGAGTTCATCGAGACGCAGGCGGAAGCCGCGCTGCGCCACGTCGCGACCACCCACCCCTACGACGAGCCCGGACCGGGCGAGCAGTCGCTGCGGGGCAGCACGGATCTCGTCTCGGCCGAGCTGGCCGACGAGGTCGCCGCACGCGTCGCCATCGCGGGCCTCGAGGTGCTCGAGGTGCGCATCTCGTCGCTGGCGTATGCCCCGGAGATCGCCCAGGCCATGCTGCAGCGTCAGCAGGCGAGCGCGATCATCGCGGCGCGCGAGAAGATCGTCGAGGGCGCGGTGACGATGGTGGATCAGGCGCTCACCCGCCTCGACGACGAGGGCATCGTGTCTCTCGACGACGAGCGGCGCGCGCAGATGGTCTCGAACCTGCTGCTCGTGCTCACGAGCGATCAGCGGGCCACGCCGGTGATCAACGCGGGCTCGCTGTACAGCTGAGATGTCGCAGAAGGAGCGCGCCGAATCGAGCCGCAGCAGGAAGCAGGTGCTGCTGCGGCTCGATCCCGCCGTGCACGCCGCGGTCGCGAAGTGGGCCGCCGACGATCTGCGCTCCGTGAACGCGCAGATCGAGGTGCTTCTGCGACGCGCGCTCGCCGAGGCCGGGCGCGATCCGGGAGCCGGGCCCCTGCCGCGCCGAGGACGCCCGCGGAAGCACGATCCCGCGGACACTGCGCTCAGAGCCGAAGACGAGTCGCCGTGATCCCCGGCGGCAGATCCGTGTGCGTGATGAGGATCACCGCCCGGTCGGCGGGCACCGCGCCGAGGAGATCGACGATCAGCCGATCGGCGAGTTCCCGGTCCACGCCCGCGGTGGGCTCGTCGAGCACCACCACCGGAAAGTCGGCGAGGATCGCGCGCGCGAGCGCGATGCGCTGCGCCTGCCCGCCCGAGACGAGCGACCCGTGCTCGCCGACCGGCGCGTCGAGGCCGCCGCGATCCCGCGCCCACTCCCCGAGCCCCACCCGGTCGAGCACCGCGAGCAGCTCGTCGTCGGTCGCGGTCTCGCGCGCGAACTTGAGGTTCTGACGCAGATCGGCGTCGAAGAGGTGCGGGGTCTGCTCGCAGAGTCCGACCTCGCGGCGCACCGCGACCGCCGACAGCTGATCGGCCTCGATGCCGCGCAGCCGGTACGAGCCCCGGTACGCGAGAAAGCGCACCAGCGCGAGTGCGAGGGTGCTCTTGCCTGCCCCGCTCTCCCCGGTCACGACGAGGGTCTCGCCGGCACGCAGTGCGAAACCGACGCCCTGCACCGCGTCGCGCGCGGCACCGGGGTGACGGACGGCCAGATCCCGCACCGCGATGAGCGGCGCCGACGGGTCCGCGTGCGCAAGACGCGCCTGCGAATCGTCGAACCGTTGGGATGCATCGGCGTCGGACGCCACAGGATCGACCACCGGATCGACCACCAGCTCGCTCGGCAGCGCCGCGCCGGTGAGCGCCGCCACGCGATCGGCGCTCGCCGCGACAGCCCGTCGGGCGGCGATGGCGGCGGGCACCTGGGCGAACACCTCGAACACGGCGGCCGGCACGACCACGACCGCCGCGAAGAGCGGAGCGGACAGGCCCGCGGTGTCCAGCTGCGGCAGCAGCAGGGCGAAGACCAGCAGCGAGGCGAGGCCGGCCCCCAGCGCGAGCAGCGCCCCGGTCAGCCCGGTCGAGCGCGACCGCCGCACCTGCACCGCCGAGAGACGCTGCTCCGCGGCGTCGATCCGGCGCCGCTGCTGCGGCAGCGCGCCGTATGCGGCGAGCACCTCTGCCGCGGCGAAGCGCTCGAGCAGCGCATCGACGAGGGCCGCGCGGGCCTCGCTGAGATCCCGGTCGTACGCACCGGCCATGCGCCCTGCGAGCAGCACGGACACGCCCCCGGAGAGCAGCAGCATGGCCAGGAGCACCGCGCCCCCCAGCGGCGAGATGAGCGACACCAGGACGACGCTGAGTGCGACGACGACCGCGCTCACGATCAGGGGTTGACGCACGCGCAGCGGCTCGTCCTGCAGCTGGTCCACATCGTCGACGAACGCCGCGAGCACCTCTCCGCGCCGGTGCGACTCGATCGCCCCCGGCACGCGGGGCACCAGCGCATCGAACGTCTGCGCCCGCAGCGAGGCGAGCTGCGCGAGTGCGGCATCGTGGCTGAACAGCCGCTCCGCATACCGGAATGCGGCGCGGCCGATCGCGAGCGCGCGCACGCCCACGATCGCGAAGGTGAGGTGCAGGATCGGGGGCTGCTCGGCGGCCCGTACGATCAGCCACATGCTGAGGCCGAGGAGGCCGACCACGCAGACGTCGGACAGCACGCCGAGCAGGAGCCCGGGCAGGCGACGCCGGCGATCGGGCATCGCACGCGCGAGCACCGCGCGACGCGGCGAACGGACAGTGGTTCTCGTGGCGCTCATGCACCTGCCTCCACCCGTGCCGGGGCCTCGATCCGCACCACACGGTCGGCGGCGGCGAGCAGCGCCCTCCGATGGCTCACCACGAGCACGGCGCGACCAGCGTCGGCTTCGGACCGCAGGGCGCGGCAGAGGATCGCCTCGGCCGCGGCGTCGAGTGCCGAGCTCGGCTCGTCGAGCAGCAGGGCGCAAGCGTCCCGCGTCCACGCGCGGTAGAGCGCTCGGGCGATCGACACCCGCTGCGCCTGACCGCCCGAGAGGCCCGATCCGGAGGCTCCCAGCGTGCGGTCGGGATCGGCGTCCGGCAGGCCCGCGGCGATGAGCGCGCGGCGCACGAGCTCGGGATCGGGCCGGCCGGATCCGAGCGCGACGTTCTCGGCGATCGTACCCTGGAGCAGGCCCGCGCGCTGCCCCGACCACGCCGCCTCGCCCGCGAGCGAGATGCGGCCCTGCGCGACGGGCACGAAGCCGAGCAGCGCCGCGAGCAGCGTCGACTTGCCGGCGCCGGACGGCCCCGAGAGCGCCACGACCTCACCCGCGGCCACGTCGAACGTCACGGGCCCCACGACGCGCCTGCCGCCCCGGGAGACGCTCACCTCGTCGAAACGTATGACGCTCTCCGCCCGCATCTGGCCCGAGATCCCATTTTCGGTCGCCCCCGCGGACAGTGCACGACGAGAATCGGGATCTCGGCCCGGGGCAGCATGGACACCAGGGCCCGGGGCAGCATGGACACCAGGGCCCGGGGCAGCGTGGACACCAGGGCCCGGGGAAGGGTCGGCGCCGTCCTCGATGATCGCGAACACGCGGCCCGAGGCCGCGAGCCCCTCGGTCGATGCGTGGAAGGCCGCGCCCACCTGGCGGATCGGAATGAACACCTCCGGGAGCAGGAGGAGCACGAAGAGGCCGAGCCCGAGCGGGAACTCGCCGTTCACGAGGCGAGTGCCCACCGTGACCGCCACGAGGGCGATGGAGAAGGTGCCCGCCAGGTCGAGGACGAAGCCCGAGAGGAAGGTCACCCGCAGCACCTTCATCGTGCGGGAGCGGTACTCGTCGGTCTCCCGAGCGATCCGCGCCGACTGGCGCTGCTCGCGGCCGAAGATCTTGAGCGTCGCGAGACCCGAGACCACGTCGAGGAAGGCGGTCGAGAGACGCTGCAGCTGAGCCCACTGCCGATCCTGGACCGCCTGCGTGGCGAGACCGATCAGGATCATGAACAGCGGGATCACGGGGAACACGATGAGCACGGTGACGCCGCTCACGGGGTCGGCGAGCAGCACCGCGGCGACGAGCAGCGGAGTGGCGATGGCGGTGAGGATCAGTTGCGGCAGGTAGCCGGAGAAATAGCCGTCGAGCGCGTCGAGCCCGCGGCCGAGCACCGTGGCGAGCCCGGCAGCAGAGCTCGCGGCCGGATCGGCGCCCGCGGCCGGAGCGGCGCCCGCGGCCGGAGCAGAGCCCGCGGCCGGAGCGGAGCCCGCGTCCTGAGCAGCGCCCGCGTCCCGCAGCGGCGAGCGGGCGTCGAGGGCGTCGAGCGCCGCGGCCCGCAGCTGGGCCTTCACTCGAACCGCTCCGCGCGCCGCCACCGCGTCCATCCCCCACGAAGCGGCCGAGCGCACGCAGAGGGCCGCGAACGCGCCCCCGACGAGCCACGGCAGTGCATCGCGCGCGTACGCCCCCTCGGGGATGCGGCCGGCCGCGCCACCCGCGCCGCCGAGCACCGGGAGCATCACGGTCGTGAGCGCCTGCGCGAGACACCAGCTCCAGACGAGGATGGCGAGTGTGCGCAGCACTCCCAGGAGGGCGCCCGCGAGCAGCACGCCGCGGGCGGCGCGCGCGTGGCGCAGGAGCCGCGGGTCGAAAGGCTTCATCAGAGAGATCCTATTGCGGAGTCGCGGGCGGACGGGTCTCCCCGCGCGCCCGCGCGGCCGGCTAGTGCGCTGCGGTGGGAATGGCCTCGCGGGTGAGGCGCTTGCGGAACACCCAGTACGTCCATCCCTGGTAGGCGAGCACGAGCGGCATGGTGAATCCCGCGACCCAGGTCATGAGTTCGAGGGTCTTCTGCGAGCTCGCCGCGCCGGCGATCGACATCGAGTAGGCCGGATCGATGCTCGAGTGCATCAGGTTGGGGAACATCGCCATGAAGATCGCGAGCAGCGCGAACGCGATGGCCGTCGCGTTGCCCGTGAACGCCCACCCCTCGCGCCCGAGCAGATTCGCGATCCACCCGCCGATCAGCGCGACCGCGGCGACCGACGAGCAGAGCACGATGATCCACAGCGTGCTGCTGTCGAGGTGCTGCGCGATGGTCCAGACGAGGAATCCGGCCCCGGCGAGGATCGCGCCGATCCCGACGCGGGTGGCGAGCGCCCGCGCCCGATCCCGCATCTCTCCCGTGGTCTTCAGCGACACGAACACGAGCCCGTGCGTGAACGAGATGAGCAGCATCGTGAGCCCGCCGAGCAGCCCGTACGGGTTGAGGAGCGTGAGCAGCGTGCCCTCGTAGATCCATCCGCCGTTCTCGAGCGGCACGATCGGCAGCCCCTGTGCGAGGTTTGCGAACGCGACGCCCCACAGGAGGGGCGGCAGGACCGAGCCCCAGAAGATGAACTGGTCGAACCAGCGGGTCCACTGCTCCCCCTTGCCCTGGTGGCGGTACTCGAACGAGACCCCGCGCAGGATGAGCGCGACGAGGATCAGCAGCAGCGCCAGGTAGAAGCCGGAGAACATCGTCGCGTACCACTCGGGGAACGCGGCGAAGAGCGCGGCGCCCGCGACGATGAGCCAGGTCTCGTTGAGATCCCAGACCGGACCGATGGTGTTGATGATGACGCGGCGGTCGGTATCGTCTCGTCCGAGGACGGGCAGCGACATGCCGACGCCGAAGTCGAAGCCGTCGAGCACGAAGTACCCGATGAGCAGCGCTCCGACGATGAAGAACCAGAGTGTTGTGAGGTCCATGTGCCGTTTCTCCTAGTAGACCGTCGCGAGACGCTCGTGGTCGGGTTCGCCGCTCTCGTCCGACGCGATCTCGGGCAGCCCCTCCTTGGCGGCCTTCGTGATCAGCTTGAACTCCACCACCGCGAGGGCGCCGTAGACGAGGGTGAACACGATGAGCGACGTGAGCACGGCCCACCCGGGCACGCCGGGCGAGACCCCCTGCTCGGTCGTCATCACGCCGAACACGATCCAGGGCTGGCGGCCCATCTCGGTGAAGATCCAGCCGACGAGCGAGGCCAGCATGGGGAGCGGCGCCGACCAGATGGCGACCTTCCACACCCAGGCGGGCAGTTCGGTGTTCTTGCGCGTGATCCAGAGCCCCACCGCGGAGACGAGCGCGGCGAGGGCGCCGAGGCCGATCATCCAGCGGAACGCCCAGTAGGTCACCCAGATGATGGGAGCGAACTGCCCGTCGCTCGGGCAGGTGAGCAGGGAGTCCGCGCCGCAGTACATCGCCTCGTACTCCGCCTGCAGATCGCGGATGCCCTCGACGCTGCCGTCGAAGGTGCCGTTCGAGAGGAACGAGAGCAGGTAGGGGATGCGGATCGAGAAGATCTCGTGCGCGCCGTCGGGGGTGCCGAGGCTGAAGATCGAGAACGAGGCGTCGGCGCCGGAGGCGTTCTCGTAGAGCGCCTCGGCCGCGGCCATCTTCATGGGCTGCGTCTCGGTCATGACCATGCCGAGGGAGTGCCCGGTGAACCCGACGCCCATGAAGGCGATGATGTTGGTCCAGGCGCCGAAGCGCAGAGCGGTGCGCATCTCCTCGACATACTGCCCCCGCTGCAGGTGCCAGGCGGCGACCGCCACGATCACGACACCCGCGAACATGGTCGCCGCGAAGATCGTGTGCGGGAACTGGGTCACCGCGACCGGGTTCATGAGCACGGCGCCGATGTCCTGGAGCTCGGCCCGCCCGCGCTCGTCGTTGATCTCGAAGCCGACGGGATTCTGCATGAACGCGTTGGCCGCGAGGATGAAGTATGCCGAGAGCACGGTGCCGACCCAGACCATCCAGATGGTGAGCAGGTGCACCTTCTTCGGCAGCTTGTCCCAGCCGAAGATCCACAGGCCGATGAAGGTGGCCTCGAAGAAGAAGGCGATGAGCCCCTCCATCGCGAGCGGAGCGCCGAAGATGTCGCCGACGAAGCGCGAGTAGTTCGACCAGTTCATGCCGAACTGGAACTCCTGCACGATGCCGGTGACGACGCCCATGGCGAAGTTGATGAGGAAGATCTTGCCGAAGAGCCGGGTGAGGCGCAGGTACTTCGTCTTGCCGGTGCGCACCCATGCCGTCTGGAGGATCGCCACGAGCAGCGCCATCCCGATCGTCAGGGGCACGAAGATGAAGTGGTACAGCGTCGTCAATCCGAATTGCCACCGGGCGAGGATCAACGGGTCGAGGAATTCGTTCATGTATCGCTCCAGAACGAAGGGCGGCACCCCACCGAGGGCGCACTCCCTTAGTGAGATCCGCCACGAGATGTGATTCTCGCCGGAGCTGCCGGTCGACGACCGGCCGCCCCCATTCTAGCTTTTCTGTGAATCAGCTGCGAATGCGCTTCGACGTCGAACTATTTTTCACTCGAGCCCGAACTACTTTTCGTTCGACGTCGAACGACTCGGTCCGCTCCCCGGGTCCGCAGCCTCCGGCTCGGATACACTCGGTGCGGTGACGGAACTGCTCAGCGGGCTGATCGACGGGGTCCGAGATCTGGATCCCGTGCTGCGCACCCTCATCGCGGGTATCGGCATGCTGCTCGAGACCTCGGTGTTCGTCGGCCTCGTGGTGCCCGGCGACACGATCGCCCTCGTCGCGGCGGTCGGCGTGACGGGCCCCGCGCAGTTCGCCTGGCTCGTCGTCGCCCTCGTGCTCGGCGCCATCGCCGGCGAGAGCATCGGATTCGCGCTCGGCCGCTGGGCCGGTCCCCGCCTGCGCTCCAGTCGCGCCGGCCGACGGCTGGGCGAGCGCAACTGGCGGGTCGCCGAGCACTACCTCGGCGAGCGGGGCGGGGTGGCGGTGTTCCTATCGCGATTCCTCCCCGTGCTGCACTCCCTGATCCCGCTCACCGCGGGGATGGCCGGGATGCGCTACCGCGCCTTCCTTGCCTGGACCGCGTCGGCGAGCCTCGTCTGGGCGCTGCTCGTGGTCTCACTGGGCGCGGGTGCGGCCGCCGGCTTCGAACAGCTCGCCGGTCGGGTGAAGGGGGCCGGCCTCGTCTTCGCGGGCGCGGCGCTCGCGCTCGCACTCGGGCTCTGGGCGGTGAAGCGCGCCTTTCTCCGCCGCGAGAGCGCGCACATGCGGCTCGCAGAAGACGGGACGGACGAGGTTCGGCCCGAGCCGGATGATCCGGGCGCGTCGGCGCGCACACCCTAGACTGGCTGGGTGACTTCGAACGCCGAGCCCGACTCCCGGCCCCGCCTGGCGGCCCGCCTCGAAGACTGGATGCACGTGCGCCGCGCTCGTCGCGCCGTCTCCCGCGGGAAGACGCCATCGGTCATCCCCTACATCGGCTACGGCACCACCGAGTGGGTGCGCGTGCTGGGCCGCGTGCTCTATCTGAAGCCCGAGAGCCGCGAGCACACCCGGTTCCGGCCCGACGTGGCCGAGGTCTCCCGGGTGCGCGGCTGGCGCACCTTCACCAGCCTCTCGGTGCCGCACCAGCCGGTGCGCGTGCTCATCGACGGCGAGCCGGTGACCGAGGTGGTCGCGGATCGCGGCGGGGTCATCGATTCGATCGTCCCGGTGTCGCTTTCCCCCGGCTGGCACACGCTCACACTGCAGGCGGGCGACAGCGAGGCGGCCGACGCACCCGTGAACGTGGTCGATCCGACCGCCCGCCTCGGGGTGATCTCCGACATCGACGACACGATCCTCATCACCGCACTCCCCCGACCGTTCGTCGCCGCGTGGAACAGCTTCGTGCTGGACGAGCACGCGAGATCCGCCACCCCCGGCATGGCGGTGATGCTCGACCACCTCGTCGCGGAGCACCCGGGTTCACCCGTCGTCTACCTCTCCACGGGGGCGTGGAACGCAGCGCCCGCGCTGAGCCGCTTCCTCGCACGCAACCTGTACCCCATGGGGCCGCTGCTGCTCACCGACTGGGGCCCGACGCACGACCGGTGGTTCCGCAGCGGCACCGAGCACAAGCGCCGCGAGCTGCAGCGTCTGGCGGCCGAGTTCCCCGACGTGCGGTGGGTGCTGATCGGCGACGACGGCCAGCACGACGAGGCGCTGTACCACGAGTTCGCCACCGCCCATCCGGAGAACGTCGCCGCGGTGATGATCCGGCAGCTCTCCGTCGGCGAGGCCGTGCTGGCGGGCGGGCGCTCCAAGGCCAATCTGCACCGCAGCACGAGCGGCGTGCCCTGGGTCTACGGCCCCGACGGCGCGACGCTCCGCGAAGAGGTGCGCAAGCTGGGTCTGCTGTGACCCGGAGGCGCTCGTGAAGCCGGGTCGCCTCTCCCGCTGGGGGCGAGCGCCGCGGCGCCTCACCAGCCGGTTCACGGCGGATCAGCGGGCACCGCTCCTGCAGGTCGTGAAGACGCTCGCGTCGATGATCCTCGCCTGGTTCACCTGTCTGCTCATCTTCCCCGAGCAGCTGCCGATCTTCGGGGCGATCGCCGCCCTGCTCGTGGTGCAGGACAACGTGGACCAGTCCCTCAGCAAGGGCCTCGAGCGCGTCGTGGGAGTGCTGCTGGGGGTCGGCGTCGCCCTCGTCACCGGAGCGTTCCTGGGGCAGCACTCCTGGCTGTTCATCGCTGCGCTCGTGGCGGGCCTCGCCCTCGGATGGGCGCTGCGCATGACGCCGAGCGCCGCGAACCAGATCGTGGTGAGCGCACTGCTCATGATCGCGCTCGGCGGGCTCGATCTGCACTACGGAGTCGAACGGGTGGTCGAGACGCTCATCGGCGCGCTGATCGGCGTGGCCGTCGCCGCCCTGGTCGCCGCACCGGTGCGCACGCTGCCGGTGCACGAGGCGCTCGTGTCGTTGACGGAGCAGGCCGCCGTCTCGCTCCGCCGCATCGCCGACGCGCTCGACGCGCCGCGCGACGACGACTGGCTCGAGTCCATGCACGTCGAGGCGCGCGCGCTGCAGGAGGAGCGCACGCGGGTGCACGGGCTGCTGCGCCAGGCCCGCGAGAGTCTGCGGCTGAACCCGCGCAGCGGCCGCTACCGGAAGGGGCTCGGGGAGGACGACGCGCTGTTCCAGCGCCTGCAGCCGATCATCACCCAGATCGGCGGCATGTCCCGCGCGGTCTACGACCTCTACGAGCCCGACCTCGTCTCGGACGCCTCGGTCGTGGGCATGGTCGAGGAGATCCGCCGCGCCGCGCACGACCTCGAGCTGCTCGCGCGCGACGACGCCGTCGAAGCGCGCGCGGCCGAGCCCCCCGCGCTCACGGCCCCGTACACGATTCCGCGGCCGCACCCCGAGCACTGGGTGCTCATCGGCGCGCTCATGGAGGATCTGCGCCGGGTGCGCGGGCGCATCACCGGCGAACTGGAGTAGCGCGCTCGCCGGTCGAGCGAGCGCAGCATCCGCCGGTTGAGCGCAACTGCTGCCCACGCTCGTGGACGCGCACGTGCACACGGACAAGACCGACTGGGGCGGCCTGCTGAACGTCGAGGGAGTCGCAACCGCGCGTGTCGAGCTCGACGGAGCACTCGAATTGGAGATCGTGGCGTCTCCCTAGATGGGCGTGCTGCGGGAGCCGGGCACCGCCGAACCGCTCGCCGCGGCGGTAGAAACCGGAGCCGATATCACTCTCGTCACGGTGGCGCTGGGCGGAGAGCCCGTGCTGCCGATCTAAGATCTCCGGGATGCGGGCGTGCGCGTCGCGGTGGGCTCGGACGGCGTGCGCGATTCGTGGAGCCCGTTCGGCAACGCCGACATGATCGAGCACTGCCACCTGCTGGCATGCCGGTTGGAGGTGTTCACCGATTCCGAGCTCACGCACGCATTCGAGATCGCCGTGCACAACGGCGCTCGCATGATGGGACTGCCGGAGTCCCGATTCCGGATCGGCGACCCCGCTGATTTCCTTGTCGCCCGCGGCGTGCACGAGGCTCAGGTCGTCGTGGACCGCCCGGTGCCGCGGGCCATTGTCAAGGGCGGCCGGATCGTGGCGAGGGTGGGGGTGGTTCTCGGAGGTTCATGACCCCGTCTCGGCGAGCTGCTCGAGCCGCGGGAGCTCCAGGCCGGGCCCGAGCTCGTCCGGGTCGACCGCCCCCGTGCGCACGCCGCGCGCCAGGAACGCCCCGAGCATCCTGAGCGTGGCCGGCTCGTCGAGCACTTCCGCGCCGTCCCCCGCCGCGGCGCCGCGCTCGGCGGCCCGCACCCGGCGCACCGCGTGCGCCAATTCCCCGCGCAGCACGTCGTAGCTCGCCAGGAAGCGCGACGGCAGCTGCGCCGGGTGCAGGTCCCACCCCTGCGGGATGCCGTCGCGCAGTGCCTCGCGCACCTGTTCGGCGTGCCGGGCCCACGCGCCGACCCGCATCGACCGGTCCCCCGCGGGGACGAGGTTCGAGGATCCGTCGCAGACCTCGACGCCGTGCACGGCGGCCGCAGCCTGCATCGCCCGCTTGGCGTGCTGCGCCACCGGGTGCGTCGACCGCTGCTCGCCGGGGAGCACCCCCTGCGCGCTCGTGTAGTCGTAGGTGCCGAAGTGGAGGGCGCGCACCCGCGGCGCTCCGGCGAGCACCACGAGCGCGTCGCTCGGCCGTATCGGAGCCACGACGTGCGGCACCTCGATCTGCAGTTCGATGCCCAACGACTCCGGAGCCAGTCCGTGCCCGTCTTCCAGCGCGCCGCAGATCTCACCCATGGCCTCCACCTGGGCACCGGTCATCACCTTCGCCAGCGTGATGCGGAGCCCGGTGAGCGCGCTCACGGGCTCGGCACCGGCTGCGGCGAGGTAGGCGCCGAGGAAACGCTCGAGCGTGCGCACGCCGCGGCGACTCCCCCGCCGATCGAGCGGTTTCATCCGGAGCCCGATCCGGTCCGGGCCGTCCTCGGCCCGGATGAGCTGGCCGGCGAGCGCCCCCGCCCGCTCCGCGCAGGCGTCCTCCTCCTCGTCGTCGCGGTAGCCGTAGCCGTCCTCGAAATCGAAGCGCAGGTCCTCGACGGGCTGCCGCGCGAGCTTCTCCTCAGCGCGGGCGACGACTTCGCCCCGGCGGTCGTCGGCGACGCCGATGCAGTCGGCGACACCGTCCAGTCCGCCGACCGCGGCCGCCGCGTCGAGCGCACCCGCTCGCCAGTGCTCCACGATCCCGTCGCGGGCCTGGTCGGCGGGGACGTACACGGTGTGCAGCGGCTGCTCGATCCCCTGCGGCCGGGGTTCGAAGTCGCCGTCGTCTCCGGAGAGCCCGAGGAGAATCTGCTCCAGGCGCGCGGCGTCGATATGCACCGCTCCTCCGCTCACCGGCGCTCCTCCGTGCTGGAGCGGATCCTGAGCGCGCTTTCCGAGACGATGGGGCCCTCGACCGGATGCCCCTCGATGCGCTGCAGCAGCATCTGCACCGCCAGCTCCGACTGCCTCGCCGGGAGGAAGTCGATCGCGGTGATGGGAGGATCGCCGTACTGCGCCGCCTGGCTGTCGCCGCCGATCGCCAGGAGCAGATCGCCCGGGATCGAGATCCCGAGGTCCAGGCAGGCGCGCAGCACGCCGGGGCGGTACTGCTCGGCGGAGGCGATGAGCGCGTCCGGGCGCGGTTCGGTGCGCAGCAGCTCGAGCGCGTCCGTGTAGGCGTCGCGGTTGATGCGGGCGGGCGGGATCAGCCGCACGATCTCCTCGGCGCCGTGATCGGCGGCCCACTCCCGGTAGCCCCGCAGCGCGTCCTCCGACGATGACCAGCTGGCGTCGGGCACGAGCAGCGCGATGCGCCGCGCACCGCGCTCCCGCAGGTGGTCGAGCAGCATGCGGGTGTTGTTCCCGTAGTCACCGGTCACGACGAAGGGCCACTCGGGGCGCAAGGTGTCCCGCTCGATCGTCACGACGGGCGTGCCGAGCCGCTCCAGGGTGGCAAGTCGCTCGTCGCCGCGCACCGGGTCGCAGAGCACCACGCCGTCGGCCCCGATGAGGTTCCAGCCGGCCTCCCCGCCGATCGTCGGCGGGGTCAGCGTCAGGGCGTAGCCCGCGTCGAACGCGGCGCTCGCAGCAGCCCGGGCGCCGATCATGTAGGCCTCGACGTCGAGCATGGGAACCGACCCGTCGTCGACGGTGGGCAGCGAGTAGGCGATGGTGCCGGTGCGCCCGAGCCGGAACGCGAGGGCCGCCCGGCTCGGACGGTAGCCGAGCTCCTCGGCCGCGCGCCGCACGCGCTCACGGGTGGCCTCCTTCAGCGTGCCGCCGCCGTTCAGCGATGCGGAGACGGTGCTGACGGAGAGCCCGAGGTGCTCCGCGACGTCCCTGATCGTCGTGCGCCTCGAGCGCGCGGGGCCGCTGCCATCCATACTGCTCCCTCCTCCGCCTCAGAAAACCGGTTCCGTCTCGACGATACGCTGTGCGAGCACGGTTCCGCCGCGCACATGCCAGCGGGATGCGGCTTCGTTCCGCAGCGCCTGGACCCGATCCGGTGCCGAGAGCACCACGAAGTCCGCGCGCTCGCCCACCTCGAGCGGCGTCGCCGGCCGCCCGATGGCGCGCCGGGCCGCGTCGGTCACCAGGCGCCACGCGTCGTCGATCCCCTCGCCCGGACGGCCCGCGAGGGGCAGGGCGTGCCAGGCGAACCGAGCCCGCTCCATGGGGTCGATGGTGCCGAGGTACTCCCAGTTGTCCTCGTAGTTGCCGATCCCGATCGTGACCTCCGCGCCGGCCGCGAGCAGCTCGAGCGGGCGCGAGACTCCGCGGTACGGGCGGGTCCCGGCGAGGTTCGTGGGGCACACGGTGATCGAGATGCCGGCCTCGGCGACCCTCTCGACGACCCGCGCGGCGGTGTCGTCGTCGTAGGTCTCGAGCGCGCCGACGTGGTTGGCGTTCACGCGGCCCTGCATGCCGGCGGCGATCGTCATCTCGGCGAGAGGCTCGAGCAGCCGCTCGGTCGGATCGGTGAAGTAGTCGACGTTGATGTCGATCGGCGCGCCGAAGCGCTCCGCCAGCTCGAACACGATGCGCAGGTGCTCGAGGCGGGCCTCGTCGTCGGGCTCGTTGTTGGGCCAGCCGCCGACGCGGTCGGCCCCGGCGGCGAGCGCCGCGGCGACGAGCTCCGCCGCCCGGCGGTCGGCGACGAGTCCCTCCTGAGGGAAGGCCGTGACCACGAGGTCCATCCACTCCCGGCAGCGGTCCCGGGTGGCGAGCAGCCCTTCCACCGAGACGAGACCGGTGACGGAGTCGATGTCGGCCTGGCCCGCGATCACGCCGATGCCCTCGATTGCGCAGTCGCGCATGAATCGCTCGGAGCGGGCCTCGACGTCGGCGCGCGTGAAGCGGGCCTTGAGGTCCCGCTGCCGCTGCATGCGGTCCTCACGGTTGCGGGGCGGGGGCGACCCGAGCTCGGGGATCCGGTCGCGGCTGTAGACCTTGTCGGGGTGGGTGTGCGGCTCGGCGAACGGCGGGGTGACGAGGCCTCCCCCGGCATCGATGACCGCGGTCGCCCCGTCGGCGGCGGTCACCCCGTCGGCGGCGATCGTTCCGGAGGCGGCGATCGCGGTGATCCGGCCGTCACTGGCGAGCAGGTCGACCGGAGCCCCGTCGCCGCCGTCGATGCGCGCGTTCACCACCAGCAGCCGGGGTGCGCCCACGGCGCGCGACGATTCAGAAGCCATCTCGGTTCACATCCTTGTAGAGCAGGTACGCGGTCTCGCCGGCCCCGGCGACGGTGAAGGCCTGCGTGCAGTAGGGAGCCATGTAGACGAAGTCGTCCCGCCGCACCTCGACGTGGTCGCCGTCGAGGTGGTAGATCCCGGCTCCGGCGAGCATGTAGAGGCCGTGCTCCTGGTGGTGGATCTCGACCATGCGGAATCGGGCGCCCGGCGCGAAGCGCATGATGTTCATCGCCATGTCGTAGCGGGGGTCGTCGGGCAGGCACTGCCCGTAGCTGCCGTCGATCCACTCGTCGGCGCGGTCCTCCACCTCGGCGAGCGTGCCGTGCACCGCCTCGGGCGCGTCGATCCCGGGCACCGCGACGTATCGCTTCTTCACCCAGAGCGCCCGCGTGTCATCGGTCGCGCGGAGCTGGAAGCCGCGCCCCTCCGGCAGGAAGAGGAACCCCTCCGCGCCGAGCTCCCAGCGCTCGTCGTCGGAGAAGACCTCCACGCGCCCCTCGACGACGAAGAGGAAGTTCTCGAAGCCCCGGCCGAGCTCGCCCGACGATCCCGTGCCGGCATCGAGCGCGAGGAGCGCCTGGCCGAAGCGGGCCGGGGTGCCCTGCGGCGCGGCCAGCACCACCGCGGAGGACGGCGGCAGGAACGGCAGGCTGTTCTCGACCATCGTGTCGGGTGTCATCAGGTAGTAGCGGTCCCCCACCCGGCCTCGGCTCGTGGCGAGCGGGTCGGGGTGGGGGGCGATCTGGGGTGCGGTCATGCGCGGCTCCGTTTCAGAGGTCGATCTCGGGGGCGGCGTAGGCGCCGCCCACGAGGAGGGGATGCCCGTCGACGAGGACGGTGGGGCGGTCGACGACGAGGTCGACGTGGACTTCGGACTCCCAGTAGGCCCCCGTGTAGTCGCCGAAGGGGTGCCCGAGGGCGATGTGGCAGCCGGGCACGTTCTCGTCGAAGAGCAGGTTGCCGGTGAGGGCGGTGCAGGCCCGGTTCGTGCCGAGTGCGAGCTCCCCGATGCGGCCCGCGTGCGCGTCCCGGGCGAACCAGGCGCGCAGCCGGGCGGCGAGCGCGGGATCCGGGTGGTCGAGGCGGGTCAGCCGCCCGTCCGCGATCTCGAAGCGCACGGGTTCGTCGAGCAGCCCGGTCGAGGCGTTGAAGGGGTACCCGATCACGGAGGCCGCGATCGTCCCGTTCGCGTCGACCGGGCTGCAGAACGTCTCCCCCTGCGGCAGCCGGCCGCCGTCGCCCGGGGCGTGGTAGAGCCCCGTGAAGGGGGTCCACGGCCGCTCGGGATCGCAGGCGAACGCGATGTCGGTGCCGAGCCCGTTCGTGATCCGGATCCCGCGCGCCCCGGAGACGCGTCGCGTCACGGCTTCGGTGAACCGGGCCACCTCGGCGTAGTCGGTCGCGAGGCCGATCCCGAGCGAGGGCTCGTCGAGCGCGGGGAGGTGCGCGCTGCGCGCGCCGGCCTCCTCCAGCAGCCGCCAGTAGCGCTCGTCCCAGGCCAGGCGGTCCTCCTCGTCCCGGGCGGCGAAGATCACGACGGTGGGCGCCGCGGCCGCGATCCCCTCGCGGAGAGCCGCGAAGGAGGCCTCGTAGGCATCGTCGAGCCCCGGCAGCACGACGGTCCGCGTCGGGGCCAGCCGGGATGCGGCGCGCGCGAGGTAGGCGGCGAGTTCCGCCGTCCCCTCGTCGGTGAGCACGAGCACCCGGTCCGTCTGCCGCAGCGCGAGGCACCCAGAGGCCAGCTCGGCCGCGCCGGCCTCGAGCCGCTCCCGCGGCATCACTCCGACCACCCCCGCATCGGCACGAACCGTCCGGCGCCCGGGGGTCCCAGCAGCACCCCGTCCCGCACGACCGGTTCCCCGCGCAGCAGCGTCGAGACGACGCGCACGGTGCTGCGGCGCCCCTCGTAGGGCGTCCAGCGCCACTCGCCGATCTGATCCGCGGCCGAGATCCGGGCGTCCGCACCGGTGTCGAGGATCACGAGATCGGCATCGGAGCCGATCTCGATGCGCCCCTTCGCCGGGCCGAGGCGGAAGAGCCCGGCCGGTCGCTCCGTCAGGCAGGCCACGGCCTCCTCGAGCCCCCAGCCGCGCGCGAGCGCCTCGGAGAGGAAGAGCGGTGCGTACTCGCGCACGCCCTGGATGCCGAAGGGACCGGCGAAGGCGTCGCGATCCGCGGCCGCCTTCTCGCCGGGAGCGTAGGGGCAGTGGTCGGAGACCACCGCGGAGATCCGGCCGGACCGCAGGCGCTCCCACAGCCCCTCCACGTGGGCGCGGTCGCGCAGCGGCGGCGCGCAGAGGGCGCGCCATCCGAGCTCCGGCAGCTCGGCGGCCTCGAGGAGCAGATGGTGCGCCGCGACCTCGCAGGTGGCGCGCACCCCGCGCGCGGCGGCCTCGCCCACGAGGTCCACCGCGTCCGGGACCGAGAGATGCACGAAGTGCACCGCGCCGCCGGTCACCTCCGCCAGGCGCAGCACCTCGCGCACCGCGTCGACCTCGATCCGCGGGCCCCGCGCCGCGGTCAGCTCGGCGTAACCACGGCTCCGCCCCGCCGCGCGGCTCGTGCGGTCCAGGCCGACGAGGGCCTCCCGGTCCTCCGCGTGCACGAGCACCGTTCCCCCGCTCCGCGCGGCGAGCCGCAGGCCGCGCCGCAGATCGTCCTCCCGGGCCGCGGGGAAGTCCATGTCGTTCTCGGGCAGGAACGCCTTGAAGCCGGCGGCCCCAGCCGCGGCCTGCGCCGGGATCTCGGCCAGCGTCGGGCCGGTCAGCGCGCCCCACAGCGCGAAGTCGATGCGCGCCCCGGCCGCGGCGAGGCCGATCTTGTCCCGGTAGCGCTCGCCGGTCGTGGTGAGCGGCGTCGAGAACGGGTGATCGGCCACCAGGGTGTGCCCGCCGAGCGCGGCGTTCGCGGTGCCGACCGCGAAGTCCTCGGCGATCGACTCGCCGGGGTTGTCGAAGTGCACGTGCAGATCGATGAAGCCCGGAACCACGGCCTGCGCTCCCGCGTCGATCCGGCGTTCGGCCCGGAGTCCGCTCCCCGTCCGTTCGATCGCCGCGACGCGTCCGTCGCGGACGCCGATCTCGGCAGGCGCGAGCGCCCCGTCGACGAGCACCCGCTCCCCCGCGATCACCAGGTCAAGACGGCTCATCGGGAGGCCCCCTGCGCGCTCGTCGACGGCGCGAAGCGGTGCTCGACGGTGCGTCGCGAGACGACCCGCCCGCGGTGGATCGTCGTGAGCGACCCGCCGGGCGTGCGCAGCGCCTCGGCGCGACTCCGGGCCCCGAGCACCACGAGCTCCGCCGGCATGCCGCGCACCACGTCGCCGCCGGCGGCCCCGAGCGCCTCCCAGGCTGCACCCGAGACCATCTCCCAGACCGTGTCGATGTCGGCCTCGTCGTCGTAGGAGGCGCCCCAGAACATCATGGCCGCGCGGTCGAGGGGGTTCAGCGTGCCCAGCGGGTACCAGCCGTCGTTCATGTTGTCGGTGCCCGCGACCACACGCGCGCCCGCGGCGCGCAGCTCCTGGGGGCGCGAGAGCCCCCGAGGTCCTCCGTCGGCGAGGTTGAGCGGGATGGCCGCCACCGTGATCCCGGCCTCGGCGACCCGCGCGATCACGCGTCGGGCCTCGTCGTCGCCCAGCAGCTCCAGCGCGGCGCAGTGACTCGCGAGCACCCGCCCCCGGTAGCCGCGCCGGATCGTCTCGTCGGCGATGAACTCGAGGATGCGCTCCGCGGGGTCGAGGAAGCAGTCGGCGTGGATGTCGACGTCGACGTCGAACTCCTCCGCGAGATCGAAGACGGCGGTGACGTGCGCGCGTTCGGCGGCGTGATCGGCCTCGACGTTCGGCCAGCCTCCGACGGCGTCGGCCCCGCGGCCCAGGGCGACGCGGAGCAGGTCCTCGGCCCCGGGATCCCGGATCAGGCCCTCCTGCGGGAAGGCCACGATCTCCGTGTCGAGCAGTTCCGCGGTCTCCTCCCGAGCGCGCAGCAGGCCCTCGAAGCCCCGCAGCCCCGCGACGGTGTCGACGTCCGCCGTGGCCCGCATCCGCGTCACGCCGTTCGACACGGCGAGCCTGAGCGCGCGCGCCGCCCGCTGGGCGACGTTCCCGGGCGTAAAGCCGGCCTTGAGCGCGGCCGCGCGACGGAACGGGTCGGCGGCGTCGAGCACCTCCGGGTCGATCCCCTCCGGCGGGTCGCTCAGACTGTACGACTTGTCGGGGTGCACGTGCGGCTCGGCGAAGGCGCGGGAGACCAGGCCGCCGCCGGCGTCGAGGACGGCGGTGCCGGGATCGGCGCCGCCGACGTCGGCACCGGGGCGATGGCGCGAGATCTGCGCCACGAGCCCGTCGTGCAGGTCGAGATCCCACTCCCCCTCGCGTCCGTGCAGGGCGGCCCGGATGATCCGCAGAGACTCGTCCATGCTCACCACTCCCACTCGTTCGCGGGGATCTCCAGATCCCGCTCGGGGTGCGCCGCGGCCGCCGCGATCGCCTCGCGCACCGCCTCGATCTGCAGCGCCATCGCCATGCTGGGCCCGTCGCTGCCGAGAGCCGCGACGTGCTCGGGCGGGTCAGGCAGGTGCACGAAACCGGCGCGCATCGGGATCCCCCTTTCGGCCGCGCGGTGCAGGAGCGTGTACATGACCGAGTTGCAGCCGTGGGTGGAGGCGGAATTCGAGACGCGCGCCGGGATCCCCGCGCTCCGGAGCGCCTGCGTGATCGCCTTGATCGGCAGCGTGGCGAGGTAGGCGGCGGGGCCCTCGTCGAACACCGGTGCGCCCGCCGGCCGGAACCCGTCCTCGGCGAACTGGAAGTCGCGCACGTTGATCGCGATCCGCTCTACCGAGACGGCCGCCCGTCCCGAGAAGACGCCGAGGGCCACCGCGATCGCGGGCGGCGCGGCCGCGCACTCCGCGAGGATCGGGTCGATGGCCTCGGCGGGGTGCCGCCCCCACTCGAGCGCCACTCCCCGGACGCGGTGCCCGGCGATCACCTCGCCGTCGAGGCGTCGCGCGATCTCGCTGGACGGGTTGACGTCATAACGCCAGCCCGTCCGTTCCGCGCTCTCGCCGAACGCCCCGTTCCCGGTCACGAGCGCCCAGGGCTGCTCCTCAGTCGTCATCCGAGCTCCTCACACTCCGTCGTATCGGTTCTCCCGGCGCTCGTCCGCGCCGGTGCCTGTGGAGGTACGCTAGCGCATTCCTTCCAAAAATAGAACGTTACATTTCAAAAAAGAACGTTTCATATTCCTTGACAAGACCCGTCGAGGTCGGTTTACTTACTCAACATCGGCTCTGGCATACCAGATTCTCCGCCCGAGCCGTTCCCATCCGATTCCGGACCCACAACGATGTGAGGAGCCCCCACATGTCCCCGACTCCGGCTCTGCGCCGCACCGCCCTCGGCCTCGCCGCGGCGGGTGCGGTACTCGCCCTGACCGCGTGCGGCGGCTCGACCGCCGCACCCCGGGCCGCGAGCAGCGGCCCCGAGATCGTGACGTCGACCCCGGCCCCGGTCGGCGACGTCGAGAAGATCACCTGGGCGATCCCCACCGAGCCGGCGAGCCTCGACTGGATCGTCAACGCCGACAACTCGACGAGCATGGTCACCTCGAATCTCTGCGAGGGCCTCTTCCGCATGACGCCCGACATGACGCTCGAGCCGGCGCTCGCGGAGTCGGTCGCGAGCCCGACCCCCACGACGCGCGTCTTCACGCTGCGCTCCGACGCCGTCTTCCACGACGGCTCGCCGCTCACCGCCGAGGACGTGGTCTTCAGCCTGAACCGCATCAGCGATCCCGACTCGGGATCCTTCTGGACCTGGCCCTTCGACAACGTCGAGCGCATCGAGGCGACGGGCCCGCTCGAGGTCACCATCACCTTCTCGACCCCCGACGCGCTCTTCGAGTCCTTCCTCGCGAGCCCCGTGGGCGTCATCGAACGCGCCGCCACCGTCGAGGAGCTGGGGGATGCGTACGGCACTCCGAAGGGCGGCGTCAACTGCATCGGCCCGTTCTCCCTGCAGCAGTGGGATCCGGGCCAGTCGATCACGCTCGAGCGAGACGAGGACTACTACGACGAGCGCTACCGGGCGAAGTCCGAGACCTTCGAGTTCCAGTTCGTGCGCGATCCCTCCGCGATCGTCAACGGCCTGCTCGCAGGGTCCATCGACGGCACCTGGGATCTCGCGCCGTCCGCGGTGAAGCGGCTGAGCTCGAGCGGAGTCGGCACCGTCTTCTACGGCGCGAGCCGCCAAGGGTACAACGCGATCGTCATGGACCCCACCGGCCCGCTCGCCGACCGCACGGTACGGCAGGCCGTCTCCCGCGCCATCGATCGCGAGGCCATCATCTCCTCGGTCGTCGGCGGCGCGGCCGACGAGCAGCGGGCCCCGGCCGTGCCGGGCACCTGGGGCTACGAGCGCGAGCAGTTCCAGGCCGCCTGGGACGAGATCGAGGTCGGCCGGACCGATCTCGCCGCCGCTCAGGAGCTCCTCGACCAGACCGAGGCGCCGAACACCCCGATCGTGATCGCCTCCACCACCGCCGAGGCGCAGACCCCCACCATCGCGGCGGAGATCCAGTCCGCCCTGCAGAAGATCGGCCTCGAGGCCGAGATTCGCAACATCCCTGCCGACCAGTACTACGCGGTGTACACGGATCCCGAGGCGCGCAAGGGCATCGACCTCTATCTCACCGCCTGGGGCACCGACTTCGCCGACCCGACCCAGATCTACCAGTACTTCACCACCGGCAACATCTACAACTTCAGCGGCTACTCCGACGAGACCTACGACGGCCTCGTGGCGACCGCGGCCGCGACCGACGACCTGCCCGCACGCGCCGAGGCCATCATCGAGGCGCAGCGCATGATCGTCGAAGAGTCGCTCTGGATCCCGATCTACGCCCCGTACAACACCTCCTTCCTCAACGAGCGGATCACCGGCTCGCCGACCGCCTACGTGCAGCTGCTGAGCCCCTGGGCCGCTCAGCTCGGGGCCGCGGAGTAGCCGTGCCCGCCGATCGCCCGCAGAAGGGAGACCTCCAATGAACGCCGTCCTGCTCACCGTGCTCAAACGGGTGGGGTCGCTGCTCCTCGTGCTCTTCGTCACCTCGTTCACCGTCTTCGCCGGCATGTACCTCGCGCCCGGCTCACCCGAGACGTTCCTGGCCAGGGGCAACAACGTCACCGCCGAGACGCTCGCCGCCCTCAGGGAGCAGTACCACCTCGACGACCCGTTCCTCGTGCAGTACCTGCGCTGGGTCGGCGGCGTCTTCCAGGGCGACTTCGGGCAGAGCCTCCAGTTCCACCAGCCAGTGAGCGACCTGCTCGCCTCCCGGTTGCCTACCACCCTCTCGCTCGTCGTCTACGCGGCCGTGCTGATCCTCGGCACCGGCGTGCTGCTCGGCGTGCTCGCGGCGGTCAAGCGCGGGCCGGTCGACTCGGTCGCTATCATCCTGAGTACGCTCGGCATGGCGACGCCGGCGTTCGTCGTCGCGATGGCGCTGACCTCGCTCTTCGCGGTGACCCTCGGCATCTTCCCGGCATTCGGCCCGGGCGGCGACGACCCGGGCGACCGGATCTGGCACCTGACGCTGCCCGCGATCGCCCTCGCCCTGTCCTCCTGCGCACTCGTGTTCCGCACGACGCGCACCTCGATGATCGCGACGCTCGACAAGGAGTATGTCGAGACCGCCCGGGTGCGCGGTTTCGGCTCGCAGCGGGTCATCTGGGCGCACGCGTTCCGCGGCGGCATCGTGCCCGTGGTCACGCTCGCGGGTCTCGTCATCTCGGGGCTGCTGGTCACCACGACCATCGTGGAGACCGTCTTCGGCCTCAACGGCATCGGCTCGCTGCTCGTGCAGGCCGTCAACGTGAAGGACTTCCCGGTGGTCCAGGCGATCGTGCTCGTCATCGTCACGGTGTTCGTGCTCTCGAACCTCGTGGTCGACCTGCTGTATCCCGTCCTCGAGCCGCGCGCCCGGCAGAAAGCAGGTGCCCGATGACCCTCCCGACCACGCACACCCGCACCACGAGCCTGCTCACCCGGCGCACCTGGCTGAGCTTCCGCGCACGCGGCCACGGAATGACGATCACGGCCTGCGCCATCCTCGCGATCCTCGTGCTGCTCGCGGTCTTCGCTCCGATCGTGGCGCCGCGGGATCCCTACGAGGTGTCGCTGCTCGACGCACTGCAGGGCCCCTCCGCCGAGCACTGGCTCGGCACGGACGAGGCCGGCCGCGACGTGCTGTCCCGCACGATCTACGCCGCCCGGATCTCCCTCCTCGGCCCGCTGGGCGTGGTGCTCGGCTCCACGCTCGTCGGTGTGCTCATCGGCGTCGTGTCGGCCTGGCGGGGCGGGGCGGTCGACTCGGTCCTCTCGCGCATCGTAGAGATCCTGTTCGCGTTCCCGGGCGTGCTGCTCGCGATCCTCGCGGTCGCCATCTTCGGCCCCGGACTCAACTCCATCGTGATCGCCCTGGCCATCGCCTACATCCCGTACATGGCCAGGGTCACCCGCAGCGTCGCCATCGCCGAGCGCGGCAGCCTCTACATCCAGGCGCTCGAGACGCAGGGAATGCCGTCGTGGCAGATCATCCTGCGCCACCTCCTGCCCAACATCACGCCGTTCGTCATCGCGCAGGCCACGCTCTGCTTCGGATACGCGATGATCGACCTCGCCGGCCTCTCCTTCCTCGGCTTCGGCGTGCAGCCACCCCAGGCCGACTGGGGAGCGATGGCCTCGGAGGGCCAGAACGCACTCATCCAGGGCGTGGCGCTGCCCTCGCTGGCGCCCGGCGCGATGATCGTGCTCGCGGTCGTCAGCTTCAGCCTGCTCGGCGAGGGTCTCGCCGAGCGCATCACCCGAAGGGAGAAGCAGTGATGACCACCCAGACGCAGCAGCCGCTGCTCCGGATCGATCGCCTCTCCCTCGCCGTGGAGCGGCGCGGAGAGGAGCGGCGGATCCTCGACGAGGTCTCGCTCAGCTGCGACGCCGGCGAATTCATCGGCCTGGTCGGCGAATCCGGCTCCGGCAAGTCCATGACGCTCCGCACCGTCGTGGGCCTCACGCCCCGCGGGGCGCGGCTCAGCGGGTCCGTGCGCCTCAACGAGATCGATCTCGTTGCGGCGACCCGGTCCCAGGTGGCCGAGGTGCGGCGGCGACGGGCCGCGATGATCTTCCAGGACCCCCGAGCCCACATCAATCCGTACCAGACCATCGGGGCGTTCATGTGCGAGGGGCTGCGCGTCAACCGGGGGCTGGGCCGCCGGGATGCGTGGAAGACGGCGGCGCGCCTGCTCGACGAGGTGGGTCTCTTCTCCCCCGAGGCCCAGTTGCGCAAGCACCCGCACGAGCTCTCGGGCGGCATGCTGCAGCGCGTGATGATCGCGTCCGCCCTCGCCAGCGAGCCGGAGCTGCTGCTCGCCGACGAGCCGACGACCGCGCTCGACGTGACCACCCAGGCCGAGATCATCGCGATCCTGCAGGAGCTGCGCCGCAGCCGGGGTCTCGCGATCGTGCTCGTCACCCACGACCTCGACCTCGCCGCGGGCTCCTGCGACCGCATCGCGGTGATGCGGTACGGCGAGATCGTCGAGGAGGCCGAGGCGCGCACGCTCTGGAACGCACCCCGCCACCGGTACACGCAGGCGCTGCTGGCCGCGATGCCCGCACGGCTCTCGAAGCAGGACCCCGTCGCAGAGGAGGCGCTGGCATGACCCCGCAGCACGACCCCGCACCCCCGCTGCTCGAGGTGCGCGATCTCTGCAAGCGCTTCTCCCACGGAACCGTCGTCGCGGCGGAGGACGTTTCCTTCGCCATCGAGCCCGGCGGCTCACTGGGCATCGTCGGCGAATCGGGATCCGGGAAGACCACGGTCTCCCGCATCGTCGCCGGTCTCGAGCGCGCCGACAGCGGCGAGGTGCTCGTCGAGGGCCACCCGGTGCAGCCGGGCCGGGGGCATCGCGCCCGCATGGAGCGGGCGCGCGTGATGCAGATGGTGTTCCAGGATCCGTACCAGAGCCTCGATCCCCGGCAGAGCGCCCGGGAGGCCCTGGCCGAGATCGTCGCGCTGCACACCGGGCGCCGCGGCGCGGCGCGCGCGGCGCGCGTCGAGCAGCTCCTCGACCAGGTCGGGCTCGACTCGGCCACCGCCGCGCGCATGCCCCGCGACCTCTCGGGCGGGCAGCGGCAGCGCGTCGCCATCGCCCGAGCGCTCGCGGCCGAACCCCGCCTGCTCATCCTCGACGAGGCCGTCGCGGCGCTCGACGTGTCGATCCAGGCCCAGATCCTCCGTCTGCTCGACCGCATCCGGCAGGAGACGGGCGTCGCCCTCATGTTCGTGAGCCACGACCTCGAGGTCGTGCGCTGGATCACGGACGATGTGCTGGTGATGTTCCGCGGACGCACCGTCGAGGCGGGCCGCACCGCCGAGGTGCTGGCGGCTCCGGAGCATCCCTACACCCGCCTCCTGCTCGCGAGCGTGCCCTCGCTCGACTGGAGCCCGCGCGACGTCGCCGATGCACGGCGCGAGTTCATCGCCCGATCCGCCTAGACCCGTTTCCCACAGCATCCCCGAACGAAGGAGTCACGGATGTCCCCTCTCTCCCCCGACCGCGCCCGGCGCCGCCCGGCGCGCGCCGCCGCCGCGGCCCTCGGCGCCGCGCTGCTGCTCAGCGCCTGCTCCTCCGGCGGCGGCGCGTCCGGCGCCGGCGGCGCCTCCGCGGACAGCACCCCGGAGATCACCACCTCCCTGCCCGCAGCCACCGGCCAGGCCGAACGCGTGTCCTGGGCGCTCTACAACGAGCCCAGCTCGCTCGACCCCATCAAGATCAGCGACTTCCCCATCCAGCAGGTGGTCACCAACGTCTGCGAGAGCCTGCTGAAGCTCACGCCCGACATGACCATCGTCCCGAACCTCGCCGAGTCGTGGGAGAACCCGGAGCCGACCGTGTGGGTGTACCACCTGCGAGACGGGGTGACGTTCCACAACGGCGGCACCATGACCGCGGAGGACGTGGTCTACAGCATGCAGCGCGCGGCAGACTACGACCTCGGTTCGATGGTGGCTGGAGCCTACGACCCGGTGGAGTCGATCGAGGCGACCGGACCGCTCGAGGTGACGGTCACGCTCAAGCAGCCGGACGTCACCTTCCACCAGGAGATGGCGACGAGCACCGGCCGCGTCTTCAGCAAGGCCGTCACCGAGGCCCAGGGCGAGCAGGTCGGCACGCCGAACGCGCACGTCGACTGCACGGGGCCGTACCGGATCGGCGAGTGGAAGGCCGGCGAGCACATCACGATCGAGCGCTTCGACGACTACTGGGACGGCGAGCACCTCGCGCAGACCGACGAGGTGCGCTTCACCTTCGTGCGCGACTCCGCGGCGCGGGTCAACGGAATGCTGAGCGGCGAGATCCAGGGCTCGTGGAACGTGCCGCCGTCGGGCTTCGCGAAGCTCTCCCGGACCGACCAGGGCGGGCTCTTCTTTGGCGAGACCTCCGGCGCGTTCATCGCCTGGGTGTCCAGCCTCGAGGGCGGTCTCAAGGACCAGCGCGTGCGACAGGCGCTGTCGATGGCGATCGACCGCGAGGGGATCATCAAGGCGGCCATGAGCGGCGCCGCCGATCCGCTGTACACGGTCGCCTCATCGGGCACCTGGGGCTACGCGAAGGAGCGGTTCCAGGAGGCGTCGGACGAGATCGCGGCGCTGCCCCGCTCGGTCGAGGAGGCCAAGCGGCTCGTGGCCGAGGCCGGCCCGCAGCCCCCGATCGTGCTGGCCACGACGAGCTCGCAGCCCGAGATGCCGATCGTCGCCGCCGAGATCCAGCGCGCGGGCAAGGAGATCGGACTCGAGGTGGACATCAAGACCCTGCCCGAGGACACCTACAATTCGCTGTACGGCGACGCGGAGGCGCGCAAGGGGATCGACATGATCTTCACGACCTGGCAGACCTACTACCCCGACCCGATCTCGCTCTACGTCTTCCTGCAGAGCGACAACTTCTACAACTATGCGCAGTGGAAGAACGAGGAGTTCGACGAGCTGGTAGCCACCGCGCGCCAGACCGCCGATGAGGACGAGCGCGCCGAGCTCCTGATCCAGGCGCAGCGCATCGCCTACGACGACCCCACGTGGATCCCGGTGTTCCAGCCGTACAACCCCGTCTATGTGGGCGCTGGGCTCACCGGGGTGCCGACCGCCGCGATCCAGCACAACGTCCCGTGGGCGCAGGGGCTCGGCGTCGGCGATGCCGTCGCCGGCGAGTAGCCGAAGACGCCGAACGGGCCGGGCTCCACGTGGAGACCGGCCCGTTCTCTCCGAGCGCTACTGCTGGAGCGCCGCCTGGATGTCGAGCGTGATGGTCACGTCCGAGCCGAGCAGCAGGCCGCCCTTCTCGAGCGGGGCGTTCCAGGTCAGCCCGAAGTCCTCGCGCTTCACGACGGCGGTGGCGGTGAAGCCGACCTTGTAGTTGCCGTACGGATCCTCGCCGAAGCCGCCGAACTCGAAGTCGAATGACACCGGTCGGGTCACGCCGCGCATCGTGAGCTCGCCGTCCACCGTGAAGTCGCCGCCGTCCTGGCGCACTCCCGTGGACGTGAAGGAGATCTGCGGGTGCTCCTCCGCCGCGAAGAAGTCGCCCGTGCGCAGGTGCCCGTCGCGGTCCGCCTGGTTCGTGTTGATCGACGCGACCTCTGCCGTCGCCTCGACGCGCGAATCGAGCGGGTTCTCAGCCGTCACGAACGTGGCGTCGAACTGCTCGAACTTTCCCTTGACCTTGCTGATGGCGAGGTGCCGCACGGAGAAGGCGACCTCGGAGTGCGTGGGATCGACCGTCCAGGTGCCGACGCGGTATCCGGGGATCTGCTCTACGGTAGTGCTCATTGTGGTGCCTTTCGTTCTTCCGACTGGGTCCGATAGAGCACAACTGATATATGCGCATGCATATTCCCACTCGCGGCAAGATTTCTCAGCCGCCTGGTTTTCCGGGCCGGATGCGAGACGTCAGCGGGGCCGCCGCTTCGCGCTCGCGCGCGCGCGCCGCACGGTCTCGTCGGTCCCCGCGATCGGCGCGAACCCCCCGTAGCGGCGCTGCGCGGCCTCGCCGATCAGGAAGTCGCTGAGCGCCGGATTCTTGGGGAGGAGAGACCCGTGCAGATAGCTGCCGATCACATTCCCCGTCCGGGCGCCCTCGACGCCGTCGGACGGGTTGTTCCCGGCACCCTGCACCACCCGTCCGAGCGGGCGCGACCCCGCGCCCAGTTCGGTATTGCCGCTGTGATTCTCATACCCGATGATCTCGCCGAACTCCTCCGACTCGAGCACGATGTTGCCGATCATGCGCTCGCTGCCGCCGCGGGTCTCGACGTCCAGTACGCCGATCCCCACCAGTTCCTCGCCCGAGTGCGTCACGAAGCGGTGGCCGAATAGCTGGTAGAGCCCGCAGATCACGAGCATGGGCGTGCCGTCCGCGGCGAGCCCCCGGATCTCGTCCGCGCGCGCCGCGAGGTCCTTCGCCACACGCCCCTGGCCCGAGTCCTGGCCGCCGCCGCCGATCACGATGTCCACGTGCTCGGGCAGCGGATCGCCCGGGTCGACCTCGACCACGCTCGGCGCGTACCCGTGCGCGCGCGCTCTCCGCACGAGGGAGAGCACATTGCCGCGATCCCCGTAGATGTTCATGTCGCGCGGGTACAGCGACACGATCGTCAGTTCCCGTTGCTCGCTCACCAGATGTCCTCCACCTCGGTCAGTTCCGAGAGCGCCTTCCGCAGCTCGAGCATGGCGGTGTAGGTGCAGTAGATGCGGCGCGCGCTCCCCCGGGTACGCTCGCGGAACTCCCGGAGCGCGTGGGCCAGCTCCTCCTCGACGTGCCCCACGGGCACATCGTCGTGCTCGAGTCGCAGGGTCATGTCCCACGCGCGAGTTCCGCTGACCGTATCGACGCCGGACTCGGAGAGGGAGGTGAAGTCGACGTCCCAGAGCCACGACATGTCGCGACCGTCGGCGTACTGATCGTTGATCGCGATCATCGCGGCCACGCCGCTCGGATCGAATGATGCGAGTCCGAGCCGGAAGCCGGCCGGATTCTTCACGAGCACCAGCTCGAGCGGCCGACCGTCGAGCATGAGCCGCTCGCCGCGGCCGAACGCCGGTCGCACCTCGGCGAGCGCGGCCAGGATCTCCCCGGTGTCCGGGTGCGGCCGGGATCCCGCGACGAGTCCCGCGAGCGGGCCCGCCTCGAGGATCATGCGCACCGTGACGAGCGCCGACGCCGCGTTGAACGTGTTGTAGAGCCCCTCGAGCTTGAGGGAGGTGCGGTGCTCGACACCGTCGATGCGGAACACCGCCTCGTGGTCCCCGAGCTCCACCAGTGTGACGTCGGCCTCCTCGCGCTCGATCGCCGGAGCAGGGGCCGCGAGCCCGGGGGCCGCGTGGAAGTCGTCGTCGCTGGGAAACGTGGACAGCAGCGCGTCGGAGAGCCCGAATGCGCGCACCTCGGGTGCGCCGGACCGCTCGCGCGTGCGCTCGCCGATCGCGGCCACGAGGCGGTCCTCGCGGTTCACCACGAGGCCCTCGGTCGTCGCGTCCGCGATGCGCTGCAGCAGCTTCGCCGTCGTGTCGATCTCCCCGAACCGGTCGAGCTGATCGCGCAGCACGTTGAGCAGCAGCGTGATGCGCGGCGGCACACGGTCGATGAAGTACATCGCGTGCGCCTCATCGAGTTCGAGCACGGCGATGTCGGCGTCGAGTCTGCCGCCCAGCGAGCACTCCTGAATCGCGGCCGCCACCACGCCGCGCGAGAAGTTCGAGCCGGTGCGATTGGTGAAGACCCTGAGGCCCTGGGCCTCGAGCATCTCCACGATCATCTTCGTGGTGGTCGTCTTCCCGTTGGTGCCGCTCACCGCGACCACGCCGTAGGGCAGGCGGCCGAGCACGCGGGAGAGGAAACCCGGATCCAGACGTTCCACGACGAGCCCGGGGAGCGCGGAGCCGCCGCCGCGCAGCCGCGCGACCTGCCGCACCGACTTGCCGATGGCGGCCGAGAGGAAATCACGCATGCGTCAAGCCTAGCGGCGAGACTCGTCCGCGGCGTGCCGTCCCCGCGAGGCTCCGCGCAGCTCAGGCGGCAGCAGCTCGGGACGCACCTCGCGCGTGCGCTCGATGCGCTGCTCGCGTCGCCACGCGTCGACCGCCGCGTGATTGCCGCTCAGCAGTACCGGAGGCACCGCATGCCCGCGCCACTGCGCGGGCTTCGTGTAGCTGGGGTACTCCAGCAGCCCGTCTTCCTCGTGCGATTCCTCGACGAGGCTTGCCGGGTTGCCCACCACTCCGGGCACCAGGCGCCCGATCGCCTCGATCATGGCGATCGTCGCGACCTCTCCTCCGTTGAGCACGTAGTCTCCGATACTCACGAGACGCACGCGCCCGCGCGCGGAGTACTCGTCGAAGACCCGGTGATCGATCCCCTCGTAGCGGCCGCAGCCGAAGACCAGGTGCCGCTCCTCCGCGAGCTCGCGGGCCATGCGCTGGTCGAAGACCTCACCGGCGGGCGAGGGAAAGATGATCACGGGATCCGGGTCCGCGTCGTCCGATGCGAGGATCCCGTCGAGCATCTCGCCCCACGGCTCGGGCTTCATGACCATTCCGGCGCCGCCGCCGGCAGGCGTGTCGTCGACCGTGCGGTGCCGATCATGCGCGGCATCCCGCAGATCGTGCACCCGCACGTCGATGAGACCCTTCTGCGATGCCCTGCCGAGCAGCGAGAGTCCGAGCGACTCGAAATAGCCGGGGAAGATCGAGACGATGTCGATCCTCATCGGCCCCCGGCCTCCCCCGTGTCCTCGGTCTCCCCGGCGCCGGCCGATTCCGCGACCTCTCCGGGGCCGTCCGCGCCGTCGGCGTCGTCGAAGAGCCCCGTGGGCGGCGTCACCCGCACGACGCCGGCCTCGACGTCGACGCTCGGCACGATGGCCTCGACAAAGGGCACGAGCACGGTGCCGCGATCGGTCGTCACGGCGAGGAGGTCCTGCGCCGGGAAGTGCTGCACCTCGGCCACCGTGCCCAGCACGGCGTCGTCGCGCACCACCGACATCCCGACGAGCTGATGGTCGTACCAGGCGTTCTCCTCCTCGCCCGCGGCGACGGCCTGCTCGTCGATCCAGAGGATCGCGCGCACGATCCCCTCGGCCGCCGTGCGGTCGGGAAGCTCCTCGAAGAAGCCCACCGGAGCGTCGTTGAACCAGCGCAGCTCGCGCATGGTGATGGTGCGACCGAACCAGGGCGAGTCCTCGGGCACCTGCAGGTGGAAGATCGCACCGGGCACGAATCTCAGCTCGGGATTGTCGGTGAAGAGCTCGAGCTTGATCCCGCCCTTCAAGCCGTGCGGCTTGGTCAGGCGCCCCACGCGCAAGCTCCCCGCCCCGCTAGCGGGACGGGGAGCTCGTGCACGCTCGCGCGCGTCGGCCATCAGGCGGCGCCCACGGGTGCGTCGGTGCTGGTCGGGTCGGTGCTGGTCGCGTCGGTGTCGACCACGTCGACGCGCACGCGACCGTTCTCGGCGAGCGCCGAGGCGAGGGTGCGCAGCGACGAGGCGGTGCGACCGCCGCGCCCGATCACGCGACCGAGATCGCTCGGGTGCACCCGCACCTCGAGCACCTCGCCGCGACCGGTCTCGCGCGCGTCGACGCGCACGTGGTCCGGGTGGTCCACGATGCCGCGGACGAGATGGTCGAGCGCCTCGGCCAGCGCCTGCTCAGCCAAGAGGATTAGTCCTCGCTGGTCTCGGCAGCGGCCTCTTCGGCCGGAGCCTCGGCAGCCGGAGCCGCAGCGGGCTTGTCGGCCTTCGGGCGCAGCACGGTCTTCTTGGAGGCGTCGGCCTCGAAGACCGCCTTGGGCTCGACCGGCTGCACCTGCGACTCGGTGCTGCCCTCGCCCGAGAACTTGCCCCAGTCGCCGGTGAGCTTGAGGATCGCGGCCACCTGCTCGGTCGGCTGCGCGCCGACACCGAGCCAGTACTGCGCGCGATCCGAGTCGACCTCGATGAACGAGGGGTTCTCGGTCGGGTGGTACTTGCCGATCTCCTCGATCACGCGGCCGTCGCGCTTGGTGCGCGAATCGGCGACGACGATGCGGTAGTAGGGCGCGCGGATCTTGCCGAGGCGCTTCAGACGGATCTTGACAGCCATGCGATGACTCCTTGAGTTGGTCGATTCGAGAATCGAGTGGAACGACGCCGCCCGGCGGGAATCAGCCGAGCGAAAGCCTGGGCGCGCAGCTGCGCGAACCCGTCAATACTGCCACACTGAGAGTAGAAAATCAATTTTTGTCAGGATCAGGGATTTTACCCTCGCTATCGCAGCCCCTTGCCGAGCATCTGCTGCAGTTTGGCGAGGTCCTCCTCGCTGGGCTGCGCGCCGGCACCGGCTCCGAGCCCGAAGCCCGAACCGCCGGCCTGAGCGGGCTTCGCCGCGATGCCCGCCGCTTCCTGCGCCCGCTTCGCGGGATTACCCGAGCGCTTCGCGCCCTTGCCCTTGCCCTGCGGCTTCTTCTTGCCCCCGTGACCGCCCATGCCCGGCACGGCGCCCATGCCCGGGATCTGCGGCACGCCGCCGCGCGCCACGGTCTTCATCATCTTCGCGGCCTGCTCGAAGCGCTGCACCAGCTGGTTCACGTCGGTCACCGTCATGCCGGACCCCTTCGCGATGCGCAGGCGCCGGGAGCCGTTGAGGATCTTCGGATTCGCGCGCTCCTCGCGGGTCATCGACTGGATGATGGCCTCGGTGCGCACGATCTCGCGCTCGTCGAAGCCGTCGAGCTGCTCCTTCATCTTGCCCATTCCGGGCAGCATCCCCATCATCTTCTTGATGGACCCCGCCTTGCGCAGCTGCTGCATCTGGCCGAGGAAGTCGTCGAGCGTGAAGGCGTCCGAGGCGATCTTCTCCGCGACCTTGCGGGCCTCCTCCTCGTCGAAGGTCTGCTGCGCCTGTTCGATGAGCGTGAGAATGTCGCCGAGGTCGAGAATGCGGCTCGCCATGCGATCCGGGTGGAACGGCTCGAAGTCCCCGAGCCCCTCCCCGGTCGACGCGAAGAGGATCGGGCGCCCCGTGAGGCTCCGAATCGAGAGCGCCGCACCGCCCCGCGCATCGCCGTCGAGCTTGGTGAGCACGACGCCGGTGAAGTCGACGCCCTCCTGGAAGGCCTGCGCCGTCGCCACGGCGTCCTGCCCGATCATGGCATCGATGACGAAGAGCACCTCGTCGGGGTCTGTGGCCCTGCGGATGTCGGAGGCCTGCTGCATGAGCTCGGCATCGACACCGAGGCGGCCGGCGGTGTCGATGATCACGAAGTCGTAGTGCGCACGACGCGCTTCGGCCACGCCGTCCGTGGCCACCCGCACCGGGTCGCCGACCCCGTTCCCGGGCTCGGGCGCAAAAACGGAGACCCCCGCCTGCTCGGCGACGACGCCCAACTGGGTGACGGCGTTGGGGCGCTGCAGGTCGCAGGCCACGAGCAGAGGCGTGTGGCCCTGATCCTTCAGCCACTTCGCGAGCTTGCCCGCGAGCGTCGTCTTGCCGGCGCCCTGCAGCCCGGCGAGCATGATGACGGTCGGCGGATTCTTCGCGAACTGCAGCCTGCGCTGCTCGCCGCCCAGAATGCCGACGAGCTCCTCGTTGACGATCTGCACGACCTGCTGCGCCGGGTTGAGCGCCTGATTCACCTCATCGCCCAGGGCGCGCTCGCGCACCGTGGCGGTGAAGGCCTTCACGACGTCGAGGGCAACGTCGGCCTCGAGCAGAGCGCGGCGGATCTCACGCACCGTGCTGTCGACGTCGGAGGCCGAGAGCTTGCCCTTCGCGCGCAGGTTCTTGAAGGTGTCGGTGAGCCGCTGCGAGAGGTTTCCGAAAGTAGCCATGATAGCCAGATTCTACCCGGTCGGAGCGTGCGAAGGATGCGCGCGCCCTGTCGCCCCGGCGGCGCCGACCCGGCACCCGGTGTCGAATCCAGCCTCGCGCAGCACGGCTTCGCCCTCGTCGCCGGGCACACGGGGCAGGCCGCCCCCGATCGTGCGCGTGGGGAGCACGCTCGGAGCCACGTCCGCGCTCGCGAGTCGCAGCAGCTCCACGGGGTGCAGGCCGCCGCCGATCGTGACGCCGCTGCTCGCGGCCCAGGCGGCACGCGCGAGCGTCCACGGGGCGGCGTCGCCGATGGCCGCGCGAACGCGATCCAGGACCAGCCCGGCCCACGCGGCCCGGTCCACCGCGCCGCCCGCCTCGTCCTGCGCCACCCAAGTCCCGTCGACGAGGGTCTCGGCGTGGCGGGACCGGACGAGCGCCAGGGCGGTGGCGCCATCGAGGCGCTGGAGTCCCGCCTCGTCCAGGCGCAGCTCGGCCGCGGGATCGCGGAGGGGTGCGGATACGTCGACCTCGATCCCGCCGACCGCGTCGACGAGCTCGGCGAAGCCGCGCCCGTCGATGACGACGACGCGGTCGACCTCGACGCCGAGCCCTCCGCACACGCCGTCGACGAGCAGCTGCGGGCCGTCGAGCAGCGTCAGCGCGAGCCGGATGGGCCGACCGATCCCGGTCGCGACGACATCCCGCGGAACCGACACCGCGCTCGCCTCGCCCGAGGCGCCGAGGCGCACGAGCAGCAGCACGTCCGCTCGTGCAGGAGCGTCCGCATCCTCCGTGTACTGGACGTCGGACGGGTCTCGCGCGATTCCCGCATCGGCGCCGACGAAGAGATAGACGGTATCGGGATCGAGATCGCGCGGCGCGAGCTCGATCCAGTCGACCCGCGCGAGCACCGCCCACGCACCGAGCCCCGAGAGCAGGGTCAGCACGAGCGCCCCGACCCCGATCCTCAGCCCCCATCTCCGGGCACGCCGAGACGCCGGCGGCCGGGAGTGTGTGGAACCCTCTCGGCCGCCGGCGTGCGCGGCTGCGATACCGCTCGCCGAGTCGCTCAGCGGGCTACTCGGCTGCCGTGCCGCGACGGCGAGCCACGACGAGCGTGACACCGGCCGTGAGGGCCACGGCGGCGCCGGCGAGCAGCGCGAAGTTGAGCATGCCCTCGCCACCGGTCGTGGCGAGCTTGCCGCCGTTGCCGGTGGTGGTGCCGGTCGTGCTGCCGGTGCCGGTGATCTTGCCGGTGCCGCCCCCGTCGGAGGCGTCGCCGGCGGTCACGGTGAAGGTGCCGACCGCACCGGCGTCGGCGCCGAAGGCGCCGATCGCGTACTCGCGCGGCTCGAGCTCGGCCGGCACCCGCAGCGTGGTCTCGAGCACCCCGTGCGCATCGGCGGTGAAGGTGCCGAACTCCCAGTTGCCGATGGCGCTGTTGAAGGTGCCCTCGACAGCTGCGGCCGCGGCGGGCGCCAGGTCATCGTCATCGGTCGGCAGCCCCAGTCGCACGATGACCTCAGCCCCCGGGGCGAAGCCCTCGACGCGCACGCCCTGTTCAGCTCCGGCCGGCACCGAGGCGTGGGAGAGCTCGAGCTCGAGCCACTCGTAGCCCGTGTCGTAGTCCTCCACGGTCAGCGTCGAGGCGTTGTAGACGATGGGCGCGCCGTAGTAGGCGTCGCAGCTCGCCGAGACGTCGTACGTGCCGACGGCCCAGGGTGCGGCGATCCACGCCCGCCAGCTGCCGTCGGGATCGACCGTGGCCGAGGTGACCTCGCCGTCGACCTCTACGGTGACGCTACCCTCGTTCCCGTCGCCGTCGACGCAGTCCGCGCCGCTCACCTGGACGGTGGTGCCCGGGAAGGCCGGATCCGGCGAGACCTCGATGTCGGGACCGGCCGCGCTCGCGGCAGACGCCCCGAGCGACATCACGGCCAGGACACCTGCAGCGGTGGCGGCGACAAGCTTCTTCTTCGCAGTCATTCAGTTTCCTCTATCAGTCACGTTGCAGCAACGGGCGCACGACGCACGCGTGCTCCGTACACCGTTCCACTGCTGCGACGGACGGACGGAGACGTTCCCAGGATTCGAGCAGCAGCCGCACAGAATGCAGTAGTCCTGCGACGAAGTAGGTACTGGAGGCGAGGCGGCTGAGTACCCGCGGGCCGCGACGGGATCGCTAGCCGACGAGTTGCTGAGCGAAGACGTGCGGGGTGAAGCCGGTGAGATCGCCGATGCCCTCGCCCTGGCCCACGAGCTTGATGGGGAGCCCGGTCTTCTGCTGCACCGAGAGCACGAATCCGCCCTTCGCCGAGCCGTCGAGCTTCGTCAGCACGAGGCCGGTCACCCCGGCGTGCTCGATGAACGCCTGGGCCTGCGCGAGCCCGTTCTGCCCGGTCGTGGCGTCGAGCACCAGCAGCACCTCGGCGACGGGCGCCTGCTTCTCGATCACGCGGCGCACCTTCCCGAGCTCGTCCATGAGCCCGCCCTTCGTCTGCAGCCGACCCGCGGTGTCGATGATCGCGATGTCGTACGCGTCGTTCTTCGCGCGCTCGACGGTCTGGAATGCGACGGAGGCGGGATCCTGGCCCTGCTGCTGGGGTGTGACGATATCGACGCCCGCCCGCTCCGCCCAGGTGCCCAGCTGCTCGACCGCGGCGGCGCGGAAGGTGTCCGCCGCCCCCACGAGAATCCGCTTGTCGAATGCCGTGAGGTAGTTGGCGAACTTGCCGATCGTGGTGGTCTTGCCGACGCCGTTCACGCCGACCACCAGGATCACGGAGGGCCGCTCCGAGAGATGCAGCGTCGGGTCGTAGGCGGCGAGGCGCTCCTCGATCGCGTCGCGCAGCATGCCGCGCATCTGCTTCACCTCGGTCACGCGATGCCGCTCGACGTCGCTGCGCAGCTGTCCCAGGATCGACTCGGTGATCTCGGGGCCGAAGTCGGCGGTGATGAGGGCCGTCTCCAGATCGTCCCACGTCTCCTCGGTGATGAGCTCGGGACCGCTGAAGATGCCGCGGAAGGCTTTCGAGAAGGACCAGGATCGTTCAGCCATGCCTCGATCCTACTCGGCGCAGGAGCGCGCCGGAGCGCGGGCGGACCGCCCGCGGGACACCGAGACGCACCGGTGCTCGATGTCCTCCAACGTGCGACGCCTCAGCGATGGAGTTCATGTCTCGTATCGACAACGATGCCGCCACGCCCGCGGCCCGGTTCGTGCGAGGGCGGGGGCGCCGGTATATATTTGGGCGACACCTTTGCCGGACGGACGGTCGCGCCGTCCTCAAATTCATTGACCAATGGAGGTCCAGTGAATCAGAAGTCCCAACGGAGACGATCCGCCACGAGGGGACTGCTCCTCCTCCTGATCGCCGGGCTCCTGTCGGTACTCGGGGTCGGCGGGCTCGCCTCACCGGCTTTCGCCGCCGAGTGCACTCCGGACGCCTCGACCGGCTGCGTGCAGGGCGTGATCAAGCTGAGCAGCGGCGACCCCGCCGCGGGGCTCGCGGTCTCGCTCGACGGCGCCTCCGAGTCGCAGCAGACGGAGACCGATGCCAACGGCCAGTGGGCCTTCAGCGTGACCGAGGCGGGCACCTACACCGTCGCCGTCGACGAGGCGTCGCTCCCGGAGGGCGAGTTCCTCCGGAGCGCGGCCGCTCGCGACGTCGACGTGCAGCTCAACAACCAGGCGAGCGCGCTGTTCCCCCTCACCGACGACCCCGATGCGGTGCAGGCGCCCGCCGCAGACGACGACGCGCAGCAGGCCGAGTCCTCGCAGTCGTCCGCGAGCTCGTTCTCGTGGTCGAGATTCTGGCAGCAGTTCGTCTCCGGCATCCGCATGGGCCTGCTCATCTCGCTCGCCTCGCTCGGCCTCTCCCTCGTCTTCGGCACCACCGGCCTCAGCAACTTCGCGCAGGGCGAGATGGTGACGATGGGCGGCCTGCTCGCCGCTCTCTTCGCCGGTCTCACCGGCAACCTCTGGCTCGCGGGGCTGCTCGCGGTGCTCGCCTCGGCGGGCTTCGGGTGGGCTCAGGACAAGGTGCTCTGGAAACCGCTGCGCAAACGACGCCTGAGCCTGATGCAGCTCATGATCGTATCGATCGGCCTCTCCATCACCCTGCAGTACGCCTTCCAGTTCTTCTTCGGATCCGGCGTGGTGCGCATCGATCGCAGCACCGCCGAGACGATCACCATCGCGGGGGTGACGCTCACCGTGCAGTCCTACATCGCCATGGGCGTCTCGCTGCTCGCGATCATCGCCGTCGGCCTCGGCCTCATGTACACGCGTTTCGGGCGGGCGACCCGGGCGATCTCGGACAATCCGGCCCTCGCGCGGGCGTCGGGAATCGACGTCGACCGCGTGATCAACATCGTGTGGATCGTCAGCGGCGGCCTCGCGGGTCTTGCGGGCGTCTTCTTCGGACTCGTCTTCAACGGCCTCAACTGGTTCACCGGCGGCACCATGCTCCTGATGTTCTTCGCGGCGGTGACGCTCGGCGGACTCGGCACCGCGTTCGGCGCCTTCGTCGGTTCGATGATCATCGGGATGATGGTCGAGCTCACGAACATCTGGCTGCCGGGCGACCTGAAGTACGCCACCGCGCTGCTTCTACTCATCCTCATCCTGCTGGTGCGGCCGCAGGGCATCTTCGGACGTAAAGAGCGGATCGGCTAGGAGCGCATCATGAATTTCTGGATCGACCTGCTGCAGAGCATCCTGCAGACCGCGCTCTCCCCCACGACTGCGGCATTCGTGCTCGCGGCGATCGGGCTCAACGTCCACTTCGGCTTCACCGGGCTCATGAACATGGGCCAGGCGGGCTTCATGCTCATCGGCGCGTACGGCTTCGGCGTCTCCGTCTCCTTCTTCGGACTCGGCTTCTGGCCCGCGCTCGGCATCGCGATCGCCGCGGCGCTCGTGTTCGCGCTGATCCTCGGCATCCCCACGCTCAAACTCCGCGGGGACTATCTCGCGATCGTCACGATCTCGGCTGCGGAGATCATCCGCATGACGGTGAAGCTCGCGGTGCTGCAGGACGTCACGGGCGGCCCCAGCGGCATCCCCGGCCAGCAGTATCGGCCGGTCTTCACCGAACTGTCGCCGCTTCCCGAGGGGCGGACCACCATCCTCGGTCTCGAGTACGCGAACACCGGCGTCGACGACTGGTGGACGAGGCTCTTCGCGTGGGGGCTCGTGGCCTTCTTCCTGCTCATCACCTGGCTGCTGATGCGCAGCCCGTGGGGCCGGGTGCTCAAGGGCATCCGCGAAGACGAGGACGCCGTGCGCAGCCTGGGCAAGAGCGCCTATGCCTACAAGATGCAGGCGCTGATGCTCGGCGGCGTGATGGGAGCCTTCGGCGGCATCGTGATGGCGCTCCCCGCGGCCATGCAACCCGATTCGATGGGCCGGCCCACGACGTTCAACCTGTGGATGATCATGCTGCTCGGCGGCGCGGCGACGATCTTCGGTCCGCTGCTCGGCAGCATCCTCTTCTTCGTGGTCCGGCTGCTGCTCACCAGCCTCGCGGGAGAGTTCATCCCCGGCTCGCTCCTGAGCTCGCAGCAGACGGAGCAGCTGGCCTGGGTGCTGATCGGCATCTCGCTGATCCTGCTGGTCGTGTTCAGACCACAAGGCATACTCGGGAACAAGAAGGAGTTGTCGTTCAATGTCTAGAGACCCGAACTACCCCTACGACAGGGAAGCGCTCCGCGCGACGCTGCGCACGATCGAGCAGACTCCCGGTGTCGCGAAGCCCGATCCCATCCTCACGGTGCACGATGTCGAACGGCGGTTCGGCGGCATGACCGCGGTGAGCGTCGACCACCTCGAAGTGCAGCGCGGAGCGATCACCGCGCTGATCGGACCGAACGGGGCGGGCAAGACCACGTTCTTCAACCTCATCACCGGCTTCGATCAGCCGTCGAACGCGCAGAAGCTCTTCGGCGGCGGCGACGCGCGCTGGTCATTCAACGGGCGGGACCTGCGCCGCACCAGCGCGTCCCACGCCGCGCGCGCCGGCATGGTGCGCACCTTCCAGCTGACGAAGGCCCTCAGCCGCATGACGGTGCTCGAGAACATGCTCATCGGCGCCGCCAACCAGCCCGGTGAGAACCTGTTCGTGGGGCTCATCAAGCCGCTCTGGGCGGCGCGGGAACGCGAGAACATCGAGCGGGCGGAAGAGCTGCTCTCCCGCTTCAAACTCGACGCGAAGAAGAACGACATGGCGGGCGACCTGTCCGGCGGGCAGAAGAAACTCCTGGAGATGGCGCGCGCGCTCATGTCGGATCCGGCCATGGTGATGCTGGACGAGCCGATGGCGGGCGTGAACCCCGCACTGACGCAGAGCCTGCTCGATCACATCCAGGCGCTGCGCGACGAGGGCACCACGGTGCTCTTCGTCGAGCACGACATGCACATGGTGCGGCACATCAGCGACTGGGTCGTGGTGATGGCGCAGGGCGAGATCATCGCCGAGGGCCTCCCCGAGGACGTGATGCACAGCGCCGCGGTGGTCGACGCCTACCTCGGGGCGCATCATGACAAGGATCTCGGCGACGACGACGCGCTCACGACCGGCGTCGTGCGCGCCATCGCCACGGAGGCGGCCGCAGAGGCCGGGGAGGAGACGCGATGACCGACTCGAATCTGGTGGTGCGCGCCGACGATCTCGTCGCCGGGTATCTGCCGGGGATCAACATCCTCAACGGGTGCACCCTCGAGGCGTTCCGAGGCGAGCTCATCGGCATCATCGGCCCGAACGGCGCCGGGAAGTCGACCCTGCTGAAAGCGCTGTTCGGTCTCGTCGACATCCGATCCGGCAGCGTGACGCTCGACGGCGAGGACATCACGAACACCGCGACCAATCAGCTGGTGCGCAAGGGCGTGGGATTCGTGCCGCAGACCAACAACGTCTTCCCCTCCCTCAGCATCGAGGAGAACCTGCAGATGGGCCTCTTCCTGAAGCCCAAGGAGTTCTCTTCGCGCGCCGCCGAGATGTGGGACCTCTTCCCGATGCTGGCCGACCGGCGCAAGCAGCGGGCGGGATCCCTCTCCGGCGGAGAGCGGCAATCGGTGGCGATGGCGCGCGCACTGATGATGGATCCCAAGGTGCTGCTCCTCGACGAGCCGAGCGCCGGGCTCTCCCCCGTGCGCCAGGACGAGACCTTCATCCGCACGCGTCAGATCAACAAGACCGGGGTCACGATCATCATGGTCGAGCAGAACGCGCGCCGGTGCCTGCAGATCTGCGATCGCGCCTACGTGCTCGATCAGGGGCGCAACGCCTACGACGGCCCGGGACGCGAGCTGGCGAACGATCCGAAGGTGATCGAGCTCTACCTCGGGACCCTCGCGAGCGACGTCGAGGCGGCCTCCACCTCGAGCCGCCCTGAGGACGCGCAGTAGCGTTCACGGGGACGCCGCTGCGGTGATGTCCCCGCCCTGACGCAGAAGAAGGCCGGTCCGTTCGGACCGGCCTTCTCACTGTGCGCGGGAGCTACTTGGTCTCGCCCTCGACCGCCTTCTGGAAGACGGGGTTGTTCGAGGAGTCGTACTTGTAGATGCCGATGAACGCCGAGGAGGGATCGTTGTTGTCGTTCAGCGGACCGGTGCCCGCCTTGCCGACGTAGTTGATCTCCTGACCGTCTTCGACGAGGGCCTTGCAGTCGGCGAAGGTGGTGCACTCCTCGCCGCCGTCGGCGCCGGACACGGCGTGCAGCTGCTCGCGGATCGAATCGGCGTCGGTCGCACCCGCCTTCTCCGCGGCGAGCGCCACGAGCATCACGAGGTCGTAGGCCTCGGGCGCGTAGGTGAAGCTCTCCAGCTCACCGCCGAACTCCGAGGTGTAGATCTCGGTGAGCTGCGTCTGGAACTCCTCGTTCGACTGCGCGCCGGGGATCGATCCCTGCGCTCCCTCGAGCGTGCCCTCGGGGAACTCCTCGCCGTAGCCGTTCGCGTTGCCGTCGACCAGGTAGAACGACGAGGTGTCGATGCCCTGGTTGACCGCCTCGGGCACGATCTGCTTGAACTGATCGTAGGTGACGACCACGATCGCCTCGGCACCCGAATCCTGCACCGCCGTGATCTCGGACGAGAACGACGTCTGCTCGGTCGGGAACTCGTTGCCGTCGCCCTTGCCACCGTAAACGACCTCGGCACCGCCGGCCTCGACGGTCTCCTGGATCACATCGCGCAGTCCCAGCCCGTAGGGGTCGTTGAAGGTGAGGAACGCAACCGTCGTCTTGCCGTCGGCGAGGATCTGGTTGCCGAGCGCGTCGCCCTGCACGGTGTCCGGCGGTGCCGTGCGGAAGTAGTTCGGGCTGATCCCGCTCAGGTCGGCGGCCGTATTGGAGGGCGAGCCCTGCAGGATCCCGGCCTCGGCGATGCGGTCGACGACGTGGGCGCTGCGGCCCGAGCCCATCGCACCGAGCACGAAGGCCGGATCGGCGGCGATGACGTCGTCGGCGCCCTTCTCGACGACGGTCAGATCGGTCGCGTCGCCCTCGTTGCCCTCGGCGACGACCTCCACCGGCTGGCCGAGCACTCCGCCGGCGGCGTCGATGTCGGCCAGCGCCTGCGCGATGCCGGCCTGAACCGGAGGCATCAGGAAGCCGAGCGATCCCGTCTGGGGCAGGAGCGTCGCGATCTTCAGAGCGTCGGTGCTCTGCTCGCCGCCGTCGGCGGGGGCCGCCTCGTCTCCGCCGCTGGACGAGCACCCCGACAGGACGAGTGCGGCGCTCGCGAGCAGTGCGAGCGCGCCCGCCGTCTTCTTGGTGTACACCTTCATTGGCTACGCCTTTCTCACGTATGACAGACGCTCCAACGCTGGAGCGCTAGAACAGAGACTATCCGTCCCGTTCGCGCGGGGTGCACTCGAGGGCACCGGCGCAACAAAGTTGTTAGAAAACTCTGCCCCGGCGCCGTGGGCAATCGACAATCTCAGGCGTCGTCGCGGACGATGCGCTGCCCGACGACGGCCGAGATGCCGTCCTGCCGCATCGACACCCCGTAGAGCGCGTCGGCGATCTCCATCGTGCGCTTCTGGTGGGTGATGACGATCAGCTGCGAGTTCTCGCGCAGCCGCTCGAAGACCTGCAGAAGTCGCCCGAGGTTGGCGTCGTCGAGCGCGGCCTCGACCTCGTCCATGATGTAGAACGGGCTCGGGCGGGCCTGGAAGATCGCGATGAGCCAGGCGACGGCCGCGAGGGATCGCTCCCCGCCCGAGAGCAGCGAGAGCCGCTCGACCTTCTTGCCCGCAGGCTTCACCGCCATGTCGATGCCGGTGTTCAGCAGATCGTCGGGATCGCTCAGCGCGATCTCACCCGAGCCGCCCGGGAACAGGATGGGGAACACCTCGGCGAACGCTGCCCGCGTGTCCTCGAACGCCGCCGCGAAGATCCCCTGCATCTTCTGGTCGAGCTCCTCGATGATCGCGAGCAGGTCGGCGCGCGTCTTCGCGAGGTCGGCGAGCTGATCGGCGAGGAAGCGATGGCGCTGCTCCAGCGCCGCGAACTCCTCGAGCGCCAGCGGGTTGATGCGCCCGAGACGGGTCAGCCGGCGCTCGGCCTTGGCGAGTCGCTGCTCCTGCTCCGCGCGCACGAACGGGATGGTCCCGGAACCGCCGTCATCCTGCGCGGAGCGAGACCCCCCGCCGTCATCCTGCGCGGAGCGAGACCCCCCGCCGTCATCCTGCGCGGAGCGAGACCCCCCGCCGTCATCCTGCGCGGAGCGAAGCGGAGTCGCAGGATCCACCCCCCGATCTCCCGCAGCATCGAGCCCCAGCTCGGCCGCGAGCTCCGCTTCGAGTGCGTTCGCGTACTGCGGCGCGGGATCCGGAGCCTCAGCGGGATCCGGAGCCTCAGCGGGATCCGGGGCCTCAGCGGGATCCGGAGCCTCAGCGGGATCCGGGGCCTCGCCGGGCTCGACCGGCGCGGGGGCGACCGGGATCGGAACGTGCGGACCGTACTCCGCGACGAGCACGTCCTCGACGAGGCCGAGTTCGTTGCCCGAGCGTTCGAGCAGGGCGGAGAGCTGCAGCTTGCGCTCGTAGCTCTTGAGCTCGGCCCCGTGCACGCGCTCCGTGAGCGCCTGCAGCTTCTGCCGCAGGCCCGACTCCTCGGAGCGCAGGAGGGTGAGCTCCTGGCTGTGCTTCGCGCGCTCCTGCTCCGCGTGCTGCTGCGCGAGGCGCGCCTCGGCGAGCGATCGGTCGCACGCGTCCAGGATCGCGGGCAGCAGGCCGGCCACGCGCTCGGCTTGCCGCACCTGGCGGGACCGCAGCGCGGCGCGCCGTGCGGACTCCTCTGCGGCGCGGCGCTCGGCCTCGAACTGCTCGGCGAGGGTCTCGCGATGCGCTGCCCCCGCGCGCGATCGCTCGCGAGCGGTCTCGAGGGCGAGGCGCGCCTCCATCTCGGCGGCGCGAGCCCGTTCCAGCTCGGCGACGAGCTCGTCGCGCTGGCTCGCGTCGAGGATCGGCCGGGGTTCTGCCTCGGCCTCGGCGTGGGCCTGGGCGGCGCGCTCCGCCTCCTTGGCCGCCTCGGCGGCCGACTCGACCACGGCCGCGATCGCCTGCCTGGCGCGCTCCGCCTCGGCCTGCGCCGCCTCGGCGCGCGCCGCCAGGCGATTACGCTCCCTCGACAGTTCTGCCAGACGAGCGTCTGCCGCGCGCAGCTCGGCATAGGCGCGCTGCGCGTCCTCCTTCGCCCGGGCGGCCGCGGAGCGCAGCTCGGCGAGCTCGGCCTCGGTCTCGGCGATGCGCTCGGCAACCGCGCTGCGGCGCTGCTCCGCCTGCTCGAGCTCGGCGGTGAGCTCGATGCGGGAGGGGGCGAGCCCCGATCCTCCGCTCAGCGTGTGCTCGGTGAGCACGTCGCCGTGCGCGGTGACGATCGTGAACCCCGCGTCGGGCAGCCGTGTCCGCAGCTCGTCGGCCGCCGCTACCGCGGCGGGCAGCTCGTCAACGATGTAGCTGCGCGCGAGCACGCCGCGCACGCCGTCGGGGGCGTCGAGCAGCACGTCGGCGACGCGGGTGAGCCCCGCTACCTCGGGGCCGTCGTCGGGGGTCGAACCGGTGCGCGCGATGATCGCGCGCATGCGGCCGAGATCCCGATCCCGCGCCACGGCCACCGCGGTCTCGGCGGCGCCCGCGGTCTCGGCCAGCAGCGCGTCGGCGAACACGCCGAGCGCGGCGCCGACTGCGGCCTCGTACCCCTCGCGCACGCGCACCCGATCGGAGATCCGCTCGCCGATGCCGCCCAGCCCCTCCGCGAGCAGCGCGCCCGAGGCGTCCCGCTGGTCCAAGGAGCGGGTGAGCGCGCTCACCCGGGCCTCCAGCCCGGCCCGTTCCTGCTCCAGCGCGTGCAGCCGGTCCCGCGCCTCGTCGCGCCGCTGCTCGCTCGCGCTCTGGCGCTCCTGCGCCTCGCGGTACGCGTCGTCGAGACCGGACTCCGGGCTCTCCCCGAGATCCTCCCGCTCCTCGAAGTCCGCGAGCTGCCGCCGGGCCTCCTCGGCCCGGGATTCCGCCTGCTCGACCGCCTGCTCGCGGCGCGCCACCTCCTGGGCCACAGTGGCGCGCTTCTGCTCGGCCGCCTCCGCACGCCCGCGCAGCTGCGAGAGCTGCAGGTCGTGCTTCGACACCAGTTCGCTCTGCGCGGCGATGTGCTCGTCGATCGCGTCGAGCGCGCTCTGCGCCTGCCGGGTCGCGGTGCCGGCCCGCTGCCAGCGGGTCTCGGCTTCGGGGATCAGGGCCTCGAGCCGCGCCGCATCGGCCGCGGCCTCGTCGACGGCGCCGCTGCTGATGCGATTCAGCTGCTCGGGCGCCTCCGCCTGGGTCGCGAGGAAGGTGAGCCGCTGCTGCGTCTGGGCGTAGAGCCCCCGCAGCTTCGACTGCACCGCTTCGAGCCCCATCGTGACGCGGCGCGCCGCATCGAGCTCGTCGCTCTGCTGATCGTGCTCGAGCCGTTCGATGCGCAGGTGCTTCTGCTCCACCTGCTCCTGCAGCACGATGCGCTCGGAGTGCTGCTCGGCCTCGTCCTTGGCGAGGTCGTCGAGCTCCCGGCGCAGCCGGAACACGTCGTCCGCGAGCAGGCGCGCCTTCGCATCGCGCACTTCGGCGGCGATCCCCTGCGCCTGCTTCGCGACCGCGGCCTGACGCCCGAGCGGCTTCAGCTGTCTACGGATCTCGCCGGCGAGATCCTGGAGTCGGGTGAGATTGGTCTCCATCGCCTCGAGCTTGCGGAGCGTGCGCTCCTTGCGGCGGCGGTGCTTCAGGATGCCGGCGGCCTCTTCGATGAAGCCGCGTCGGTCCTCGGCGGTCGCGCGCAGCACCGCGTCGAGCTGGCCCTGGCCGACGATCACGTGCATCTCGCGCCCCAGGCCCGAATCGCTCAGCAGCTCCTGCACATCGAGCAGTCGGCACGCCTCGCCGTTGATCGCGTACTCGCTCGAGCCGTTGCGGAAGAGCGTGCGGCTGATCGTCACTTCGGAGTACTCGATGGGCAGCGCACCGTCGCTGTTGTCGATGGTCAGCCGCACCTCGGCGCGGCCGAGGGGGCCCCGGGTGGAGGTGCCCGCGAAGATGACGTCCTCCATCTTGCCGCCGCGCAGCGTCTTCGCGCCTTGCTCCCCCATCACCCACGCCAGCGCGTCCACGACGTTCGACTTGCCGGAGCCGTTGGGGCCCACGATCGCGGTCACCCCCGGCTCGAACTGGAAGGTGGTCGGCTGCGCAAAGGACTTGAAGCCCTTGAGCGTCAAGCTCTTGAGATGCACGCCGCCGCCTTTCCGTCTGCCCGGGACAGGATCCCCGCCTGTGATCCCTTAGACCTTACCCGGAGAGGGCTGCGGCGAGCGCGCGCCAGGCCGCGTCGAGATCGGTTCCGGGCGGGAAGCGGTCCGCGATCTCCAGCGAGACGAGCCCGTGCGCCGCCGCCCAGGCGAGGCGTGCACGGGGATGATCCTCGTCGGATGCCTCCTCTTCGCCGAAGAGGCGCAGCGCCGCCGCCAGTGCCGCGCGCTCGGCACCCGGATCGAGCAGTGCGCGATCGAGCGGCCCGTACGTCGCCAGACGGTAGAGCTGCGGAGCCGCGAGTGCGATCGCGCGGTACGCCGCTGCGAAGGACGCGATGGACGACTCGGCCGCGTCGAGCGCGGCCGCGAGGCGCCGGAACCAGCGCGAGATCAGTGCGTGCTGGAGGTCGGCCGCCCCCGCGAAGTGCTTGTAGATGCTCGGCGGTTTGATCCCCGCCGCGCGCGCGAGCGCATGCACGCCGAACCCGTCGAGCCCTTCTCGTTCGAGCACCAGCTCGGCGAGGTCGAGCAGGTGCTCTCGTCGCGCGGTCATCTCGGGCGCCCCGGAGTGCGGATCCGCGGCCGTCAGCTCAGCTGGAAGCCGACCGGGATGATGCTGCCGTCGGGCGCGCGCAGCCCGAAGCCCAGGGCGCGATCCGCCGCGATGTGCACGAACCAGGCGATGCCCGCAATCGCGATCGGCCAGAAGCCGCCATCGAGGGCACCGGTGAGCGCGAAGACGACCACGCCCACGACCAGGAGCACGATGGGGACGATCATGGTGTGCAGAGTGTTGTACAGTCGCACGCGGCTCGGCTTGAGGCGCCCCTCACCGGCGAAGGCCCCGACGAGCGCGACATCGGGCAGCAGGCCGAAGAGCACCGCGACGAGGGTTGCGGGCCACCCCCAGAAGATGCAGCAGATCACGAGGACCGCGAACCAGACGAGGGCGCTCATTCCCCAGCTCACACGCATGAAGTTCATGTGGCTAATGCTATTAGCTTGTGGCAGCGAGCGCCACTGACACGGAGAGTCGGGTACCGGCAGAGCGTGAACGCGAGCTCGAGCGCCGGCGATGCTCCGGCGACGAGCGCAGGCAGCTCGCTGCCACCGATTTCCCGTTGTCGGCTCCTTACCAAAGATCGGTGAGAATCTTTGGATCGTCAGCGTCTCCGCAGGTTCCGTCAGTGTCAGTGGTCGTGTGTTGACTGCGAGCATGCATTCTTCCATCCTCCAAGCCGACGTGCAGCGCGCCGCGCTGGCAGCGGGGATCGCGGCGGTCGAGCGCATCGACGCGATGATCCACCAGTTGGAATACCTCAAGGTGGCCCAGCTCGCCTCACTCACGCGGCTCGCATCGCGGATCGCGCGCGACGGGAAGCACGCGGATCGCGGCGAACTGGTCCACCGAGCCGTCGAGGCCGAGGTGGCGGTCGCCACCCGCACCGGGCAGATGGAGACGGCTCATCGCATGGGCCACGCAGATCGCCTGCTCACGGACTATCCGGCGGTGGCCGCGGCGTTCGCAACCGGGCGCCTCTCGCTTCGGCATACCGAGGCGATCGTCGAAGCCGGGCAGATCCTCACCGGGTCGGAGGCCCGCAGCGCCTACGAGTCGAAGGTCGTGCCCCTAGCCGCCTCGTCGACTGCGCGCGAGCTGCGAGCCCACGCGCGCCGCATCGCCGAGCACTTCGCCGAGCGCAGCATCGACGAGCGGCACCGGGAGGCGCGCGAGCGAAGGTGCGTACGCGTTGTGGATCTCGACGACGGCATGGCGCAGCTCGTCGCCACCGTGGGAGCGGTCGAGGCCCACGCGATCAAGGACCGACTGGCTCGGATCGCCCACTTCGTCCGGGGCCGCGACCGCACAGCGTCCGCGGACGGCTCCTCCAGAGCGACCGACGACGCGGATCCCCGCACCTCCGCGCAGATCCAGGCCGACGTACTCGCCGAGCTGCTGCTCACCGGAGCCCGCCCACCGATCGGCACCGGCGATCTCGGTCCCGCGAATCTCAGCACCGGTGATCTCGGCACCGGTGGCACCCGCACCGGTGATCTCGGCACCGGCGACGCACTCAGCGCGATCGCGGGCCGGGTGCAGGTCTCGGTACCCGCCCTCACGCTCGCCGGGATCCCGCGATCCCCCGAGACCGCGCCGCATCTCGGCCCCGCCGAGCTCGCGGGATACGGACCGATCGACGCGCACACCGCCCGCCGCCTCGCGGGTCGTGCCACGGGCTGGGATCGGGTGCTCACCCACCCCAGCACCGGGTCCGTGCTGGCGGTCGATCGCTACCGTCCCGGCGGGGATCTCAAGCGCCTGCTCGAAGCTCGCGATCAGCACTGCCGGTTTCCGGGCTGCACACGGCGCCTCGATCACTGCGACATCGACCACACGGTCCCCGCCGCGCGCGGGGGCCCCACAAGTGTCGCGAACCTGGCGCACCTGTGCCGCAGGCACCACACCCTCAAGCACTTCGAGTTCCTCGCGGGATCCGGCTGGCGTCCCAGACAGCGGAGCGGCGGGGCGCTCGAGTGGCGCAGCCCGACCGGCCGCAGCTACATCGACACCCCGAGCAGCACCGTGCGCTTCGCGCCGATCGCGCCAGTCGCGCCAGTCGCGCCAGTCGCGCCGGTCGCGCCGCCGGCCCGAGCACCCGTGGCGCGCTACCCTGAGTGAATGATGACCCCCGTACGCCGCATCCTGCTGGTGCGCGCGGTGAACGTCGGCGGCACGGCCAAGCTGCCGATGGCCGAGTGGCGAGCCCTCGCGCAGTCGCTCGGCGCGCGCGACGTCTCAACCTACATCGCGTCAGGCAATCTGGTGTGCACGATCGACGGCGACCCGGCAGCGTTCGACCGCGCGCTCGAGGCGGCGGTCGAGGTGCGCTTCGGCTTCTTCCGCGAGGTGATCAGCCGTACCCGCGACGAGCTCGTCTCCGCGCTCGCAGCGCACCCGTTCGAGGTCGCCGATCCGAAGTTCTCCTACATCTCCTTCCTCGTGGAGACGCCGTCGGCGGCGGGCGTCGAAGCGGCCCGACGCCTCGAGACCGGTGCGGATCGCTGGCACCTCATCGGCCGGGAGCTGCACCTGCGCTACGCAGACGGGGCGGGGCGGTCGCAGCTGAACGAGCCACAGCTCATGCGCACGCTCGGCACGACCGGCACCTCGCGCAATCTCAACACGGTGCGCAGGCTCATGGAGCTCGCGGGCGAAACGATCTGACCGGCCGCCGAACCGGCCGCCGAACCGGTCACCGAACCGGTCACCGCGTCGGTCACCGCGTCGGTCACCGCGTCGCCCTCGCCGCGTGCTGCGCACCGCGCTCCCAGCGCTCGACGATCGCCTCGAGCGACGCGCGCCGTTCCTCCCGACTCCCGACGAGCTCGACGACCTCCGCACCCGCGGTGAGCTCCGTGTCCTCCGCGAGCTCCAACAACGACTGGTCCATCGCGGCGCGCAGCTCCAGGTCCTCATCCGCGGGGATGTCAATCGTGTCCTGCTGGTTCAGGGGAAGGAGCACGAGGAGGTCGACCGTCTCCATCGCACGCCGCGTCAGCGCGATACCGCGTTCGAACCCGGCCGCGTGCTCCCCCGGCCGACCCAGCTCCGCGCTCGCGTGCAGGTAGGCGAGAAAGTCGAGCGGACCGCGCTCGGCGATCACCGGCGCAGCCTGCGGTTCGAGCAGCCTGAGGGCCGAATACCGCAGCTGCGCGAAAAAGGTCGCGGCGCCGGGTACGTCGTTCGCGAGATCGACCTCCTCGTACGGATCCGGCAGCATCCGCCACGCCCGGTGGTTCATGGTGAAGTCGCTGATCAGCGTGCTCTTGCCGCTCCCATGCGTCCCGGATACCACGACTCGCACGACCGACTCCCCACTCCCGTAGAACGTGCCTGCTTCATGATAGTCGGGCACCCGTCTCCCACTTCAGCAACGACCGCCCAGGAGCAGGGGAACCGCTATCTGTCGCGAACGGGCCAGTCGACTGCAGCCCCCTCGACACCCGCAAGAAACCGCGCTCCCAGCTCGGACAGCGCGAGGTCCTTGCGTTTTGCGCCCGTGCGCGGAGCGTCAACCTCGGCGATGGTGAGGAAGCCCTCGTCCTGGAGACGCCTGATGGTGCGGTACAAGCCTCTCTCGGTGATCCGCCAGCCGGTCGAGGAGAGCAGGTGCTGCGCCAGAGACGCGACGCCCACGGGTTGGTGCAGCTCGACCAGCCGAAGGAGGACCGGCGCGAGCATCGCCTTCTTGTAGGTCTCCACCCAGGAGGCGAGCCGAGCGCTCAGCCATTCGTCGACCTCGCTCTGGTGCGACGTCTCGCTCATCTCAGTCCTCCCAGCCGCGACCGAGGATCGCTCCGATCAGGTGGATGAGCAGCCCGAGACCCCACGCCACGCTCATGATCAGCGTCGCCCCGAACCAGGGAGTGGCGAGGAGGAGATGCGCTGCGGCGGCGAAACCGTCGTCGCCTCCCGCAAGAGAGACGGTGCGAAGAACGACGTGCAGGTTCATCGAGGTGGTGATCGTCACGAACGCGACCGAGTGCGCGATCGCCCCGCCGAAACGAATACGCCTCAGAGCTCGGCGATTCAGCCAGAACCAGACCCCCAGAGCGAGCGCTATCGCAGCAACGAGCACGCCCGAGAGCAACGTGATCTCGCCGCCGGTCACCGCGATCACCGCCTGAAGCACGGAAACCGAGACGATGAGGGCAAGAGCATAGGGCAGCAGGAGGGCCCGCGTATTGACGCGTGCCAGAGAGCTTGATCGAGTATCCATGCGCGAACTGTACCACAGGTACAGTACCTGAGATACAACGATCACGCCTCGACACTCGAACCTCCTTTGTCCGTCGCCCGACTCCGCGCCGCGTCAGCTGCCCGTCACCGTCGCCGCTGGCAGCGCGGGCAGAAGTGCGACGAACGGCCGCCGATCACGATGCGCCGGATCGCCCTGCCGCACCGCGGACACGGCTCCCCAGCACGCCCGTACGCATTCAGCGAGTGCGCGAAGTACCCCGCCTGCCCGTTGACGTTGACGTACTGCTCGTCGAAGCTCGTGCCGCCCTCGGCCAGCGCCTGCGCGAAGACGTCCCGCAGGCGCTGCAGCAGCTCGCGCGCCGTGCGCGGCCCGAGGGCACGGCCTGGCGTCTCCGGGTGCACCCGCGCACGCCACAGCGCCTCGTCGGCGTAGATGTTGCCGACACCGCTCACGAGACCCTGATCGAGCAGCAGCTTCTTCACGCCGGAGGCGCGGGCGCGCAGCGCGGCGACGAACGCAGCGTCGTCGAAGCGCGGGTCGAGCGGGTCGCGCGCGATGTGCACGGCCTGCTCGGGCACGGATCCCCCGCCCGCGGCCGGGACGAGTCCGTCGAGGGCGAGCGAGCCGAAGAGCCGCTGGTCGGCGAAGTCGAGCCTCAGCTCGCCGTGCACCCGGTGCTCGATCCACAGGCGGATGCGCACGTGACGATCGTCGGGCGCATCGAGCGCGCGCAGGAGCAGCTGTCCGCTCATGCCGAGGTGCGCGAGAAGGGCCTGCGAGGAAGCGGGACCGGGTGTCGACTCCGCTGCGCTGCGCTCAACCGGCGGGGCCTGAGGAACAGGCGGGACCACCGGGATCCACAGGAACTTGCCGCGCCGCTGCGGCGCCGCGAGACGCAGCCCGGTGACGCGCCGCTCGAAGTCGGCGGCACGGCTCGCGCCGGCGGCTGCGGTCAAGGTGACGCCGTGACCGCCGAGCCCGTCGTCGCCCGGCAGCCCGTCGAGGCCGAGCGGCACGTGGCGCTTGAGCGCGCGCGGGTCGCGCACTTCCGCCCCGAGCACCCGTGCGCCGTCGACGGCAGGGGCGAGCCCGGCGCGCACCACCTCGACTTCGGGCAGTTCCGGCATCGGGGCTAGCCCGCGCTGCGGCCCCGCAGCTGCGCGACCGCGTCTCGCGCGGCCGCCAGCTCGGCCACCTTCTTGCTCGTGCCGCGACCGACGCCCGACGCGCCGTCGAGCGTGACGCGCGAGGTGTACCGGCGATCATGGTCGGGTCCGCTGCCCCGCGTCTCGTAGGGCGGGTGCGGCAGACCGCGTCGCGCGGCCTCCTGCTGCAGTGCGGTCTTGGGATCGAGCGACGCCGTGAAGCGATCGGGGTCGGCGAGCAGCGGCGCGATGAGGTCGAGCACGAAGCGGTCGGCGATCTCGGGGCCCAGCGACAGGAAGACGGCTCCGATCGTCGCCTCGACGGCATCGGCGAGGATCGAATCCTTGTCCCGTCCTCCGGTGAGCTCCTCGCCGCGCCCGAGCCGCAACGATGCACCGAGCCCGAGGCCCCGCGCGATCTCGGCGAGCGCCACCGTCGACACGAGCGCCGCGCGGCGCTTGGCGAGCTCGCCCTCGCTCAGCTCGGGAGAATCGCGGTACAGCATGACCGTGACGGCCTGCCCCAGGATGGAGTCGCCCAAGAACTCGAGGCGCTCGTTGTGCGGCGCCCCGCCGTGTTCGTAGGCCCAGGAGCGGTGCGTCAGCGCGAGCTGCAGCAGCTCGGGATCGACGGAGAGCCCGAAGGGCACGAGAAAGCCGCCGGGTTCGCCCTGCGGCGTTCCCGACGGCTCTCGAGAGTTCGACGCCAACTTACGCGTCGGCGACCTTGCGGCCCTTGTACTCGAGGAACAGGGCGTTGCCCTGCGAGTCCTCGACCACGCGGGCGCGGTGCGGGAGGCTGTAGACGGTGCGGCCGTTCTCGACGGTCTTCACCAGCTTGGGGGCCTCGGCCTTCCACGCCGAACGACGGTGACGGGTGTTCGAACGCGACATCTTGCGCTTGGGAACAGCCATGATGCTCTCTTTCCTACTTGCTTGCGGACCCGGGAGTCTCACCCGAGTCGGATTCTTCGTCAGCCTCTACCGGAGCATTCTCGGCGCTGCTCGCCTCGAAACCGGCCAGCGCCGCCCATCGCGGATCGATCTCCACGTCGGGCTGCACCGCAGCCTCGGCCTCGCGCAGCTCACCGGACTCGGGATCGAGCCCCGGACAGTCCGGGCGACACACAGGCTGAAACGGTAGTGCAAGCACTACCGCGTCTCGGAGCGGGGGTTCAAGATCCACGTGATCACCGTGAACCCCGTACTCGTCGGCCTCCGTAGGAGTATACGCGAAAAGCTCCTGAAACTCGACTTGAAACGGCGTGGTGAAGACCGTCAGGCACCGCCCGCACTCCGCGTGCACGGTGGTGCGCACATCTGCGGTGACCAGGATCCCCTCGTGCACCGATTCGAGGCGCACATCGAGACTGAGCGGCTCGCCCTCCGGAACCCACGCGAGGCCCTCGCCGAGCTTCTCGGGCGCCGGCACCTCGTGCGAACGCTCCCGCATCTCGCCCGGGCGATGCAGCAGATCCCGCACGCTCTCCCGGAATGCTCGCATCTCCGGCATCAGACGGGCCTCGTCTTGTCGAGGAATCGGCCGACGGCGGGCGGCACGTACGGGCTCACATCGCCGCCGAGCGAGGCCACCTGCCGCACGAGGGTGCTCGACACGTGGGCGTGCCCCGGATCCGGCAGCATGAACACCGTCTCGACACCTGCGAGGCTGCGATTCATGAGCACCATGGGCGTCTCGTAGGCGACGTCGATCTGCGAGCGAATGCCCTTGACGAGCACCGACGCGCCCACCTCCGTGCAGTAGTCGACCAGCAGGCCGACCGACCACGAGGCGACGAGGATGTTGCCGGGCATCTCGGGATCCTCGTCGAGCGACTTCTGGATCAGTCCGACGCGCTCGCTGATCGGGAGCATCGCATCCTTGCCCGGATTGTGCACGACGAGAACATGGACCTCGTCGAACACCGCCGCCGCGCGACGGATGACGTCGAGGTGCCCCAGGGTGACCGGGTCGAAGGACCCGGGAACGACGGCGATCTTGCTCATGCGTTCTAGCCTACAGGCCGTGCTGCTTGGCGAAGATCACCGCGTGTACACGGTCGCGCAGCTGCAGCTTGGCCAGGACGCGCCCCACGTGCGTCTTGACCGTCGACTCGGAGAGGAAGAGGCCGGCGCTGATCTCGGCGTTGTTCTTGCCCTCCGCGATGAGACGCAGCACATCGAGCTCGCGCTCCGTGAGCACGCCCAGCTCCTCGTGCGGCGAGGGATCGGCCCCGGCGGCGGGTCCGATGCCCGGCGCTCCCCCGGCCTTGATCTGCTCGAGCAGCCGCTTCGTCACGCTCGGCGCCATAGTGGCGTCGCCCGCGGCCACGCGCCGGATCGCGTCGACGAGCTCCGTCGGCCGCGCGTCCTTGAGCAGAAACCCGCTCGCTCCCGCCCGGATGGCACCGGTGGCGTACTCGTCGAGATCGAACGTGGTCAGCACCACGACCCGGGTCTCGGGGTACGCGGCCACGATGCCCGCCGTGGCATCGATCCCGTTCATCCCGGGCATGCGCACGTCCATGAGCACGATGTCGCATCCGGATCCCGCGTCGCGCAGACGGGCGAGCTGCGCCAGCGCGGCCTCGCCGTCCGCAGCCTCGGCCACCACGTCGATACCCGGCTCACCCAGCAGCACCAGCCGGAAACCGGTGCGGATCAGCTCCTGGTCGTCGACCAGCATCACTCTGATCTGCTCATCGCTCATCGGCGATCCTCGCTCTCTGTCTTGGCGTCGTTCATCTCACGCGCGTCGGCGCTCACGGGCAGCACAGCCCACAGCCGCCAGCCCCCGCCGGAGGACGCGGGCACGGGCCCCGACTCGATCCTGCCGCCGAACACCCGCGCCCGCTCGGCGAGACCCGCGAGCCCCCGGCCGGAGCCGACACCCGAGACGGGCGCGGGCGCCCCCGGCGGACTGCCGTAGTCGCGCACCTGCACGATCGTGCGATCGGGGTGGCGCAGCACCGCGACCTTCGCCCTGGCACCCGTACCCGCGTACCGGAGCACGTTCGTGAGCCCCTCCTGCACCACCCGGTACACGGCCAGATCCTGTCCGCGGTCGCCGCTCGCCTCGCCCGAGACCTCGAGCGACACCGCCACCCCCGCGTCGACGAAGCCGCGCACCAGCTCGGGCAGGTCGTGCACGCCCGGCTGCGGCACGAGTTCTGCCTGCCCCTCGGGCGCGTCGAGTGCGCCCAGCAGGCGCCGCATCTCGGCGAGCGCCGTGCGCCCCGCCTCGGCGCTGCGCCGCATCGCGTCCGCGGCCTCGTCCGGCGCCACCGACGTCACGCGGGCCGCACCCTCCGAGAGGGCGATCATCACCGAGACGGAGTGGGCGACGATGTCGTGCATCTCCCGCGCGATGCGGGAGCGCTCCTCAGCCACGGCCAGCCGAGCCAGCTGGTCCCGCTCCCGCGCGAGCTGGTGCGCCCGATCGATGATCGCCTGCAGGTACCGGCGCCGATTCCCCAGGTTGATGCCCAGCATCACGATCGCGAGATACCAGATCGCCGTCATGATGCTCATCCCGACGAACTCGCCCACGCTCGCAGCACGGCCGGTCTCGGCGAACACGACGCTCCCCGGAGCCGCGTCGCCGACGCCCGCCCCGCCCACGAGCGATGCCGCTCCGGAGCTCGCGAGACTCGCGGTCAACGCGATCCCGAATCCCAGCCACCCCGCCGCGACGCTGCGGTAGACGGGCACCGCGTAGAGCATGAACAGCAGCGCGATTCCCGTGGCGAGGCCCACAGCGCTCTGCTCTCCGAGCGTCGCGAGCGCCGTGACGACGAGCCCCGCGAGGGGGAAGCGGCGCCGGAAGAGTAGCGCGGCGGCGACCGCGAGGATGCGCAGCAGCGTGAGCGGCCACACCGGCCATTCGAGCGAGAAGGGCACCGCGAACCACGGGCCGTTGCCGTCGAGCGGAGCCGCGGCGCCCACGACATCGAGGAACAGCCCGAGCAGGCAGCCGAGGAAGAACCAGACGACGATGAAGACGTCGACCGCGAGCGGATGCGCGGCGAGCGCCCGCCGGAGGACCCCCGGCGGGCGCGGGAGGCGCACCTCCCCCTCGTTCGGCTGCTGGGTCACCCTTTCAGCCTATCCTCGGGGGGCCGCCTCAGCGGGCGTCGCGCCGCTGGAACGCGAGGGCTGCGGGGACCGCGGCGATCGCCGCCCAGCCGACCATCGAGGCGAGCGCCACCCAGTATCCCGGGCCGGCCGCACCGCCGCCGCCCTCGATCGCGGCGACCTCGGCGGGCACGGACTCGGCGATGCCCTGCGAGAGGGTGCTGCCGAGCTCGGCCGGCAGATAGGCCGAGACGGTCGGCACCCACTCCCACCCGGTGAGCATCAGCAGCTGGAACGCGATCGGGAGCACGAAGGTGAGGCCCGCGACCACCGCGATGCCGCCGGCGGTCGAACGCAGCAGGCCCGCGATCCCGAAGGCGAGCAGGGCGATGAGCACGAGATAGGCGACCGTGCCGAGCGCACCGGAGATCACGGCCGTCGACGCGATCTCCCCCGCCGCCTCGGGCAGGAAGGCCACGGCGATCCCGAGGCCCCCGAGCACCAGGAGCAGCGCCGTGATCGCGGCGATCGAGGCCGTCACCAGCGCCTTCGCGGCGAACACGGGCGAGCGGCGCGGCACCGCGGTGAGCGTCGAGAGGATCATGCCGCTCGAGTACTCGCTCGAGATGGCGAACACGCCGAGCACGCCGAAGACGAGCGCCAGGAAGGGCGCGGTGAAGGTCGAGACGATGAGCAGGTAGGTCTGGAGCCCGGCGGGATCTGAGCTGACCATGGCGCCCGCGCCGCCGATGTCCCGGCTCCAGAGCAGCGCGATCATCGCGCTCAGGCCCAGGCCGAACAGCACGGTGATGAGCAGCGTGAGCCTGATGCTGCGCAGCGAGGTGAGCTTGATCCGCTCCGAGCGGACCACGCCCGCGAAGCTCAGGCGAGGGCGCGGAGCGGAACGCGCTTCGCGGGCCGAGGGCCGTGAGTTCGTCGGCGTCTCGGGTTCGGGTGCGCGGCTCGCGTCGATGATGATGGTGGAGTTCATGGTGCGTTCCTTTGCTGAGGATTCGGTTCGGTGCGGGGCGCGAGTCAGGCGGCCTGGTATTCGACCTGCTCGCGGGTGAGGGCCAGGTAGGCGTCTTCCAGGCTCGAGGCGACCGGGCTGAGTTCGTGCAGCTCGACGCCGAGCCGCGCCGCGACCCGGCCGATCTCGGCGGCGGAGAGGCCGCTCGCGGTGAAGCGCTCATCGCCCTCGGGCTCGAGCTCGACGCCGTCAGCGTCCAGGAGCGCCGCGGCGAGGCGCGCGGCCTCCGGGCTGCGCACCGCGACCCGCTCCGCACCGCCGCGGGTGAGGATCTCGGCGATCGGCGCGTCGGCCACCACGCGGCCCCTGCCCAGCACGATCACGTGATCGGCCGTCTGGGCCATCTCGCTCATCAGGTGGCTCGAGAGCAGCACCGTGCGGCCCTCTCCCGCCAGGTGGCGCAGCAGGCGGCGCACCCAGAGCACGCCGTCCGGGTCGAGGCCGTTGACCGGCTCGTCGAGGATGAGCACCTGCGGATCGCCGAGGAGCGCCGCCGCGATCCCGAGCCGCTGCCCCATGCCCAGTGAGAACCCGCCCACGCGCTTGTTCGCGACCGCCGCGAGACCGGTCTGCTCGAGCACCTCGTGCACTCGGCGGTCGGAGATCCCGTGCGTCGCGGCAAGCGCGCTCAGGTGACTGCGAGCGCTGCGCCCGGGGTGCACGCCCTTCGCGTCGAGCAGCGCGCCGACCTCGGACAGCGGCGCCGCGGCGTCGCGGTAGCGGTGGCCGTTCACCGTCACCGTTCCGGCACTCGGGCGGTCGAGGCCCACGGTGAGGCGCATCGTGGTCGACTTGCCGGCGCCGTTCGGGCCGAGGAATCCGGTGACCTGACCGGGCCGGATGGTGAAGCTGAGGTCGTCGACCGCCACCTTCTGTCCGTAGCGCTTGCTCAGGCCGCGTGCCTCGATCATGGGTCTCTCCTCGCGTTCGCACTCGCCGGGTTTCGGCGATGCTTCCACGCTAGGAGCGGGAGGGCGGCCGGCGGATCCCCCTCGGGTCCCGTTCGGAGTGGTACCTGGGTACCGTGCGCGCCGAGGATCGCTCCGGTCAGGACTTGGCGAGGTTGTCGAGGTGGCCGGCCTCGTGCTCGCGGGCGATGAGCGCAGCCAGCCCCGGCGCGTCGCGTAGTTCCGGATCCCGCGCGAGCATCTCGGCCGCGAGCTCCCGCGCGCGGATGATGAGCTCGCCGTGCTCGGCCACTCGCAGCAGGCGCAGGGTCGAGCGACCCCCGGACTGGGCGGTGCCGAGGATGTCTCCCTCGCGGCGCAGCTCGAGGTCGATCTCGGCCAGCGCGAAGCCGTCCGAGGTGCTCGCGACCGACTCGATGCGCTCGCGGGCGACCGTGCCCTGCTCGGCGGTGGTCATGAGCAGGCAGAGGCCGGCGTGCGCGCCCCGGCCCACGCGTCCGCGCAGCTGGTGCAGCTGCGAGATGCCGAAGCGGTCGGCGTCGCGCACGATCATGATCGAGGCGTTGGGCACGTTCACGCCGACCTCGATGACGGTCGTGGCGACGAGGATCCCGATCTCGCCCGCCGCGAACGCCCGCATCACACGGTCCTTGTCCGCCGAGCTCATCCCGCCGTCGAGCCCCGCGATCTCCACCTCGGCGAACTCGGGGCGCCGCCGCAGCTCCGCGACCGTGTCCTCGACATTGGCGAGCGGCCGGCCTGCGACCTCCGGGCCCTCGGGATCCTCCTCCAACTCGGGATCGGCGTTGCCGGCCGAGATCGCGGGGCAGACGACGTAGACCTGCCGACCCGCTGCGATGTCCTCGGCCGCGCGGGCCCAGACGCGGGCGGCTCGCCCCGGCATCTCGAGCTCGGGCACCGTGAACGTCTCGATGCCCTGCCGACCGCGCGGCAGCTCCCGGATCGTGAGCACCTCGAGGTCGCCGAATGCGGTGAGCGCGACCGTTCGCGGGATGGGGGTGGCGGTCATGGCGAGCACGTGCGGCTGGCTGCCCTTGCGGCGCAGCGCCTCGCGCTGCTCGACACCGAAGCGGTGCTGCTCGTCGACCACGATGCAGCCCAGATCGTAGAACGCGACCCCCTCGCCGAGGAGCGCGTGGGTGCCGACCGCGATTCGAGCCGTGCCCGAGGCGAGCGAGAGCAGGGCGCGCTTGCGCTCGCCCGCGGGCATGCGACCGGTCAGCAGCACCGGATTCAGCTCGGCGGCGAGTTCGGAGCCCAGCGCCTCCGTGATGGAGCGGAAGTGCTGCGCGGCCAGCACCTCCGTGGGAGCGAGCAGAGCGCTCTGGCCGCCCGTGCCGGCCACCTGCAGCATGGCCCGGAGCGCCACGAGGGTCTTGCCCGATCCCACCTCGCCCTGCAGCAACCGGTGCATCGGATGCGGCGCCGCGAGCTCCTCCGCGATGGTCTCGCCCGCGCGTCGCTGGTCGCCCGTGAGCTCGAACGGCAGTGCCGCGTCGAATCGGGCGAGCGGGCTGCGCGCCGCAGCATCGCCTGAGACGAGCGGGCGCGGCGTGCTCGCCTCGAGGCCGGCGCGCCGCCGCCGGTCGAGCAGCGCGAGCTGCAGCTCGAACGCCTCGCGGAAGAGCATGCTGTGCCGCGCCGAGCGCCAGTCCGCATCGCGCTGCGGGCGGTGGATCAGCTCGAGGGCGCGACCGAGCTCGACGACGTTCTCGGCCTCGCGCAGCGTCGGGGGCAGCGGGTCGTCCACCGGTCCGAGCGCATCGAGGGCGAGCTCGACGGCGCGCTGCAGCGTCCAGCTCGGCAGCTGCGCCGTAGCCGGGTAGATGGGCACGGGGGTCTCGGCCCAGGCCTTCGCCGCGGCCTCGTCGAGCTGCTCCCCGCCCGGCGCCTCGTCGCGGTGCTCGAACAGCTCGTACTCGGGATGCTGCAGTTGCAGTTGCCCGCGGTACTCGCTCACCTTGCCCGCGAAGATGCCCCGCCGCCCCGCCACGAGGTCGCGCACGCGCCACTGCTGGTTGAAGAACGTGAGCGTGAGCGTGCCCGTGCCGTCGGTGATCCGCGCCTCGAGCAGGCTGCCGTTGCGGCGCTGCATGCGGCGCTCGCGCACATCGAGCACCTGCGCGACCACCGTGATCTGCTCGCCCAGCGGCAGGCCGCGCAGCGGCGTCAGCTCACCCCGGCGGGAGTAGCGGCGCGGGAAGTGGAGCAGCAGGTCGCCGACCGTGCGCAGGCCGAACGCCCGATCGAGCGGCTTCGCCGTGCGCGCGCCCACGACCCCGTCGAGGGGGGTGTCGAGGGTGGCACGGGTCATGCCTCCAGCGTAGCGGCGGCCCCCGACGCCCCGCGCACGCGTACCGGTAGGCGCGCGTGCGCTCGGGCACGCGCGGGTGCGCGCGCTGCAGGCGCCCGGGCGCGCTACCCTCGTGGGGTGACCAGAGTAATCTCCGGGATCGCCGGATCCCTGCGCCTCGAGGTGCCGAAGTCGGGAACGCGCCCCACGAGCGACCGCGTGCGCGAGGCGATCTTTTCGGCTCTGGAGTCCTGGGGCCTCATCCGGGGCTGCCGGCTGCTCGACCTCTACGCGGGATCGGGAGCATTGGGGCTCGAAGCGGCGAGCCGCGGTGCTGCGGAGGTCGTGCTCGTGGAGAAGCACCCCGCCGCAGCGCAGGTCGCCGGACGCAACGCGCGCACGGTACTCGGCGCGTTCGATCGCGCCGGAACCGCTGCGGGGCCTGCGCCCCGCATCGAGGTCGTTCGGCGGTCGGTGCAGAGCTACCTCGACGACGCGGGCGCCGAGTCCGGAGGCTCCGACCAGCGGTGGGACGCCGTGCTGCTCGATCCTCCCTACGATCTCGGGGAGGCCGAGCTCGCAGCCAACCTCAGCGCGCTCGTGCCGCTGCTCGCGCCCGACGCCGCCGTGCTCGTGGAGCGCAGCAGCCGCTCCCCCGAACCTGCCTGGCCCGCGGGCCTCGCCCGGCTGCGCGAGAAGCGCTACGGCGAGACCGCGCTGTGGTGGGCGGAAACGGCGTAGAGACGACGCACCGCGCGGCGCACACTCCGCCGCCGGCAGGCGGGCTGCCCAGCGCTCGCGAACGGTTCACGACGCCTCTGCGGAGCCCACCATCGCGCCGAGCCTTCGCGCCGCCTGCTCCTCGAGCGCTGCAAGCGCGTCCAGACGGTCGGCGATGCCGCCGAACCACGTGATGCGGTCGCCCACCGCGGCCTCGGGATCGAGCGCGTCGATGAGCTCATCCCAGAGCGGTGCGAGCGATCGATACGCAGGAGCCGCATCCTCCAGCACACCCAGACCCGGCAGAGCGGCCGCATCCGAGAGGAAGTCGGCGTAGAGCCCGCGCTGCCCTCCGGTTCCGCCCCATCTCGCTCCGCCCGCGATGCTCTGCAGCAGCTGGAACCCCGTTCGCAGGCGCTCCTCGTCCGAGAACAGCGCGGGCCACCCTCGTCGCGTCGTCCCATCGCGCAACAGCGCTGCCCAGCTGCGCATGCCCTGGATCCCGAACTTCGGCAGCCACGACGCCGGCACGCCGGTCAGGGGAAGCGTGCCGAGCATCCGGCCGGCGGTCTCGAGGATCGACGCGCGCGCACTGGCGGCGAGTCGAGGGGTGTCGTGACCCCCCGGGTCCGCGGCCACGCGCACGGCCCAGTGCTTGTCCGACCTGCGCCTGCTCCTCGCTGCGGCGAGTTCGGCGCGGGTCGCCCGATGCAACGGTTCAGCCGCGTCCTCACCGGGACTCCACCCGCCGCCGTCGATCAGGAGGGAATCCCCATCGAGTCCGACAACGGCGACGTCTATGGAATCCTGATGCTCGGGGGCGTCGGACGAGATCCAGGGCAGCGCCCCGTGCGTGACGCGCACGACCGGCACGCGCTGCGCGTCCATGGCCTCGTCCAGTTGCGCCGCCGCTGCCTTCGCGCTTGCGGTGACGGTTCGTTCGAGCCTGATTCCGGATCGATCGAGCAGCCGCTCGGTGTAGGGCTCGGGGTGGCTGTGGAGCACGACCGTCGCCGTGGTGATCTCCCGATACTCGAAGGTGGCGAACATGAAACCGATCCCACCGGCGAGTCCCGCGAGCATGGCGGTGGTGTACAGCTCGCCGGTCGCCGGGTTCGTCGCTCCCGCCTGCGCGAGCACCCGCTGCCACAGGGCCGCGTCGTACTGACCCGCCGAGGCGGTCCCTCCGACCGGCACGCGCTGATAGCCGGGGAGCGTACCGCGTTCGTCCGACGGTGCGGGTAGTGACATCAGCACCTGCCGGCGGGCCGCCGTGTAGCGCTCACCCGTCTTCTGCATGCGCTCACGGACACGAGCCTTGAAGTGCTTGTTCCGAACCATCACGGTTCCTTCCGAGCGGGCGGAGTCCCGGCCCCACGCACCATGACCACGCCCACCAAAGGAGGTGTCGTTCAGCGGAAGACCCGGAGGCTGGACCTCCTTTGCCCCGATCGTCCGGTGGCGTGGGCGCCGCAGGCGGGGTTGGGCGCTGGGCCGCGCCAGCACCCATAGTACTCCGCGCTCCTCGCAGGTGTCCGCCCGAAATGCCGCGCAGGGCGCGGAGAGGTCGAAACGGGCCCGGGATCTCCCTCGCAGGAGACCCCGGGCCCGTCGTGATGCCGGCGCCTACGAGCGCGGGATCAGGGTGTACTTCGTCGACAGGAACTCGTGGATCCCGTCGAAGCCGCCCTCGCGGCCGACGCCCGACTGCTTCACACCGCCGAACGGCGCCGCCGCGTTCGACACGAGGCCCGTGTTCAGGCCCATCATGCCGGTCTCGAGCTTCTCAATCATGCGGTGGCCGCGAGCCAGGTTCTCGGTGAACACGTAGCTCACGAGACCGTACTCGGTGTTGTTGGCGATCTCGACCGCCTCCTCCTCGGTCGAGAAGCGGATGATCCCGAGCACGGGCCCGAAGATCTCCTCGCGCATGATCGCGGCCTGCGGGCTGATGTTATCGATCACCGTCGGCTGGAAGAAGTGGCCGGGGCCGTCGACGACCTCGCCGCCGGTGACGATGGTGCCGCCGGTCTCCACCGCGTCGGCGACGAGGCGGGCCGTGTTGGCCACGGCCTTCTCCTCGACCAGCGCACCGATGTCGTTGCCCTCGTCGGCGCCGCGGCCGATCGACATGGCCGCGACCCGCTCGCCCACGCGGCGCGCGAACTCGTCGGCAACCGACTCGTGCACGATGATGCGGTTCGCCGCGGTGCAGGCCTGGCCGATGTTGCGGAACTTCGCCAGCAGCGCTCCTTCGACGGCCTTATCGAGATCCGCGTCCTCGAAGACGACGAACGGCGCATTGCCGCCCAGCTCCATCGAGGTGCGCAGCACGTTCTGAGCCGCGAGCTCCATCAGCTTGACGCCCACCGGCGTGGAACCGGTGAACGACAGCTTGCGCAGGCGCGGATCCGACAGCAGCGCGCTCGACTGCGCGCTCGACTTCGAGGTCGGCACCACGTTGACCACACCCGCCGGCAGGCCCGCCTCTTCGAGCAGCTGCACGAAGTAGATCGTGGTGAGCGGGGTCAGTGCCGGGGGCTTGATCACCGAGGTGCAGCCCGCGGCCAGTGCCGGAGCGATCTTGCGGGTCGCCATCGCGAGCGGGAAGTTCCACGGCGTGACGAAGTAGCAGGGACCGACAGGAAGGTGCGAGACCACCATGTTGCCGGTGCCCTCCGGGTTCTGGCGGTAGTCGCCCTGCACCCGCACGGCCTCCTCCGAGAACCACCGCAGGAACTCGCCGCCGTAGACGACCTCGCCGCGGGCCTCGGCGATGGGCTTGCCCATCTCCATCGCCATCAGCAGCGCGAATTCCTCCTTGCGCTCCATCAGCAGATCGAACGCGCGGCGCAGGATGTTCGAACGCACCCGGCTGGGAGTGTTCGCCCACTCCTCCTGCGCCTCCACCGCGGCGTCGAGCGCACGCACCGCGTCTTCGACGGTCGCGTCGGCGATCGTCTTGATGACCTCGCCGGTGGCGGGATCCTGCACGTCGAAGGTCGCTCCAGAGGTCGATGCCTCCCACGTGCCGCCGATCGCGAGACCGCTCTCGACGCGGTCGAGCAGTTCCTGCTCGTTGGGCTTGAGTGCCATGTCTGGTGTCCTTTCGTGACGACCGACTGCGTCGGTCAGTTGGCGGCCAGGGCGTCGGCGACGACCTGCAGGCCCTCGCGCAGCAGCTCGTCGGAGATCGCCAGCGGCGGGAGGAAGCGGATCACGTTGCCGTAGGTGCCGCAGGTCAGGAGGATGACCCCCTGCTCGCCCGCGTGCTTCGAGATCGCGCCGGTGAGCGCCGCGTTCGGCTTCTGGGAGCCGGACTCCACGAGCTCGATCGCCTGCATCGCACCGCGGCCGCGGATGTCGCCGATGCGATCGTCGCTCTTGGCCAGCTCGCCGAAGAACTCCTCGATGATGGCGCCGATCTCGCGAGCGCGCTCGGTGAGGTTCTCCTGCTGGTAGGTCTCGATCGTGGCGAGCGCCGCGGCGCAGGCGATCGGGCTGCCGGCGTAGGTGCCGCCCAGGCCGCCCGCGTGGGCGGAGTCCATGATCTCGGCGCGACCGGTGACCGCGGAGAGCGGCAGGCCGCCCGCAATGCCCTTGGCGGTCGTCACCAGATCCGGAACGACGCCCTCGTGGTTCGCGGCGAAGAGGTCTCCGGTGCGGGCGAAGCCGGTCTGCACCTCGTCGAGGATGAAGACGACGCCGTTCGCCGTCGCCCACTCCTGCAGCGCGGGGAGGAAGCCCTCGGCCGGAGCGATGAATCCGCCCTCGCCCTGAATGGGCTCGATGATGATCGCGGCGAGGTTCGACGCGCCGACCTGCTTCTCGATCTGCGTCAGTGCCACCTGGGCCGCCTCGGCACCGCTGAGCCCGTCGCGGAACGGGTACGACGTGGGCACGCGGTAGACCTCGGGAGCGAAGGGGCCGAAGCCGTCCTTGTAGGGGATGTTCTTCGCCGTCATCCCCATGGTGAGGTTGGTGCGGCCGTGGTAGGCGTGATCGAAGACGACGACGGCGTTCTTCTTGGTGTAGTGGCGGGAGATCTTGATCGCGTTCTCGACGGCCTCGGCACCGGAGTTGAAGAGCGCCGAGCGCTTCTCGTGATCACCGGGGGTGAGCTCGTTGAGCTTCTCCGCCACCCGCACGTAGCCGTCGTAGGGGGTGACGGTGAAGCAGGTGTGCGTGAACTGCTGCACCTGCTCGGTCACGGCCGCGACGACGGCCGGAGCCGAGTTGCCGACGCCGGTCACGGCGATGCCGGAGCCGAGGTCGATCAGCGAGTTGCCGTCGACGTCGACCATCACGCCACCGCCCGCGGCGACGATCGAGACGGGAAGCGCCACGCCGACGCCCGCGGCGACCGCGGCGTTCTTGCGCGCCAGCATCTCCTGCGACTTGGGGCCGGGGATGCTGGTGACGAGCTTGCGCTCCTGCGGGAGCGAGGGTCCGCCGATGACATCGACCATGATGATTCTCCTTCTGGGCAGTGCCCCGAGACTCGAAGAGACGCCGCGCCTGTGCGGCACGGCTTCGGATGATTCGGGATCAGCCTAGCTCGCGCCGCACCTGCGCAGATGTGACAGAATGGTGGAAATACACCGACACTTTCGACAGTGTGGCAGCAACGGATGCGGGGGGATCATGGCACGGGCAGCCGTTCGACCGGACGCGCTCGAAGGCGCGACGGTGCCGCAGCCCACCATCGCGCTCGGAGAGCTGCTGCATCAGTATCAGCTGAGCCTCGTGCTCATCGCCGGCTCCTCGGAGCAGGCGCACGACGGAACCGTGCAGTGGGTGCACGTCAGCGAGCTCGAGGATCCGACACCGTTCCTCCCGCCGCGCACGGTGCTGCTCACCACGGGAGCGCGCTTCTCCACGGTCGACGACCAGGCGGAGGCGGAGGCCTACGTGCAGCGGCTGATCACTGCCGGTGTCACAGCGCTCGGAGTCGCCGTCGGGCTGCACTTCGATCGCGTGCCGGCCCGCATCGTCTCCGCGTGCGACCGGCTCGGCCTGCCGCTCTTCCGCGTCCCCTACGACACCGCGTTCATCGAGATCGTGCAGACGGCGGCCCGGCTGCTCGACGCCCGGGCGCGCGAGCGAGACCTGTGGGCGCTCGAATCGCAGCGCGCGGTCGCCGCCGCCTCCCTGCACCGCGACGGGCTCGGAGCGGCGGTCCGAGAGGCGGCCGCGCGACTCGGCCGCCGGGTCTGCGTGACGGACCGCTCGGGTCGCATCATCGAGTTCGCGCCGCAGGCCGAGCGCGGCGAGGTGCAGCCAGAGTGGATCCGACGCGAGACGAGGCGCCTGATCGAGCGCGGGGTCAGCGCGGGCCGCATCGGTACCGCGGGGGGCTCGGGCATCCAGATGCAGGCGCTCGGCCGCCAGGGACAGGTGCTCGGCGTGCTCGTGGTCGAGGATCGCGGGGCGCCCGATACCGCCGAGCGCACCCTCATCGGCCTCATCGCAGCGATCGCGACCGTTCAGCTCGAGCACCGCAGCGGCATCGACGACGCGCAGTCGGCGCTGCGAATGGCGATCGTGCAGCTGCTCCTGGCGAAAGACTTCGCTCTCGCCGAAATCCTCGGCCGCGGGGCGCTGTCGCGACTGCCGCGCGGACCGGTCGTCGTCGCTCGCTACCCGGAGGCGGAGAGTGCCGATCTGCTCGAGGATCTGCGCTCGCTCGACGCGGGAAGCCCCGGACTCATCACGGCGTCGCACGAGGGATCCGAGATCGTCATCGGCGAAACCCGGCACCTGCCGGCGATCCGCCGCCTGCTGCTCTCCCACCGAGTTCCCTCCGGGATCTCGGAGCGCGGCACGCTGCAGGAGCTCGGGGAGCTGCTGAGCCAGGCCGACCGGGCGCTCGCCTTCTCGCTCGCGAGCGGCGCTGAGGCGCCGGTCGACTACCTGCCCGCGCTGCACGACGGCGTGCTGCACCTGCTGAGCAGTCACCCCGAGGGCCGGCGACGCGCCGAGGGGCTGCTCGCCCCCATCCGGCAGCACGACCGGCGGCACGACGACACCATCGAGGAAAGTCTCGCCACCTGGCTCGCGCACCACGGCCAGACCAGCCCGGCAGCGGCCGAGCTGGGGGTCCATCGGCACACGCTCAAGGCGCGGGTGCAGACGGCGGCCGCCCTGCTGCAGGCCGACCTCGACTCCCCCGACACGCGGGCCGAGCTCTGGGCGGCGCTACGACTGACGACTGATCGGACCGAGTAGCGCTTCTGCCGCGACCGCCTACGACCCCGGCGGTCGTACCGTATACGGGTCCCAGCCGCGGGGCTCGAGCGCAGCGGCGTCGAGCCGCACTCCGTCGCCCTCGTGCACCGAGCCGATTGCGGCGAATCCGACCGGCAGCTCGACATCGGCCGGGAAGACCGCCAGCAGGCCGTGGTCCTCGCCTCCCGTGAGCATCGCGTCGACGGGCACCCGCACCCCCTGCTGCGCACCGAACGCCCCCTCGAGCCGCTCCGTCTCGAGTCGCACCCGCACGCCGCTCGCGCGGGCGAGACGGTCCGCGTCGATCGACAGCGAGTCCGAGACGTCCATCATCGCGCACGCACCGGCACGAGCCGCGATCGGTCCGAGCGGGATCGGCGGGGCCGGTGCGAGCTGGGCCGCGAGCACCTCGGGGTGCCGCGCCCAGAGCTCGGCGATCGTGCGATCGTGCGCGGTCCCGTCCGCGTCGGCCGCCTCGGAGAAGAGCAGCGAGAGGCCCAGCCCGGCGAGGCCGAGCTCCCCGGCGTAGGCGACGACGTCTCCCGGCCGGGCCCCCGAGCGGAGCACCGGCGCACGCCCCTCCAGCTCCCCGATCGCCGTCACCGCCGCGGTCACCACCGGCGCCCGTCCCAGGTCGCCGCCGATCACGCCGCAGCCGGGCGCGAGCACGCGGCAGGCCGCGTCGAGCCCCTCGGCGACGCGCTCGAGCAGGGCGACCGGCGTGTCGTGCGGCACCGCCAGCGCGAGCGTCAGCGCGGTCGGCACGGCTCCCATCGCGGCGACGTCCGAGAGGTTCGTCGCCGCCAGCTTCCAGCCCAGCTCGAAGCCGTCGTGCCAGGCCAGGCGAAAATCGGGCCCCTCGATCATCGTGTCGGTCGTCACGACGGCGTCGCCGCGCACGCGCAGCACCGCGCAGTCATCTCCGGGACCGACCACCGCGGCCCGAGCCTCGCCCATCCGCGCCAGCACGCGGCCGAGCACGCCGCTCTCCCCCAGCTCGCCCACCGACTCCATCACCCTCTCAAACTAGTGCACAGGCGCGGCTCGCTAAGCTGGCAGCGTGAAGTCACGCGCCCATCGGATCCTCGCAGCCACCGCCGCGCTCGCCGGCGCGGCGTCCCTGCTCACCGCCTGCGCCGGCGACGTGCCGATGGAGGCCGCCGCGAACGCGAACGATCCCGCGTGCGCCGATGTGATCGTGCGACTGCCCGCCCAGGTCGCCGGCATGGACCGTCGCACCACGAACGCGCAGTCGACCGGCGCCTGGGGAGAGCCCGCCGCCGTGCAGCTGCAGTGCGGGATCGAGCCGAGCGGCCCCACGACCGACAGCTGCGTCAACGTCAACGGAGTCGACTGGATCGTGGACGACTCGGCGGCGCCGCTCTACCGCTTCGAGGCCTATGGGCGTTCGCCCGGACTGGCGGTCTTCGTGGACTCCGAGGAGGTCAGCGGTACGGAGGCCGTGCTCGACCTCGGCTCCGTGGTGCAGGAGCTGCCGCAGCAGCGGCAGTGCACGAGCCTCACCGACTCGCTCGATCTGTAAGGGACGCTGCCGGTCATTCTGCGCGCAGTCGCAGAATCCATCGTGTGGATCCTGCGACTCCTTCGTCGCGCAGGAGGACGAGGTAGCTCCCTCGAATGCACTGCTCAGTACGCGGGTTCGCGCGCGATCGCCAGCTCGACGAGCTCCGTGATGAGCTCGGTGTAGCCGAGCCCCGACTCCTCCCAGAGCCGCGGATACATCGAGATCGGAGTGAAGCCGGGCAGCGTGTTGATCTCGTTCAGCACGGGACCGTCGGCCGTGAGGAAGAAGTCGATGCGAGCGAGCCCCGCGCACTGGGTCACCTCGAACGCCAGCACGGCGGCGTCGCGGATCGCGGCGTACTGCTCGTCGGTGACCTTCGCGGGCAGTTCGAGCTCTACCCCGGCCGCGCCGAGGTACTTCGCATCGAAGTCGTAGAAGTCGCGCCCCGTGAACACGATCTCCCCGATCACCGAGCTGGTGCGCGGAGCCTCGTCGCCGTGTCCCTCGAGCACGGCGATCTCCACCTCGCGCCCCGACACGCCCGACTCGATCAGCACCGTGCGGTCTTCGGCGAAGGCGGTGTCGAGGGCGGCCGGCAGACCCGCCGCCTCCGTCACCCGGCTCACGCCGACGGAGGAGCCGGCGCGAGCCGGCTTCACGAAGAGCGGGTAGCGCAGCCCCTCGTCGAGACGCTCGACGAGGTAGGGGTCGCGCGCCAGCTGCTCGCGGGTCACCGTGCGCCACGGCGCCACGGCGATGCCGGCGTCGGCCAGCACGGTCTTCACGGCGTGCTTGTCCATGCACAGCGCCGATCCGAGCACGCCGCTGCCCACGTAGGGGAGGTCGACGAGATCGAGCATCCCCTGCACGGTGCCGTCCTCACCGTACGGTCCGTGCAGCATCGGCAGCACGGCGTCCACATGCCCGAGGCTGCGCAGCGATCCGGACTGATCGATCAGCGTCAGCGCGCGCGTCGCAGTCGAGGCCGGCCACAGCACCCGCGTCCCGTTGTCGAGCACCTCGGGCAGGCCGCCTGCTTCGAGCCGGTACTCGTCGAGGTCGTCCTCCTGCATGAGCACGGTCGCACCCTCGCGGGTGATGCCGACGAGCACCACGTCGAATCTGGCGCGGTCGATCGCGCGGAGCACACCGGCAGCGGTGACGCAGCTGATGCCGTGCTCGCTCGACCGGCCGCCGAACAGGAGGGCCACGGTGCGCTTGGCGGGAGTGTTCATGCGGAGGTTCCCTTCAGACGGTCGAGCAAGCGGCGCCAGCGGCCGGGTCCGGGCTCGGCGAGGCTCAGCTCGGGCTGCGGCACCGCGTCCTCGGTGGCGAGGTGCGGGCCGAGGTTCTTCGGCGCCATGGTGCCGTTCAGCACCATCTGCACCTGCTCGACGATCGGCATGACGATTCCGCGCTCGCGGGCGAGCTCGAGCACGGGGTGCACGGAGGTGATCCCCTCGGCCACCTGCTGCATCTGCTCCCGTGTCTCCTCCTGCGTGTAGCCCTGGCCGATGAGACGTCCGGCGGTGTTGTTGCGCGAGAGCGGTGATTGGCAGGTGGCGATGAGGTCGCCGAGACCGGCGAGGCCGGAGAGCGTGGCCGTGTCAGCGCCCGACACCACCGAGAACTCGGTCATCTCGGCGAGACCTCGCGTGATGATGGCCGCTTTGGTGTTCTCGCCGTAGCCCACACCGTCGACGATGCCGATCGCGAGGGCGATGAGGTTCTTCAGCACCCCTCCCAGCTCCGTGCCGACCACGTCGGTGTTCACATAGGTGCGGAAGTAGGGCGCGGAGGCGGCCATCGCGATCTCCTGGGCCACCCCGAGGTCGGCGCAGGATGCGACGGCGCCGGTGGGCTGCTCCTTCGCGATCTCGAGCGCGATGTTCGGGCCCGAGACGACCGCGATGCGCGCGGGGTCGAGGTCGAGGGCATCGGCCATCACCTCCGACATCCGCATCGTCGTGCTCTTCTCCACGCCCTTGACGAGGCTGACGAGCACGCTGCGGCGATCGAGGTAGGGCTCGATGTCGAGAAGATTCTGGCGCAGCGTCTGACTCGGCACGGCGAGGAAGACGAGTCGAGCGCCCGAGAGGGCCTCCGCCAGCTCACTGGTCGCCTTGAGCGACTTGGGCAGATTGATCCCGGGCAGATACTGGCTGTTGCGCTTCGCCACCTGGATCTCATTGGCCACCTCGGGCCGCCGCGCCCACAAGGTGACCTCGCAGCCGGCGTCGCACAGCACCTTCGCGAAGGTCGTGCCCCAACTGCCGGACCCGATCACCGCGACCTTGCGCCCGCGATTCCGGCTGCGGTGCCCGGTGACCACCGGGATGGATGCCGTGCTCAAAAGCGTCCCGTCTCATTCTGCTGATGCTTGCTGGGGTCCCACCGCTCCGCGGGTGGACGTTCGTCTCGCAGCTCGGCGAGGAGTTCGGTGATCGCGTCCATAAGCAGGTTCGTCGCTTCGGCGATCACCTTCTGATCCGGGTGCCGTCCGGCGAAGCGGCTCAGGTCGAGGGGTTCGCCCACGGCGACCTCGATGGTCTTGCGCGGAATCGGGTGGATCCGCTTCGCGTACCGCGGCATGAGGCGCTGCGTACCCCAGTGAGCGACCGGGATGAGCGGGATCCCCGTCTCGAGCGCCAGGCGCACCGCACCGCTCTTGCCGCGCATCGGCCACAGCTCGGGATCCCGGGTGAGCGAACCCTCGGGGTAGACGATCACACCCGCCTCGCGCTCGATGAGCGCGCTCGCCGCGCCCATCGGGCTGCCGTCCGCGCGGCGCACCCGGCTCGCCCCCTCGCGCTCCACGGGGATCTGCCCGGACGAGCGCAGCAACCACCCGAGCACCGGGACCTTGAAGAGACTCGCCTTCGCCATGAAGCGGGGAAGACGTCCGAGGTGCCAGACCGCCGCGCCCATGGCGATCGGGTCGATCTCGCTGTAGTGATTCGGCGCGAGGATGAACGGCCCGGTTCGGGGAAGCCGAGATCGTGACGTGAAGCGGTAGCGCACCATGAGCGACCACAGGGGCAGGATCAGCGCGGCGAGCAGCCAGAACACGGAGGGACGACGTTTCTCCGCCGAGGAGCGGCTTCGGAGCTTCACCGTGTCAGTCATACTCAACATTATCCCGGAGCCGCGCTCTCTGAACGGCATGCCGCCCCGAGAGCGGGCCTGAGAAGCCGTCAGCTCTCGAAGATGAAGTCGGCGCCCAGCTGCCGGAGCTTCTCGATGAAGTTCTCGTAGCCGCGCGAGATGATACCGAGGTTGGTCACCTTGGTCTGGCCCTCGGCGGTGAGACCCGCGATGAGATAGCTGAAGCCGCCGCGCAGGTCGGGCACCTCGATCTCGGCACCGGTGAGCCGGCTGGGGCCCGAGATCACCGCGGCCTGCTCGAACTCCCGACGGTTCACGCGGCGGTGCTCGTCGTGCAGACCATCGGTGTAGACGGTGATCTCCGCCCCCATCTTGTTGAGGGCGTCGGTGAAGCCGAAGCGATTCTCGTACACCGTCTCGTGGATGGTCGAGACGCCCTGCGCCTGCGTGAGCGCCACGACGAGGGGCTGCTGCCAGTCCGTCATGAAACCGGGGTGCACGTCGGTCTCGATCGTGACGGGCTTCAGCTCACCCCCGGGATGCCAGAAGCGGATGCCGTCGTCGTGCACGTCGAAGTCCCCGCCGACCTTGCGGAAGACGTTGAGGAAGGTCATCATCTCCTCCTGCTTCGCCCCGCCGACGAACACGTCGCCCCTGGTCGCGAGCGCCGCCGAGGCCCAGCTGGCGGCCTCGTTGCGGTCGAAGATGGCGCGGTGGTCGTAGCCGCGCAGCTCGTCGACGCCCTCGATGAAGATGACGCGGTTGGGCTCGACCGTGATGATCGCGCCCATCTTCTGGAGAATGCAGATGAGGTCGATGATCTCGGGCTCGATCGCGGCGTTGCGCAGCTCGGTCTGCCCCTTGGCGAGCACGGCGGTGAGCAGCACCTGCTCGGTGGCGCCGACCGAGGGGTAGGGCAGCTCGATGCTGGCGCCCGTGAGCCCGTCGGGCGCCGTCAGACTGATCCCGCTCGGCAGCTTCTCGACGACCGCCCCGAACCTGCGCAGCGCATCGAGGTGGAAGTCGATGGGCCGGTCGCCGATGCGGCACCCGCCGAGATCCGGGATGAACGCCTCGCCGAGACGGTGCAGCAGCGGTCCGCAGAAGAGGATCGGGATGCGCGACGACCCCGCGTGCGCGTCGATGTCGGCGTGATGCGCCTGTTCAACGTTCGACGGGTCGAAGTGCCACTCTCCCGGATCCTCGCCCCGGGTGATGAGCACCCCGTGCAGTGCGAGCAGTCCGGCCACCACTCGGATGTCGGAAACGTTGGGCACGTTGCGCAGGATGCTGGGGGTCTTGCCGAGCAGAGACGCGACCATCGCCTTCGGGGCGAGGTTCTTGGCGCCGCGCACCTCGATGCGGCCGCGGAGCGGACGCCCGCCGTTGATGATGATCTCATCCGAGGTCAGCCCCACTCGGGCGCCCGCCTTCTGCGCGTCCTTCTTGAGGCCGCTTCCGCCGTCGTCGGTCACGCCGCTCCCGTCGGTCACGGTGTCCTGCAGGGTCATCTGCTCGTCGTTCACGCGGCCTCCACGGGGGTTGTCGTCGGCATCCATCCGGGGCGGCGCGCCTCGAAATCCGAGATCGCCTGGGCGTTGCGCAGCGTCAACGAGATGTCGTCGAGCCCCTCCATCAGGCGCCAGCGAGTGTAGTCGTCGATCTGGAACGGGACCGTGAGCTCTCCCACGGAGATCGTCCGATCCTCGAGGCTCACCGTCAGCTCCACCCCCGGCTGCGCCTCGATGGCCGCCCACAGGCGCTCCACATCGGGCTCCTCCACCTGCGCGGCGAGCAGTCCCTGCTTGCCGGCGTTGCCGCGGAAGATGTCGGCGAAGCGCGGCGAGACGACCACCTTGAAGCCGAAATCGCGCAGCGCCCACACCGCGTGCTCGCGAGAGGATCCCGTGCCGAAGTCGGGGCCCGCGACGAGCACGCTCGCGCCGCGGTACTCCGGCTGATTGAGCACGAAGGAATCGTCCTGCCGCCAGTGGTGGAAGAGCGCGTCGTCGAAGCCGGTCTTCGTGACCCGCTTCAGGAACACCGCGGGGATGATCTGGTCGGTGTCGACGTTCGAGCGCTTCAGCGGCGCGGCGACCCCCGTCATCGTGAGGAACTTGTCCATGGTTCAGGCCTCGACCTTCTCAGCTGCGGGCATGATGGGCAGGCGCCGGCGCACCGGCTCTTCATCGGCGGCGCGCGGCGGCGCGTCGTGGGTGATGCCGCGCGCCTCGTCCTCCTGCAGGTCCCACGGACTCGACAGCGTGCCGCGGATCGCGGTCGCCGCGGCGACGAGCGGCGAGACGAGGTGCGTGCGGCCCCCCTTGCCCTGTCGGCCCTCGAAGTTGCGGTTCGAGGTGGAAGCGCAGCGCTCGCCGGGGGCGAGCTGATCCGGGTTCATGCCCAAGCACATCGAGCAGCCCGCGAACCGCCATTCGCCGCCGAACTCCTCGACGATGCGGTCGATGCCCTCCATCTCGGCCTCGTAGCGCACGCGGGCCGAGCCGGGCACCACCATCAGTCGCACGCCGTCGGCCTTCTTCTTGCCCTTGATGAGCTCGGCGAAGGTGCGCAGGTCGTCGAGGCGGCTGTTGGTGCAGGAGCCCATGAAGACGGCGTCGACCGGGATCTCCTTCATCGGAGTTCCCGCCTCGAGATCCATGTACTCGAGCGCGCGCTCGGCCGCGGCACGCGCGTTTGCGTCCTCGATGGCGGCGGGATCGGGCACGCGATCGCTCAGCAGCACCCCTTGCCCGGGGTTGGTGCCCCACGTCACGAACGGCTCCAGCTCGCTGGCGTCGATGAACACCTCTGCGTCGAACTCGGCGCCCTCGTCGGTGGGCAGCGACTTCCAGTACTCCACCGCCGCATCCCAATCGGCGCCCTGCGGGGCGTGCGGGCGGCCCTGCACGTAGGCGAAGGTCGTCTCGTCCGGGGCCACCATCCCCGCGCGCGCGCCCGCCTCGATCGACATGTTGCAGATGGTCATACGACCGTCCATGCTCAGCGACCGGATCGCCGAGCCGCGGTACTCGAGCACGTAGCCCTGACCCCCGCCCGTGCCGATCTTCGCGATGACCGCGAGAATGATGTCCTTCGCGGTGACGCCGGGACGCAGTTCGCCGTCGACGTTGATCGCCATGGTCTTGAAAGGCTTCAGCGGCAGGGTCTGCGTCGCCATCACGTGCTCGACCTCGCTCGTACCGATGCCGAAGGCCAGGGCGCCGAATGCGCCGTGCGTCGAGGTGTGGCTATCGCCGCAGACCACGGTGATGCCGGGCATCGAGAGGCCCAGCTGCGGGCCGACGACGTGCACGATGCCCTGCTCCTGATCGCCCAGCGGATGCGCCCGCACCCCGAACTCGGCGACATTCCTGCGCAGCGTCTCGATCTGCAGGCGACTGGTCGGATCCTCGATCTGCTTCGTGATGTTGACGGTCGGAGTGTTGTGATCCTCGGTCGCGATCATGAGGTCGACGCGGCGCAACGGCCGATCCGCCATGCGCAGGCCGTCGAACGCCTGCGGGCTCGTGACCTCGTGGATCAGGTGGAGATCGATGTAGATGAGATCCGGCTCGCCGTTCTCACCCTTGACGACCACGTGGTCGTCCCACAGCTTCTCGGCGAGTGTGCGGGGCCGTTTCGGCGCTTCGGCCGCGGTGGCGGCAGCGTTCTGATCGCTCATGTGATGGCTTCTCTTCTCAGTCTCTGTGTCGGTGACACGTGCTCTTCAACACCGCATCGCACGAAAATATTCGTTGCCCGGCGCGGTGAATCGGCCATGCGAGAACTCCGCGGCGGGTGACCGATGGGCTAGACCCCGCCGCGGCGGTGAAGAAGCTGTCGCCGCGAACGCATGCGGACGAGTCTACCACTCGGCCGCTCGACGCTCCGCTGAGCGGCCGGCCGCGGCACCCACCGGGAGAGCGCGAGCCCGGGTGCCCGGGGCGACGCCCGCCCCCGTGCCGGTCAGTGGTGCCGCGGCGACGCCCCGCGATCCTCGCGATCGTCTCGCGGCTCGGCGGCGCCGAGGTGCAACCGCTCGCCCGTGGCCTTGGCCTCGCGGCGCACCTTGATCACGCTCGCGATCGTGGCGACGGCCATCGCGGCGACGATGAAGCCGAGCGACAGCCAGATGTCGACCACGGGCACGGGCACGGGCTCGCCGCCGTTGATGAACGGCAGCTCGTTCTCGTGCAGCGCGTGCAGGATGAGCTTCACCCCGATGAACGCGAGAATCGCCGCGATGCCGTACTTGAGGTACTCGAGCCGGTCGAGCAGCCCGCCCAGCAGGAAGTAGAGCTGCCGCAGCCCCATCAGGGCGAAGACGTTGGCGGTGAAGACGATGAACGGGCTCTGCGTGATGCCGAAGATCGCGGGGATGGAGTCGAGCGCGAAGAGCAGGTCGGTGGCGCCGAGCGAGATCAGCACGAGCAGGAAGGGTGTGAACATGCGCTTGCCGTCGACCGTCGTGCGCAGCTTGCCCCCGTCGTAGTCGTCGCTGAACGGGAACATCTTCTTCGCGAGGCGCACCGCGAGCCCCTCGCCCTGATCGTCGTGCGCGCCGGGCTTGACCTGCTGCCACGCCGTCCAGATGAGCCAGGCGCCGAAGAGGAAGAACACGGCGATGAAGCGCTCGATGATCGCGGCGCCCGCGAGGATGAAGAGGCCGCGGAAGACCAGCGCGAGGATGATGCCGATCATCAGCGCGCGCTGCTGATACGCGTGCGGCACCTTGAAACTGCCGAGGATGAGTACGAAGACGAAGAGGTTGTCGATCGAGAGGCTGTACTCGGTGAGCCAGCCCGCCAGGAACTCGGTGCCGTGCTGCACGTCGCCCAGCAGGAACATGCAGCCCGCGAAGACCAGGGCGAGCAGCACGTAGAACCCCACCCAGAGGCTCGCCTCCCGCATGCTCGGCACATGCGGGCGCTTGATGATGAGGAGGAGATCGATGATGAGGATCGCGACCAGCACGATCATCGATCCGATCTCGAACCAGAGCGGGAGCACAGGTGTCACAGAGGTCTACTTTCCTTCGGCCGGCGCAGGTGCGCAAAACGCCGAAGGTCTCTCCCCGGCATCCGCTCGTGCGGCGCCGCGCCCGCACCGGCCGCGCGGTCGGCGCGCGGCGTATTGACGATACGGACGAAACGGAATACTCCCCTTCGCGGGCACCATCATACCCCGTGCTACAGTGTGCGCGGGACCGGGCACGGCGTCCGCCGGCGATCCGCACCCCGTCCCGTTCGCACGGCGAACCGGTCATCCAGCAAAGCGAGGTGAGTTCTCAATGTCCAGTGACAGTCGCAGTCACCAGCCGGGCATCGCGCTCACCTCTCCGTTCAGCTCCCGCTAGGCGGGATCGGCGCGCGCCCGGCTCCACACGTCTCCGGAGCGCGCCGACCGTGCACGCGCTCCGCCTGAAGGAGTGCCGCCATGAACACCCAGCAGATCCGCATCATCGACCGCCTCACCGGAACCATCGAGCAGCAGCTCGCGAGCCGCGATCTCACCGCGGTCACCGCCACCGTAGCGTCGCTCCCGGTTCCGGAGCTCGTCCCCGTCTTCGACCGCCTGACGCTCCGCCAGCGCGCCGTCGTCTTCCGGCTCCTGCCCAAGGAGCGCGCGCTCGAGGCCTTCGACGCGCTGCCGCCGCCCCTGCAGAGCGATCTGCTGCACGGCCTCCAGGACGCCGAGGTGTCACGCCTGTTCGCCGAGCTCGACCCCGACGACCGGGCCTGGCTGCTCGAGGAGGTCCCCGCAGCTCTGGCCACGCGACTGCTGCGCGACCTGCCCGAGGCCGACCGGCTGCTGACGGCCGGGCTGCTCGGCTACCCGCAGGGCAGCGCGGGGCGGCGGATGACACCGGAGTACGTCTCCACGCGAGCGAGCTTCTCGGCCGACGAGACGCTCGACCGGGTGCGCGCCGGACTGCGCGACGCCGAGACGGTCTACACGATCCCCGTGCTCGACGACGCCCGACGGGTCGTCGGGGTGGTCAGCCTGCGCGACCTGCTGGGCGCCGAGGGCGACGCGCGCGTCGAGACCCTCATGCAGCCCGCCCGCACCGCGGAGGCGGCCGACGGCGCCGAGCTCGTCGCACGCCGCTGCGCCGACCTCTCACTGCTCGCCATGCCGATCGTCGACAGCGAGCAGCGGCTGCTCGGCATGCTCACGATCGACGACGCGGTGCGCATTCTCGAGCACGAGGAGAGCGAGGACGCCGCGCGCCAGGGCGGCACCGAACCGCTGCGGCGCCCCTACCTCTCGACGCCGGTGCGGTCCCTCGTGCGCTCGCGGGTGGTGTGGCTGCTCGTGCTGGCGGTCGGGGCCACCCTCACCGTGCAGGTGCTCTCCGTCTTCGAGGCCACGATCGATCAGGTGACCGTGCTCGCGCTGTTCGTGCCGCTGCTCATCGGCACCGGCGGCAACACCGGCAACCAGGCCGCGACCACCGTCACCCGGGCCCTCGCCCTCGGCGACGTGCGCCCCGGCGACATCGTCCGCGTGCTCACGCGCGAACTGCGCACCGGGGCGCTGCTCGGGCTCTTGCTGGGCTCGCTCGGCTTCGCGATCGCCGGGTTCGCCTACTCCCCCGCGATCGGCGCCGTGGTCGGGCTCACGCTGCTCGCTGTATGCACCGTGGCCGCCGCGGTCGGGGGCTGCATGCCGCTGCTCGCGCGTGCGGTGCGGGTCGATCCAGCGGTCTTCTCGAACCCCTTCATCTCGACCTTCGTCGACGCCTCGGGACTCGTCATCTACTTCGTCATCGCCCGGGCCGTGCTGCACCTGTAGGCCGGCACGCGCGGGGCGGCGGCGCCGAATCGCCTCACAGCCGCCGCGAGCGGGCCGCGCGCTAACATGGACCCCGACCAGAAGCGAAAGGACGCCCGTGACCGACCGTTCAGCAGCCCCGATCGAGCGCAGCACCGACCGAGGGCCCGGCCCGGCCTCCCGCACGCTCGCCGGATTCATCTTCGCGAGCCGCTGGCTGCAGGCCCCGCTCTATCTCGGCCTCATCATCGCGCAGGCCGTCTACGTCGTGCTCTTCTTCGTCGAGCTCTGGCACCTGGTCGAGAGCTCCATCCTCGAGGGGCGCATCAGCGAGACCGAGGTCATGCTCAGCGTGCTGGCGCTCATCGACATCGTGATGATCGCGAACCTGCTGATCATGGTGATCATCGGCGGCTACGAGACCTTCGTGTCGAAGATCCGGGTCACCGGCCACCACGACGAACCCGACTGGCTCTCGCACGTCAACGCGAACCTGCTCAAGGTCAAGCTCGCGATCTCGATCATCTCGATCTCGTCGATCCACCTGCTCAAGACGTTCATCGAGGTGGGCCGCATGGACGGCGGCGTGGTGCTCGACCGCAACGGGAACGTCATCTACTCGTCCGAGGGCGTGCTGTGGGAGGTCGCGATCCACCTGGCGTTCATCGTGTCGGCGCTCGCCCTCGCGTGGATCGACAAGATGAGCCACCACCACCCCGCGACGAAGCGGGAGGGCTTCACCGCGGGCTCGCTCGAGAGCGAGCTCAGGGATCCCGCTCCCCCGGTCGCCGATGCGGATTCCGGCTACGTCACGGTGCGCCTGCCCGCCGGCACCACCCTCCCCGAGGGTGCGCGCGTCGTCGACTGAGCCCTCGCGATAGGCTGGTGCGGTGCTCGTCGGGCACCGCGCGCGAGTGGCGGAATCGGCAGACGCGCTGGATTTAGGTTCCAGTGTCCTCGGACGTGGGGGTTCAAGTCCCCCCTCGCGCACGCGAATGAAATGGCCCCTGACCTGGGATTTAGTTCTCCGGGTTGGGGGTCATTTGCATCGGAAGTGCTAGAAAAAGTGCTAAGCCCCTCCGCTGGCGACCGTCTGAGCGGCTTCGTTCGGCGCTTCGCTGTCTTTGGTGCCGTGGGATCATGGAGGGTATGCAAGCCGCCCAGACCGTCGTGTTCCTGCACGGGCTGGGTGAGAGCGCGGATGCCTGGGATGCGCAGCGTGCCGCGTTGCCGTCAGGCTTCGACTCGTTGGCTGTTGACGTCTTCGGTTCCGACAACGGGTCTGGTGGGGCTGCCGAGTTCAGCCTCGATGCTGCGGCGGATGCAGTTCTGCGGCAGATCGAGCGGCATGGGGCTGACAGAGTGCATCTGTGCGGGCTGTCGCTGGGGCGATGATCGCGTTGCAGTTCGCGCTCGATCACCCGGCGCGGGTGCGGTCGCTGACGTTGGCGGCGGGGCAAGTGAAGCCGCCGCGTGCGCTCATGGCCGTGCAGGGCGCAGTGTTCCGCCTGCTCCCGGCCAAGGTGTTGGAGAAGCAGGGCGCGCGCAAGAACGTGATGCTGTCGGTGTTGCGAGCGGTCAGCCGTGCCGACTTCTCAGATCGGCTCGATGAGGTGTCGTCTCCGACGCTGGTGCTGTGCGGTGAGAAGGATCGTCCGAACCTGCCTGCGGCTCGCGCGCTCGCAACGGGCATCCGCGGTGCGGAGTTACGCATCATCCCGGGTGCGGGGCATCAGTCGCACATGCAGGCACCCGAGGCCTTCGCGACGCTGTTGGGAGAGTTCCTGACCCGCGTGAGCGCACAGGAGGTAGACAACGGCTGATAGCCGTGGATGTGCGGGGTTCAGGAGCCGAGGTGGGCGGCGAAGCGGTCTACGGCAGAGCGTTGCATGGTCGGGGTGACGTGGGAGTAGATGTTCATCGTCGTGGTGATCGTTGAGTGTCCTAGACGTTCTTGCACGACCTTGGGATGCTCCCCGAGTTCAAGCAGCAGCGTGGCGTGGGTGTGACGCAGCCCTTTGATCGTGACGCGGTGCAGGGTGTTGAACTTCGCGGTCGCCCACTTCAAGCGGCGATCCCATCGGCTCGTCATCGCGTCGGGTGAGCGCAGCTTGCCGTCGTCGTCTCCGAACACGTAGGCGTCGGCTTTCGCCAGCTCGAACGAGAGTTCGGCGCGGGCGACCTTGTACGAAGCGAGTACCTTCAAGGTCTCGGCGTCCACGTCGATGACGCGGGCTTGCCCGGTTTTCGTGGTCTTGGTCTTCGTCCAGTCGTCGGTATCGACGGCGCGGCGGATGCTGATCCGCATGGTCTTGGTGTTGATGTCCGACCACCTGAGCGCCAGTGCCTCGCTCCTGCGCATGCCGGTGTAGGCGATCAGCCGCCATAGCGGAAACAGCTCGTCTTCGAGGGTGTCGCGGTTCCAGGCGAGGAAGGTCTGCAACTGTTCGGCTGTCCAGGTGGCGATTTCTGGTTTCTGTGCCCGCACCTCGCTGGATTTCGGGGGTTTCACGGTGCGCTTCTTCTTCGCCGGGTTCACGGTCAGGTGCCCGTCGTCTATCGCGGCGTCCAGGATCGCGCCGAGCACGACATGCACCTTGTGCACCGAGTTGGCGGAAAGCGGTTTGCCCTTGCCGTAGGTGTCGTTGCGTCCGTGGTCTTCGAGGTCGCGGTAGTGGCGGGCGATCCGGGTGGCGGTGAGCTTGTCGAGGCGAATGCTGCCGAGCTGGGGTCGGATGTGGTTGCGGATGATCTTCTTGTAGCCCTTGATCGTGGACGCCGCGAGCTTCAATCCTGCCGCCCATTCGTCGGCGTATGCGCCGAGCGTGGGTACCTTGTTCCCGAACTTCTCGTTCTGCTTGCGCTGCTTCAACGCCTCCTGCAAGGCGTCGTTCGCCTCGTCGGTGCTGGTGAAGCCGGAACGGGTGAGACGGCGCGACCCCATCTCGGGATACTCGGGGTCTTTCAAGACGTAGATTTGGAACCGCCACCGCTTCCCCTGGTCAGTGTCGTATGCCTGGATCGAGCCGGGCTGCCGGGAACGCGAACGCCGCTGCCGCTTCTCACCCCCACCGCTCTGCTCAGCGGGCGGTTTCTTCCCGGTCATGACCGTGTGCTCCTCGCGGTGATCTGTCCGGGCCGGTGGGTGTCTGCGTAGTTGTCGATGTAGTCCTTGGCGTTGAACACGCGCCCGTCCGGGTCGAGCTGCACGCCGCGCTCCTGGATCACGCGGGCGCGTGCCCGCGCCGTCTCTAGACGTTCCTGGTAGGCGGCGATGGTCTTCGGGTGCGCGCTCGTCTTCTCGGGATCGTCCTTGCTGGGGGTGGTCATGCCGTCGAGGGTGGTTTCGAGGTGGTGGATGCGGTCGGTGCAGATCACCCATTCTTTCTGCCAGTAGTTGAACAGCCCCTCGTCGGTGAGGACGAGTTCCCCGCGCATCCACCTGTCGATCTCTTCCGGCTCATACCCGTCCGGCACTCCGGTAAGGGTTGTCTGCTCGTCCGGTGGGGTCAGGAGTGCCGCGGGGGTGGTGCGCAGCAAGTAGGCGATCACGGTCAGGTCGTCCACGTCCACGCGGCGATCCCCGGCCTCTAGCTTGCTGATGCCCGACGGTGACATTTTGCGCCCTGCCGCGTGCAGTCCGTCGGACATGGTGCGCAAGTCCATCCCGATCGCTTGCCTTGCGGCGCGGATGTTCTGCGCGACGTGCGTGTTTGTGATCCCTGCGGGGTTGCCCCGCACCCTCTCGTTTTCCATGTAAGAAATCTACAGTGCGATACTTGACAGCGCAAGTGCGATTCTCTACGGTGGGAAGAATCACATTCACGCGCGCGACCGGAACGGATGGTGTGACCATGCGGCAGAGCACCCTCGACATGGACGACCTCCGCAAGCGGCGCAGCCTGGTCATCACCCGCAAAGAAGCTGCCGAAGCCCTCGGGGTCGATCCCCGCACGATCACCACGAGCATCAACGAGGGCACGATCCCGCATGTGAAGCTCGGACGGCGCATCGTGATCCCGCGCGAAAAGTTCCTCGCCCTCTTCGCAGACACCCCGGCCAACAACAGCGAGCCCTGACGCTCCACGGCCGGGGGTGCCGATTCGGCACCCCCGCTCCCGGCTTCCCTGTGAATGTCGGTGCCGAGACGTAGACTGATCTGAGAACGCCGACCACAAGGAGGCACCCCGAATGGCTCTCAAGACCTCTGTATCCGAGGCCTATGTCCGGCGCGTGCTCGCGGAGGTCGAGGCTGGGCAGGAGACTGCCGGGGCGGTCGTGTCCGAGGCGGATCGGGAGATTGCCCGCCGCCAGGTGCGCGGGGAACTGTCCGGGGATGAGGCAGTGCGCGAGGCGATCGCAGTCGCGCTTACCCGTTTCCCTGAGAAGTAACCTGTCCGGGCAGGAGCACCAGTGCCCGACCGCTACAGCTACCCGAACAGCCTTGTTCTCATCAACAAGCTCGGCATCACCGACTACGACCGCTGGAAAGCCGTCGAGACGGCCGCGATCCATCAGCGCATGGTCGAACTCACCGAGCACCCCATCCCCGGCCGTTTCGACCTCGCCCACCTGCAAGCGATCCACCGGCACCTGACCGCTGATCTGTATGTCTGGGGTGGCGACATTCGCGACACCGACACCCACCCCGGCGGCACCGGCATCGCGCACTGCCGCCCCCAGTTCATCGTGCCCGAGGCCGAGCGCGTCTTCGACGCACTCGCCGCCCGCGACCACCTGCGCGGTCTGGATGCGGATGCGTTCGCTGATGGGCTGGCGTGGGTCTGGGGTGAGACGACCGCGATCCACCCGTTCCGTGACGTGAACACGCGCAGTCAGCACATCATGTTCAACCAGCTCGCCCGCGAAGCCGGATGGATCATCGACTGGTCGCAGATTCCCGGCGACGTGTTCGCCCACGCCCGAACCCTTGCCATCGTGGAAGACCATTCCGGGATCGATGCCCTGATCCGTCCGAACCTTGTTGCCGTCAAGGACGCTGCGCAGCGCGACCGACTGATGGAGCTGTTGAACGAGCACACTCAAGGCTTCACGACACGCAAGGCCGTCCGTGACCCCGCCGTGCTCGACCGCGAGCTGGACGCTGCACGCGAACACCGCCGCACCCTGCCCCAGGTAGATGCGTTCGGACACGACTACCCTCCTGGCAGCGACCGGGGCGGCCCGAGTCTCGGACGGTAGCCGGGGGCAAGGGCGCGATGTGCCCGCGGCAGCCGACCGCGCCGGGTCATAGGCCGCGTGCCGGGCCGTCGCGCCGGAGCGCGCTTCGGTGGTGCTGCTCATAGTCGCGCGACAAGGCGCGCTCTCGCTCGGCTCGCCAGGCGTTGCGGGCAGCTTCTTCTGCGCGGGTCTGCTCGATCCTCTCTGCGGCTTCGGCCGGGGTGAGCGAGCGCAGCAGCTCGGCTTCCTCCCGTGCTTGCCTCGCAGTCTTCCTGGCTCGTGCGGCCTGTTGCGCGGGGTTGGTGGTGAGGTACGCCTGCTGATTGCGGATCACGGTCTCCGCGCCGAACACTCGCGCGAACGCGACGAGTCGTTCGGTCTGCGCTCGCTCTGGCCGGTTTAGCAGGGCGTTGCGTGCCGCCTGGTGTTCCTGCTTGGCGTCGATCACGCGCGGGTCGTTCTCGATTCGGGGCCGGGTGACTCGCTCCACCCACGCATCGGCGCGTTCGTTCAACCTCGACGGCTCGCCCCACTCAATTGTCACCTGCTGGCGCGCTTCGGCGGTGCGCGCTTGAGCGTTCTCGTGCTCGTCGCGGGCGCGGCGCTTCCCGAACCACGACGACGCCCGCACCTGCTCGCTGGCTTCCTGTTCAGCAGCGTCGGCCTGCTGCCAGTCGGCGAGTGCCCCTCTCGCCGCGGAGACGACCGGCGCGGCGACCTCGGCGCGCACCTGCTCGGCCCGTTGCTGTGCGGTCTGCTCGGCCGCTCGCGCCCTCTCCCGTACCTCGGCCTCACGGTCGGTGAGGTCGGCAAGGGCGGTGCTGACCTGTTGCCAGCGTGCGGCCTGCGCCTCAGCCGTTGCTGCACGCTTGTCGAGCGCCGCGATCTCGTCGTTCACGAACCGCACGGGGCCGTTCTCGACCAGCCCGGCCACTTCTTCGACAGCACGGCGGGTGGCGTCGGCAAGTCCGCGGTCGGCGCGGTCGCGCTCCATCGCCTCGATGAACTGCGCCCTGGCATCGGCCTCGTTCTCGGCAACGATGTGCAGCACGTTCGACTCTCGCCCGCGGGTCATGCCGACGTACACGCCTGCGGCGCTGGTCGCGTCGGTGAGGAGCGTGTGCGATGCGGGCACGGTCGCGCCCTGCACCCCGTAGGCGGTCGCCGCATACGACAGGTGCGCGTGCTCGGCCACATAGTCTGCGGGGAGTCTGACTGTGCGCTGCCGCTTCCGCCCGCTCCCCGCCTCGCGCACAGAGACAGCGCCGTCGTCCTCGACGTGCTGCACGACCCATTGCTGCCGATTCGCCACGCCCACATCGGAGTTGTTCTTCCGCGTCTGAATCACATCCCCCGCTCCGATAGGCAGGCCGTCGCTGCCGTAAACGGTTCGGGCGTCGACGAGTCCGTGGGAGACTCGTTCCTCGCGGATGCGGGCGTTGAGGGTGCGGGCCTCATCGTTCGTGCTGACAGTGACCGCTTCGCCGTCCTGCCGCTCCTGGGCAATATGCTCGCGCGCCTCGTCTCCGCTCTCGTGCAGACGGATGAGACCGAGCCCGGCGAGCTGGTCAAACACTTCGCCGGGGTTTCTACCGTCGCGCATCCGTAGCGTGACCTCGGCGTAGGCGGGGTCGGTGAAGCGGTGCACCTCGGCCATATCGAACGTGTGACCCCGGAACTGCGCGGCCACATCGAGCACGCCGCCACGACCGACCGCGGCGAGCTGGGCGCGATCCCCGACCAGTGCGACCGTCGCGCCCGCCTCGGCGGTGACGGTCAGGAGGGCGATTGCGGTGTCCTGGTCGAGCATCCCGGCCTCGTCCACGATCACCCGCTCACCCTGCGCCAGCCGCGCGTCCTCGGACGGGCCGCGGTAGGTGCGGCCCGTCTCGGGGTCGGTGTCGCCGGGTGCGAGGCGCATCCATACGCCGTCACTGTTCCAGCGCCACCCGTGCGCGTGCACGAGCGCCGCAACACTGCTCGCGGGCACGTCGAGTTCGTCGCGTGCGACCTGCGCGGCGCGCAACGTCGGCGCAACCACCCGCGACACCCGGCCATGCTGCGCCGCGACCTCGATAGCGACACCGAGCATCGTGGTCTTGCCCGCACCCGCTGCACCCTCCACGATCACGAGCGGATCGCGCGATGCGACTGCGGCGGCGGCGCGCTCCTGCCCGGCGTCCAGGCCCCGCGCTGTTGCCGCGTCGCGCACGTCGGGGTGCTTTGGCTCCCGCTTCGGTACTCGTGCGGTCAGGAGGTCGCGCAGTTCCGTCTCAGCCTGCACCACGCGCAGGCTCGTGAGGTGCGCCACATGCTCCGGCGCCGCTGCGCCGGGCGGGAGAAGCGAGAAGCAATCCTCCATCGCCAACGCCGTTGCAATGCGCACGAACTCGCGCACCTCGTCAGGGGCCGCTTGCACGCCGTACTCGGTCATGATCCGCGTCGCGTGCTCCTGCACCGTGTGCCGCGTCCACGCCGAACTACCTGCGGTGCACCGATCCAGCGCACGGCTTGCAACGGTCTGCACGGAGAGGTCGTCCAGCGACGCCGGCGCACGGCGCACGGGCCGGCGCAACGTGGCCGGGTCGTAGCCGGCCTCGCGCAACTCCGTCACCCACGCCTGTTCTTCGCGCAGGGTGGTGGGCTTCTTCGCAGGCCGCTCATACGCCCACGCTTGCGCCGCGAGCCGGGCCGAGACGACCGGCCCCACAGTCTCGCCCGGATGCGCCGCCTCCCACTCCGCCTCGAAGCGTTCTAAGTGCTTGCGCACCTGCTCGCCGCGCTTGCTCATCACACCGTTGAACCGCTCGAGCTCGACCACCTCGCCCGATACCGGATCAAGGGTCAAACCGTGCCGATCCAGCACCTCCGTAAGCTCAGGATGCGCGGCGATCACGGCGGTACCGAGCGCGCGGATCGCGCTCTGCTGCCGGAACAACGCCGCCGTATCCAGCGCCCGCCACTTCCCAGCCGCCCACACGCGGGTACCGACCTGAAAGTGGATATGCCGGTGCGGATCACCCGCCCGCGACGTGCGGTGCGACACCGCCACCGTCTGCAACTGCTGGACGGGCACCACCTCCTGCTTGCCGCGCGGCCCGACACGGGTCACGGAGTGCTCGGCGAGCCACGCCTGAATCTCCGCTACCGCGTCCTGCTGCGCCCGGTCGAGAACATCGGAGACCTCCGGGTGGAGCGCTGCGGCGATCGAGAGCGACTTCGGGGCATTCACCACCATCTCCGCGAACCGCGGCGACCCCTGTTTCCCGACACCCGGTAGACGGGGCGTGCCCATCGACTCGCCCGTGACCGGGTTCACCCAATCCACCCACGCCGCATACGCCTCCGGGTCAAGCCCGAGCGCAGCAGTCACGTTCCCGGCGCTATCGAGCGCGGTGAACGCCGCCACAGACGCATCCGCGCCGAGGTAATAGTCATCGGCACGGGAACGATCGGCCTCGACATAACGGCGCGCGTCGGCTCCGGTTCCCCGGAACAGGATCACGCCGCCATGCATGAGGATCACCACCTGATGTTTCTACGACAGAAACTGACGTATCTACCACGGTAGCATACGTTCATTCGGAATAGAAGTACGAGGTGATCGGCGGTTAAGGCCGAGGTCGATCAGCGGTTCGGACGCGGCGGGCTCAGTCACGTGGGCGCCGGTTGTCCTGAAGCTCTCGGCATCTCGCTGTCATCGAGGCGCACTACGACGAGAAGGTTCCGTGTGAGACGGGACACCGGCTCGATGCGACCGACGCAGCCCCTGGCTGGGGTCGCCAAGCATGCGCACTGGTCACCGGGCGACGGGTCAGGTCTGTTCCACGTCAGCACGGGAGCCTCACGTTGTGACGACTCCTGTTGACTGTTCGAGACTAAACAGGTCGTGCAGGTCGGGTTGTCCCTCGCAGCTGGCACCGTCGACGGGAGAATAGTCGTACGAGTATCCGGCCCGTCAGCGGGCGCCCGTGCTAGCGGGAGGGCTCGTCCGTCGTGTCGCCGTGCCCTGGCTCTCGGCCATTCGGGAACAGTGCTCCGAGGAGGAGCGCCTCTGGGTGGATGACTTCGTCGGTTTGGGTCCTCAGGCGTGGGTTCGGGGGGCGGAGCGCGCGGACTTCTCGGTGGATGCGTTCCATTTTCAGGTCGAGGTTGTTCGCGAGCTCCGCGGCTTCGGTGAGTTCGTTGAGGAGCTCGGCGGGGATCTCTTGGTCGAACTTGTAGTCGATCTTGTGCTCGAGGCTGGCCCAGAAGTCCATGGCGATGGTGCGGATCTGGATCTCGACACGCGCTTCGGTGACCGAGGAGGAGAGAAACACCGGCACTTGCACGATGAGGTGGAGGCTCTTGTAGCCGTTCGGTTTCGGGTGCTCGATGTAGTCCTTGGTCTCGATGACGGTGATGTCGGGTTGGGCGGCGAGCATCTCGGCGATGAGGTAGACGTCCGCGATGAAGCTGCACACGATTCGGATGCCTGCGATGTCGTGAATCTGCTCCTGGATGGTTTCGATCGACAGCGGCAGCTCGTGGCGCTGTACTTTCTCGAGGATGCTCTCGGGGCTTTTGAGGCGGGACGAGACGTGTTCGATCGGGCTGTGGTCGTGGAGGTGCTCGAACTCGGTTCGGAGGATGTTGACCTTGGTCATGATTTCGTTGATGCCGAACTGGTAGCTCAGCATGAAGCGGGCGAGACTGGCGCGGAAGCTTCCGAGTCTCGCGATCCGGTCGTCATCGCCCGGTTCTGGGCGGGCGTGTCGTGGTCTCTTGCTGCTCATCGGCAGGCCTCCCTTGTGGAGATCGGCCGGCGAGTGCGGCAGGGGTCGCCGGCCGGAGCGTCAGTCGCTCATCGTCGTGTGGTCGGTGGTGTTCTGGCTGCTCTCGACGGCGCGGACCAGGGCGCGGATGCCCTGGGCGAGTGCGCGGAGGTCGTCGATCGCGAGCAGGCCGAGCGGGGTGCTGCTGAGTTCCGGTCTTGCGGCCATCAGACGCTGCACGGTCTGGCGTCCCAGCTCGGAGGCGCTGGCTCGGCGCACGCGCTGATCGTTCGGGTCGAGGCTGCGCTCGGCCATGCCCTGCGTCTCGAGGCGATCGACGATCCCCGACATGGTCGCCAGCGACACCCCCACGGTCTTGGCGAGCGCCTGCATCGTGCTGCCGTCGGAGTGGGTGACGAGGATCATCAGCACCTTGAGCTGCTGCATCGTCAGGCGCAGCGACAGCACCGGCTCGAGGTGCTCCGGCACGAATGAGGATTCCAGGCTGGCCTGCAGGCTGAGCAACTCAGCGAGGAGCGTCTTGCGCTCCGTCTCTTCATCTCTCTTCACGCCTCAAACGTACCTTTCGTTCCCAGGTGCAACTCAGATCGAGTTGCTTAGTCCTATACTAAGCTTTGCGTGGCGCTAACCATATTCGGGAGCGTCGCCTGCCCGAGTCCCTCTACTGTTCGGTGGTGTTTTTTGTTCCGACTCGCCCGCTTCAGCCTGGCCAACCGGACGTTGGTCGCGCTCATCACGATCCTGATCGCCGGTTTCGGCGTGTTCTCGATGACGCAGCTCAAACAGGAGCTGATCCCGTCGCTCTCGTTGCCGCAGACCACGGTCGTGACCGCGGTTCCGGGTGCGAGCCCTGAGGTGATGGACGAGCAGGTGAGCGTGCCGATCTCGCGGGCGATCGCCGACCTCGACAATGTGGAGCAGGTCGTGGCGACGTCGTCGTCGAGCATGTCGATGGTGTCGATCGCGTACACCTATGGCGTCGACGCCGATGATTTCCGCGCCTCGGTGGAGCAGGCCCTGAACTCGATCTCGGGCAGCCTGCCGAGCGATGCGGACCCTCAGCTCATCTCGGGGAGCACCTCTGACATCCCGGTCATCTTCATGACCGCGTCCGGCTCCGACGAGGACATCACCGCCCTGTCGAACACGCTCACGGACACGGTCGTGCCCAAGCTCGAGTCGATCTCGGGTGTGCGGTCGGCTGCGGTGTCGGGAGGAGCGGTCGAGCGGGTCGTGATCACCCCGGATCAGGCGGCTCTCGCGGCGAACGGGCTGAACCCGCAGGCGCTGAGCCAGGCGCTCGAGGCGAACGGCATGACGCTGCCGCTGGGCAGCGTCACCGACGACGGAGCGTCTCTGCCGGTCCAGGGCGGCACGGCAGTCGCATCCCTCGACGCCATCAAGGGCTTGCCGCTTGCGAGCCAGACCCAGCCCGGCACCGTCGTGACCATCGGCGACGTCGCCAAGGTCGAGCTCGTCACCGAGCCGCAGACCTCCCTCACCCGCATGGACGGTGAGGAGGCGCTGTCGATCTCGATCACTGCGAACCAGGACGCCGACATCGTCGCGATCTCCCACGCCGTCGGCGACGCCATCGCCGAGCTCGAAGACGAGGTGCCCGGCCTGTCGTTGACGATCGTGTTCGATCAGGCGCCGTTCATCGAGGAGTCGATCCAGCATCTCGCGATCGAGGGGCTGCTCGGTCTACTGTTCGCGATCGTCGTGATCCTGGTCTTCCTGCTGTCGCTGCGCTCGACGATCGTGACCGCGATCTCGATCCCGCTGTCGGTGCTGGTCACCTTCATCGGCCTGAACCTCGGCGGCCACTCGCTGAACATGCTTACCCTCGGCGCGCTGACGATCGCGATCGGCCGCGTGGTCGACGACTCGATCGTCGTCATCGAGAACATCAAACGGCATCTCTCCTACGGCGAGGAGAAGGTGCACGCCATCCTCACCGCCGTGCGCGAGGTCGCCGGCGCGATCACGTCGTCGACGCTCACCACGGTGGCGGTGTTCCTGCCGATCGCGCTCGTGGGCGGCATGGTGGGGGAGCTGTTCGCCCCGTTCGCGTTGACGGTGACGATCGCGATGCTCTCCTCGCTGCTGGTCGCGCTCACGATCGTGCCCGTGCTCTCGTACTGGTTCCTGCGTGCTCCGAAGAACGTCACGGACGTTGAGGCGGTGCGCTTGGCCGCCGAGGAGAAGGAGCACAAGAGCTGGTTGCAGCGCGGCTACAAGCCGATCCTGCGCGGCACGCAGAAGCACCCGATCATCACCATCATCTCCTCCGTGCTGCTGCTCGTCATCACGGTGTCCCTGGTCCCGCTGTTGAAGGTCGACTTCCTGGGCAACACCGGGCAGAACATGATCATGGTCACCCAGACCTTCCCCGCCGGGTCGGATCTGGACACGGTCTCCGACGGCGCCCGCGACGTGGAGGACGCCCTCCTCGACATCGACGGCGTCGAGGACGTCATGCTCATGGCCGGCTCCAGCGGCGGCGGGTCGGGCGACTTCTCCGCGATGCTCGGCGGGGGCGGCGGCACGGCCACCTTCATCGTGAACACCGACGCGAAGGCCGATCAGTCCGCGCTGCAGGACACGGTGCGCGACCGGCTCGCGAAGCTCGACGGCCCCGGCGAGGTGAGCCTCGCGGACGCCGCGTCGATGGGCGGTTTCGGCGGCTCCGTCGACGTGCTCGTCACCGGTACCAACGATGAGGATCTCGCGAGGGCGGCAGAGGCCGTGTACGCGGCGCTCGAAGACACGCCGAACACCACCGAGGTGTCGAGCGACCTGGCACCGGCGCAGCCGATCACCCAGATCACGGTCGACCGCACGGTCGCCCTCGAGCACGGCTTCACCGAGATCCAGCTGCTCGGCATGGTCGGCAGCATCCTCTCCCCGCAGAGCATCGGCAAGGTCACCATCGACAACGAGGAGTACCGCATCTTCCTCGACGCGACCCCGCCGCCCGCGACCATCGCCGAGCTCCAGGATCTGCAGATCCCCACCGCCACCGGCATGGTGCCGCTGACCGAGCTCGCATCGGTGAAGAAGGTCACCGTGGCGACCTCGGTGACCCGGCAGGACGGCGATCTCGTCGCGACGATCTCGCTCACCCCAGCCGAGGGCGAACTGGGCGCGGTCACCACCGAGGTGCAGGAGCGACTCGACGGCCTGGACCTGCCTACCGGCACGACCGCGACACTCGGCGGGCTGGCGGAAACGCAGCAGGAGTCGTTCCAGCAGCTCGGGCTCGCGATGCTGATCGCGATCGCGATCGTGTTCCTGCTGCTCGTGGCGACCTTCCGGTCGCTCGCGCAGCCGCTCATCCTGCTCGTGTCGATCCCGTTCGCCGCGACCGGCGCGATCGTGCTGCTGCTGATCACCGGCAAACCGCTGGGCATCTCGGCCCTGATCGGCATGCTGATGCTCATCGGCATCGTGGTCACGAACGCGATCGTGCTCATCGACCTCGTGAACCAGTACCGCAAGCAGGGCCAGAGCGTGCGCGACGCCGTGTTCAACGGCGCCCGCCAGCGCCTGCGCCCGATCCTGATGACCGCGCTCGCCACGATCTTCGCCCTGATCCCCATGGCGCTCGGCGTGACCGGGTCCAGCGGCTTCATCAGCCAGGACCTTGCGATCGTCGTGATCGGCGGACTCATCTCGTCGACACTGCTGACCCTGGTGCTCGTGCCCGTGCTGTATCTGCTCTTCGAGGACGGCCGGGAGCGCCGCAGGGCGAAGAAGCAGCAGGATGTCACGACGAGTTCGGACCTGCCGAGCGCCAGCGGGGACGCGATGCACGCCGCACAGGCCTAACCCCAGGTGCAGCTGGTCGTCACCCGATTCCCCGGAAGAGATGGCGAGCGGCTGCGGCAGCACCGAAACCTTAGTTTGCAGTTGTGCAAATACTGCGGAGGCGCATAGAATGCATGAGTGAATGATTCTGCTCTGAGTCTGCGTGAGCGACAGCGCCTCGAGGTCGCGGCGGCCATCCATGATGCGGCCGCCGACCTCCTCCTCGAACACGGGTGGACGGCCACCACCGTCGACATGATCGCGGCGCAGGCTGGCGTGTCCAGTAGGACGTTCTTCAACTACTTCCCGAGCAAGGAGGACGCTGCGCTCGGGTTGCGACCGCTGCACGTTCCGGCGCCGGCGAGCGAGTCGTTCTTCGACGGCGACGGAGACCTGTTCGAGCGCGCGGTGAGACTCACGATGGCGGTCATCCGCACCGCCGTTCCCGACGACGGCCTCGGGGAGCGGCGATCCGAGCTCATCCGCACCCTGCCGGAGCTGCGGGCGCGCCTCAAGCACTTCTCGACGACGGCGGGCGAACTCATCGAGCCGATCCTGATCGAGGAGCTCACCCGGCGAGCTTTGATCGAAGAATCGGTGCAGGCGCAGGACATCCGCGATGCGGCAACTGCGCTCCGCATGCTCGCGGCCACGGTCGTCCGTTTCGCTTTCGTCAAGAACCCCGCCGCTTGGTCGGCTACTACCACCGAGTCGCTGGCATCCGCCACCGCCCTATTCCGAGAGGTCATCCAGAGCCCATCATGACAGACGTCACGACCCCGCCGTCGGCCGCAGCCGCGACGGCGAAACGCAACATCCTCCTGCTCTTTTCCACCTTGATGATCGTGATGCTGCTGGCATCGCTGAGCCAGATGGTGCTCTCCAGTGCCCTGCCGACGATCGTCGGCGAGATGCACGGTGTCGAGCACATGACCTGGGTGATCACCGCGTACATGCTCGCCTCCACGATCACGATGCCGGTCTACGGCAAGATCAGCGATCTCGTTGGCCGTAAGCCGATGCTGATCGCCGCGATCGTGCTGTTCGTGGCGGGCTCCGTGGTCGGCGGCCTCGCGCAGGACATGAACTCCCTGATCGTCGGACGGCTCGTGCAGGGCCTCGGCGGTGGCGGGCTCATGATCCTCTCCCAGGCTGCGATCGCCGATGTCGTGCCCGCCCGTGAGCGCGGCAAGTACATGGGCATCATGGGTGGCGTGTTCGCCGTCTCCTCGGTCGCCGGCCCGCTGCTCGGCGGCTGGCTCACCGAGGGCCCCGGCTGGCGGTGGGCGTTCTGGATGAACGTTCCCCTGGGCATCCTCGCCGTCGTCGCGACCATCGTGCTGCTGCGCCTGCCGAAGCTGAACCGCACCGAGCGGCCGAAGATCGACTACCTCGGCATGATGCTGCTCGCCATCGCCACCTCCACGCTGGTGCTGGTGGGCACCTGGGGCGGATCGATGTACGAGTGGGGGTCGCCGCAGATCATCGGCCTGATCATCGCCACCGTTGTCGTCGGCGCCCTGTTCGTGCTGGTCGAATCCCGCGCCTCCGAGCCGGTCATGCCGCTCAGCCTGTTCAAGGACCGCAACTTCAACGTGACCACGATCGCGGGGCTGCTCATCGCGGTCGCGATGTTCGGCGCCGTCGGCTACCTCCCCACCTACTTCCAGATGGCGGTCGGGGCGAGCGCGACAGCTGCGGGCCTGCTCATGATCCCGATGATGGCGGCGCTGCTGCTGACCTCCATCGTCACCGGCGCGGTGATCTCGAAGACCGGCAAGTACAAGCTGCTCCCGATCGTCGGCACCGCCATCGTCGCCCTCGGCGTCGGCCTCCTCGCGACCGTGCAGGTCGACACCCCGGTCTACCTGATCTGCATCTACATGGCCGTGATGGGCGTCGGGCTCGGCACGAGCATGCAGATCCTCACCCTCGTCGTGCAGAACTCGTTCCCGCACAAGATGGTCGGCACCGCGACCGCGGCGAACAACTACTTCCGGCAGGTCGGCAGCAGCCTCGGCTCCGCCGTGGTCGGATCGATCTTCGCCAGCCGGCTCACCTCGCTGATCACCGAGAAGCTGCCGAGCGGCGGGGCGGGCCCCTCCGACGGCGCGAACTCGCTGACGCCGGAGCTGATCAAGTCGCTGCCGGAACCGATCCGCAACCTCATCGTCGAGTCCTACAACGAGGCGCTGATCCCGATCTTCATCTACATGGTGCCCCTCGCGGTCATCACCGCCGTGTTGCTGTGCTTCGTCAAGGAGAAGCCGCTCGCGACCGAGATCAACGCCGAGATCATGCCGGAATCCCTCGCCGAAGGCCAACTGCTCGTGGACGAGAACCTCTTGGAGGAATCGGATACCGAGGCTGCGACCGCACCCCCGGAAACCCGCTGAACGGTCTGGCGCACCCCTCGCGAGAGCAGCGGGGGTGCGCCACCCGCGCGGCGCGACGACGAGGCCGAGGTCGGCGGTCAACTGGGACGGGATGATCCCTCGTGTCGCGGCCGTGCGCAGCAGTTCGCCGCGTCGGTGCTCGAGCCGCCCTCGGTGTCAGCTCGAAGGAGCGGCCCCGTCCGAGCCGATCTCGGCGCGTACGCGGGGTGCAACCTCGGTGCCGAGCAGTTCGATGGAGGCGAGCACCTCGGAGTGCGGCATGCCGCCGATGTCCATCTGGAAGAAGTGCCGCATGTGGCCGAGGTGGCGGTGCAGGTCGATGATGCGGTCCGCGATCTCGGACGGGTCGCCCGCGAACACCATGCCGCCCGGAGAGTAGTTCGCCTTCGCGTCCTCCCAGGAGAGTGCGGCGAAGCGTCCGTGCGCGGCGTAGGCTGCGGACTCGTGGCGGAAGAAGGTCTGCTTCGCGGCCTGCCCGTCGGCGGCGATGAAGCCGTGCCCGGCGACCGAGATGGCAAGTTGCGAGGGATCCACGCCGGACTCTTCGGCGGCTTGACGGTAGAGGGCGCCCATCTGCCCCCACCGCTGCGGGGTGCCGGAGAGGATGCCGTAGGAGATCGGGAGCCCCGCCTTCGCGGCCCGCACGGTCGATCCCGGGTTGCCGCCTGTGCCGAGCCAGATCGGGATCGGCTGATCCGGCCGGGGCACGACGAGCGCATCCTCTAGCGGCGGCCGGAACGGGGACTCCCAGCTGACCCGCTCGTGCTCGCCGATCGCGAGCAGCAGGCCGAGCTTGTCGGCGTAGAGCCGGTCGTAGTCGTCGAGCTCGTACCCGAACAGCGGGAAGGAGTCCGTGGAGGAGCCGCGGCCGGCGATGATCTCCACGCGGCCGTTCGAGACGATCTGCGCGGTGGCCATCTGCTGATACAGGCGGATCGGGTCGTCGGTGGAGAGCACGCTCACCGCCGTCGACAGCGTGATCCGGTTCGTCATCGCCGCGGCCGCGTTGATGACCGATGCCGGAGAGCTGACCGGCATCGTCGCGGTGTGATGCTCGCCGACCCCGTAGAAGTCGAGCCCGACCTGCTCGGCGAGCCGGATCTGCTCGAGCATGTTCCGCACCGCCTGGGCCGTGCTCACCACGTCGCCGTCGAGGTTCTTGCCCGCCACGCCGAAGCTGTAGGCGCCGAGTTCGAACGTCATTCGCCCGATCCTTTCATCGTTCCTGCTCGCTTCAGGCCGACCGTGCGGCGTTCAGGGCGCGTGCCCACCAGAGCAGGTGGTCGGTCATCACCGTCAGTCGTGGCTCCAGCGCATCGAAGACCTCGGCGGCGGCCGGCCCGCCTTCGCGCACGGCCGGGAACTGCATTCCGAAGATGTGGACGCTCTCGCGCACCGAGACCATGTTCAACTCGGCGACGACCTGCCGCAGCTGCTCGATCGCCCGCGAGCCCCCCACGTTGCCGTAGCCGAAGAACGCGGCCGGCTTGTGCTCGAACTCGGCGAAGTAATGGTCGAGCATGTTCTTCAGCGCGGCGCCGTAACCGTGGTTGTACTCGTTGACGAGGAACAGGAACCCGTCGACCTCATCGAGCCGCTGCCCGAGGGCGCGCTGCTGCCGACTCGAATACTCCCGCGGAGCGAGCGCCGGCGGCTTCGGCAGGTTGTAGGAGGGCAGGCCGACGTCACGCACGTCGATCACGGACAGCCGCAGGTCGTCGCGAGCGCCGACACGCTCCCGCAGCCACGCGAGCGGATAGTCGGCGAAGCGCGCAGCGCGGGCGCTGCCCACCACGATCGCGATATGGGGCACGGCGCCGCTCATACGGAGGATCCCCTCACAGCATCGAGGAACAGCTGCGCCATCCGACGCGCCGCCGCATCTGCCCGGATCGGGCCGGGCTCTGCGACAAGCGCCGCGGTCGCGGCGACCAGCAGGTAGAGGTCGGTCTCCCGAAGGTCCTGACGAACAGCGCCGGCCTTGCGGGCCCGGGAGATGAGCCGCCGGGTGGCGCGCAGCGCCCGCGCGTGCGCGCCGGAGAACAGCTCGGAACCCTGCATGGGGCGCAGGAGCACGGCACCGAACGCGGGGTCCGCGACCTGCATGCCGATGATGTCGTGCACATATCCGGCGAAGGCCGCCCATGGATCCTCGACCGCCTGGATGACGGCAGCCTCGGCGCGGTTCGCATAGTCGGCCATCTTCGCCTCGAAGACCGCCTCGACCAGCGCGTCGCGAGTCGGGAACCGCCGATACAGCGTCCCGATCCCCACACCCGCCGCACGGGCGACATCCTCCAACGGCGCATCCAGCCCATCGGTGAGGAACACCGACGCCGCCGCGCACAACAGGGCCTGTCGGCGGCGCTCCGCGTCCACCCGCAGCGCCTTCTCCGGCGCCGCCGGAACCGCTTCTGTCGTCAGCATGGGGACACGATACCGCAACAAGTGGAGGTTCACCTCCACTTATCTGTCGGCCGAGCACGGACACGCTCACCGTGCTCTGGCCCTGGGCGGGACGAACGGTGCGGGCCGGGCTCGGATGCCCGTCCTCGCGCTGCGCGCTCGGCCAGCGCCCCTGCCGCGAGCCGTTCCCGCGCGGTGCGCGGTGAGGGACGCGGCATCGCCGGTTCAACGGGGCGGGACGATCCCTCGTGTCGCGACCGTCCGCAGCAGCTCGGTGAGCCCGGCGATCGACTCTGGCGAACGATCCGAGAGTACTGCGGTGAGCTGCTCCCGATAGGGACGCCGAGCCACGGTCATACGGTTCACGCCCTCGGGAGTCATCCCGATCAACCGGATCCTGCCATCGTTCGGGTCGACGGTGCGCTCCACCAGGCCGAGGGCTTCCAGCTCCTTGATCTGCCGGCTCATCTGACCTTTGTCGGAGGCGAACCTCTCGACCAGAGTCGACAAACTCACCGGGCCGATCCGTGAGATCGTCAGCAGCACCCTGTACGCCGAGGGAGGCAGGTCAGGGTCGACCTGCCCAGCCGCATTGGCGTACATGCCGCGCACTCCCGCCACGAAGTCCGAGAGCGCATCCTCAAGACGCTGCACCGCTTCGACGTGCGCGCTGGGCACCTCGGGTGCGCCAGGTTCTGCCAAGGACGACATCTGCGTTCACCATCCGTCAATCCCGCACGAGACGCGGCACCTATCGGTAGTCTGCGGGGTTCAGACCGGGCTCGCCATCTGCACCGCCCGAGGCGCGGAGCCGGGGGCGAGCCTGGGGGATCTCGGTACGCGCCTGAACGATCGACATGCCTCAAGCCTACCTTCGGGTCACACCTCTACACCCAGACATGACACGTTCACGAGGATCAGGCGTCCATGCTGGAACGCGGGCTGCGGACCATGCCGCATCCCACGACTGTGCTAACCGCTCAGGGGGTCGCCGGATCGCCTGTTGGTCCAGTCTGACTCATGAGCGCAAGTGTGTGCCCGTCGGGATCGCTGAAGAACGCCATCCATTCCTCGACGCCCGAGTCCTCGACCGGTGAGCGTGGCGCAGGCGGCGTGGATGTCATCGACACGAAAGTAGAGGACGGACTCGCCCTGCTCGCCCGCGCCCTCATCGATCGCGCTGAGGAAGAGCCTCGTGCCCTGGACGTCGAAGAACGCGATGTCGCCATAGGTATAGAGGTGCGGGAGCTGGAGGACGTCGCGATACCACGCGACGGCCGCTTCGACGCTGCTCACGCGGCGCGACACCTGCCCGATGGATCTCAGTACGGCGTCGGTCATGGCCTCCTCCTTTTCCTGAGGTGCGGTTCTGAGTGGACTGTCGATCGGAATGCCCTCCCACGATCGGAGTTCCGCTCGGCTGTCCAAGCCGAGCTTGTCGAGAATGTTGCCGATGTGGAACTTCACGGCGTCGAGGCTCACTCCCTGGCGCCGGGCAATCATGCGATTGGGCATGCCGTGGCGCACTGCGTGGGCAATCCGCCACTCAGCCGGCGTGAGCACGTCGGGATGCGGGGGACGTCCCCGACGGTGTGAACTCTCAGCCATGTCTTCAGTGTAGGAACCACCTCCCCGAATTGCCCTCCCCCGAACGTCAGGAGACCACGGGTCCCTGGCCCGGTCCAGACCGCTCGTCTCTCGGCCACACCACCGGAGTGGTTGACACCACAAGCGGTCGAGAAGTACTCGGCCACTGCATTCACCCTTGGGACCGTCGTCCCAGAAGTGCTAACAAAAGTGCTAAGCAATCTGTATCGCGGCGTATCGCGGTGGAGTTATCCACAGGTCACATGCCCTAGATCGTTGATCTTATGCGGCAGAACGCTCGGTCGAGATTCTCGGCGCGAGGGGGTCGAGATCAGTTCAAGTCCCCCCTCGCGCACGAATGAGTGAAGAACCCCCTGGAGACCAGGGGGTTCTTTTCGTTGGCGGGGCTCGCGGTTCCTCCCGCCCCCACGCGCCCGCCCCTACGCGCGCCAGAAGTTGATGCCTCGAGGCAGTTTTGGCGACATCTCCTGGCGCGCGAATGCCTCGCCGGATGCGGAGAGGCGCCCGGAAGTATGGCATAATTGATCCTTGTGCCACGGTGCGGCACTGCCGCGAGGGTCCGCACGAACCGTGAGCCGAACCTCAGTACTTTTTCGATATCCGCGTTCCCGACTTGCGGCGGGCGCAGAGAGTAGACCACCATGCAGAAGCTCGACCACGTCGATGCCGCGTCGCTCAAGAGCGACATCCCCGAGTTCCGCGCCGGCGACACCGTCAAGGTGCACGTGAACATCGTCGAGGGCAACCGCTCGCGCGTCCAGGTGTTCCAGGGCGTCGTCATCTCCCGCCACGGTGAGGGGATCCGCGAGACCTTCACCGTGCGCAAGATCAGCTTCCAGGTGGGCGTCGAGCGCAAGTTCCCCGTGCACTCGCCCGCGATCGACAAGATCGAGGTCGTCACCCGCGGTGATGTGCGCCGCGCCAAGCTCTACTACTTGCGCGGCCTCACCGGCAAGAAGGCGAAGATCAAGGAGAAGCGCGACGCCTGAGCGTCCCGCCTCCGCACGGGCTTATCATGATGAGCCTGTGCGCCTCTCAGGCTCCCTCCTGCAATGGGTGGGAGCCTGAGGTGTCTCTATGGAACCGTGGAGCGGTCGCCCGGTGCGCCCTTCCGACATCGATGCTGGGGAAGTGCTCATGAGTGAATCCGATACGCCGGGGGCTCCACGGCGGTCTCGTCGCAGCGGGCTCCTCGGATTCCTGCGCGACCTCATCGTCATCCTGCTGGTCGCGTTCCTGGTCTCCTTCCTCTTGAAGACCTTCCTGGTGCGCAGCTTCTACATCCCGTCGGTCTCGATGGAGCAGACCCTCAAGGTCAACGATCGCATCCTGGTGAATCAGCTGGTGCCGCAGCTCGTGCCGGTGCAGCGCGGGGACGTCGTGGTATTCAAGGATCCGGGCGGCTGGCTGCTGCCGCGCAGCGCCGAGCCGCCGCAGGGCTTCGAGAAGGTGCTGCAGGCCGTCGGCCTGGCCGCCGACACGAGCCACGAGTACGTCGTGAAGCGCGTGATCGGCATCGGCGGCGACCGCGTGCAGTGCTGCGACGCCGAGGGACGCGTGACGGTGAACGGGATCCCGCTCGACGAGCCCTACATCGTGATTCCGCCCGGCGAGGAGCGCGCGTCGAAGATCGACTTCGACGTCACCGTGCCCGAGGACTCCGTCTGGGTCATGGGCGACAACCGCTACCAGAGCAAGGATTCGCGCTACAACCAGGAGCAGCCCGGCAAGGGCTTCGTCCCCGAGAGCGAGATCGTCGGCCGGGCGTTCGTGCTCAATTGGCCGCTGAACCGCTTCACCTGGCTGGGGACGCCAGAGGGCACGTTCACGGGCGTGGAGGAAGCGCGGCAGTGACCGGGGCCGCAGACGATGCGCCGGCGAAGGATCCGACGCTCCAGCTCGAGTGGGAGTGCTTCGCGGCCGGCGCCGAGCTCGTCATCGGGATCGACGAGGTGGGGCGCGGCGCGGTCGCCGGCCCGGTGGCGGTCGGCGCGCACGCGGTGCGCGCGGGCATCGACGCGTTCCCCGCGGGCCTGCGCGACTCGAAGCTGCTGAGCGAGAAGCGACGCGAGGCCATGGCGCCGCTCGTCGCCGAGTGGGGCCCGGGCGCCGTCGGCTTCGGCAGCGCCCCGGAGATCGACGAGCGCGGCATCGGACCGATGCTGGGCGAAGCCGCTCGGCGCGCACTGCTCGAGCTGCACGCGTCCGGCGTGCCGGTGGACCGCGCCGTGATCCTGCTCGACGGTGCGCACGACTGGCTGTCGCCGGCGCTGAGGACGCCCCTCGACGTGCGCACTCGGGTGGGGGCGGATCGCAGCTGCGCGAGCGTCGCCGCGGCGTCCGTGCGCGCCAAGGTGCTGCGCGATGCCGTGATGCGCGAGGCGCACGACGCGCACCCGGAGTACGCGTGGGCGTCGAACAAGGGCTACGGATCCCGCGCCCACTACGACGGCATCGCCCGGCACGGCCTCACCGAGCTGCACCGACGCACCTGGATCAAGCCGGACGCGCGAGCGCCGCGCGATAGTCTGGACGGGTGAATTCGACAGCAGACGCACGCGCCGACGGGCGCTCCCCGGCGCAGATGCGCCCAGTGACCATCGAGCGCGGCTGGAGTGCCCAGGCCGAGGGCAGCGCGCTCATCTCCTTCGGGGCGACTCGGGTGCTGTGCACCGCCTCGTTCACGCCCGGCGTGCCGCGCTGGCTGGCGGGGAAGGGCACGGGGTGGGTCACCGCCGAGTACTCGATGCTGCCGCGGTCGACGAATGAGCGCATGCAGCGCGAATCGGTCAAGGGCCGGATCGGCGGCCGCACGCACGAGATCTCGCGACTCATCGGCCGCAGCCTGCGCGCCGTGATCGACACGAAGGCGCTCGGGGAGAACACGATCGTCATCGACTGCGACGTGCTGCAGGCCGACGGGGGCACGCGGACCGCGTCGATCACGGGCGCCTACGTCGCGCTCGCCGAGGCGGTCGCGTGGGCCCGGGCCCGGGGCCACATCGCGCAGAAGGCCCGACCGCTCATCGACAGCGTCGCCGCCGTCTCGGTGGGCATCGTCGACGGCGTGCCGATGAGCGACCTGGCCTACGTGGAGGATTCGCGCGCCGAGACCGACATGAACGTGGTGGTGACCGGAGCCGGCGACTTCGTCGAGGTGCAGGGCACCGCCGAGGGCGCGCCGTTCGCGCGCGCCGAGCTCGACGCGCTGCTCGACCTCGCGCTCGTGAGCGCGGCTGAGCTCGCCGAACTGCAGCGGGCCGTGCTGCACGAGGGCGAGTAGGGGGAAGCGACGATGACCCGGACGCTGGTGCTCGCCTCGCACAACTCCCACAAGCTCGAGGAATTGCGCAGGATCCTCGGCCCGCTGATCCCGGGCATCGAGCTCGTCGGCTATGACGGCCCCGAACCGGTCGAGAGCGGCCTCAGTTTCGAGGAGAACGCGCTGCTCAAGGCGCGGGCCGCCGCCGCGCACACCGGGCTTCCGGCGATCGCCGACGATTCCGGCATCGCGGTCGACGTGCTCGGCGGATCCCCGGGCATCTTCTCCGCACGGTGGGGCGGGCCCGAGCGCAGCGATCGTGCGAACGTCGATCTGCTGCTGTGGCAGCTGACCGACATCGCCGACGACCATCGCGGCGCGGGCTTCGTGTGCGCCGCCGCGCTCGTGGTGCCCCCGGAGCGCGACGAGCGCGGGCAGGAGCTGTGCGAGCTGGGCGTGTGGCAGGGGAGCGTGCTGCGCGAACCGGTCGGCGCGCACGGGTTCGGCTACGATCCGGTCTTCCGCCCCGAGGGCGAGCAGCGTTCGGCGGCGGAGCTCACCGCCGCCGAGAAGGATCGGCTCTCGCATCGCACGCGGGCGTTCAGCGCGCTCGCGCCGGCCATCCGAGACCTCGTCTGATCCCTGCCGCCCGAATCGCTCGGGCGGCCCCGTCGACGTCGGCTTGTGCGGACCCTGCTCCCGAGCCCGAGTGCCCCGCGACAGCGAACTGGGGCACCCAACACACGCGTGACATCATTTCGATCCAGAGATGGAGAACTGACGATGACGGAACAGCAGTCTGGCGGCCTCGTGCGCCCGGACGTCTCGGAGAACGATGCGCGCGCGATCGCGCGCGCATGCTACGGCATCGAGGTCTCGGTGCGGGAGCTCGGCAGCAACCAGGACCGCAACTTCGTGCTCGAACAGCCCGACGGCACGCGCAGCGTGCTGCGGGTGGACAACCCGGCCTTCGGCGACGAGGCGCGCGATGCCCAGCACGCGGCGCTCGAGGCCTACCGCACCGCCGGCGTCCCGGCGCCGGCGGTGCTCCCCGGACTCGACGGCGCGCTCACGCAGCGCAGCGAGCAGGGCTTCGCGGTGCGGCGCAGCGAGTTCGCCGACGGGGAGCCGATGGTGGACATCGGCTACCTCGCGCCGGTGGTGCTGGAGGAGTTCGGGGCGCTCGCCGCGGCCTCCGCGAATGCGCTCGTCGGGCTCCGCCACCCGGGCCTCGACCGGGACCACATGTGGATCATGGACGTCGCGCACGAGCAGACCCTGCTGCTCGCGCCGTCCATCGCCGACGAGACGCTGCGGGAGCGGGTGCTCGATGCGGCCGACGAGGCCCGGGCGGCATTGGACGAGGTGACCGACGTGCTGCCGCAGCAGGCGATCCACGGCGATCTCACCGACGACAACGTCATGGGTCGACGGGGGGAGGATGCCCGCCTGCACCCGAGTATCGTGCTCGATCTCGGCGATCTCGCCTACGGCTGGCGCGTCTCCGAACTCGCGGTGACGGCGGCCTCCATGCTGCATCACGACGCGCGGCGGCCGCTGCGCGTGCTCGACACGGTGGCGGCGTTCCACCGCGACGCGCCGCTCTCGGAGGCCGAAGCCCGGGCGGTGTGGCCGCTCGTGGTGCTGCGCGGCGCGATCCTCGTGGCCAGCGGTTGGCGGCAGCTCGAGATCGACGGCGGCAACGACTACGCGCGGGATCGCATCGCCGGCGAGCAGCGGATCTTCGACGCCGCCGTCGCGCTGCCCCTCACGGAGATGACCGAGCACGTGCTCGCGCGGCTCGGTATGCGCGGCGGCGCCGACGGCAGCGGGTCGCTGCTGCCGGCGGCACCCGCTCCGCATCCGTCACCCTGCGTGGAGCGACCGGGGTCGCAGGAGTCGCAGGATCTCCCCCTGCGCTCACTGCTGCCCGGCCTCGACGGCGAGGTCGCGACGGTCGATCCCGGTGTGGAGAGCGAGGCGCTCGACGCCGGAACGTGGCTCGCAGACGACGCGGAGGAGCGCCTCGTCTCCGCGGCGCTGCGCGACGGCGCGGCTGCGGCGGTGCTGCCCTACGGCGTCTACCGCCTCACCCGCGCGGCCATCGACGCCGCCGACGCGGCCGAGACGTGGCCGTTCGGCACCGAGGCGGTCGTCGCGCCCGGCGCGGAACAGAGGGTAACGGCGCCGGTCGCGGGCACCGTTGTCGCGGCCACCGAGCGGGGCGTGCTGCTCGACCTGGGCGACGGCTGGTTCCTCTCGGTCGACGGAGTGCGCGCGGAGTGCTCGGTCGGCGACGGCGTCGAGGCGGGCGCGCGGATCGCGGTGCTCGAGGCGGGCGATGATGCCCGTCCGATCGCGGTCGCCCTGTGCCGCGTCGACGCGATCGACGGCGTCGCGCCGCCGATCCTCTCCATCGAGGTGCCCGCTCCCGGCCGCGCGCAGCTCGTGGCGCCCGATCGGGTGCCCGCGTGGCGGAGATTCACCCGGGATCCCGCGGCGATGCTGGGCCTCGCCCCGCTCGCCCAGCGCGATGAGGCCGCCGATGAGCAGCGGCGTCGCGAGGGCATCTTCGCCAGCGCCCAGGAGCGGTACTACGAGCGGCCCATGCAGATCGAGCGCGGCTGGCGGCACCACCTCGTCGACACGACCGGCCGCGCCTACATCGACATGGTGAACAATGTCACCGGGCTCGGTCACGGACACCCGGGCGTGGCCGACGCGGTGAACCGGCAGATCAGGATCCTCAACACGAACTCCCGCTTCCTCTACCGCGAGCTCGCCGAGTACAGCGAGCGCCTGCTGGCCCTGCTGCCCGAGGGGAGCGGTCTCGACACCGTGCTGCTCGTGAACTCGGGATCCGAGGCCGTGGATCTCGCGCTGCGTCTGGCGCAGGCGGCCACGGGGCGCAAGACCGTCGTCGCGCTGCGGGAGGCCTATCACGGCTGGACGATGGCGAGCGACGCGGTCACCACGAGCGCCTACGACAACCCGTTCGCCCTCGAGAACCGGCCCGAGTGGGTGCACGTCGCCGACGTGCCCAATCGCTTCCGCGGCACCTATCGCGGCGAGGCAGACGACGTCTCCGTGGGGGAGCGCTACGCGGCCGACCTCGGCGCCGACCTCGATCGGCTCGCCGGGGCGGGGCGCGACGCGGCCGCCTTCATCTGCGAGTCGGTGCTCGGCAACGCCGGCGGGGTGCTGCTGCCCAACGGATACCTGGCCGACGCGTATGCGCGCGTGCGCGCGGCGGGCGGGCTCTGCATCGCCGACGAGGTGCAGGTGGGCTTCGGCCGCATGGGGTCGAGCTTCTGGGGCTTCGAGCAGTCGGGCGCGGTGCCCGATCTCATCACGATCGCGAAGCCGATGGGCAACGGCTTCCCGATCGGCGGGGTCATCACCTCGAAGCGGGTGGCCGACGCGCTCGCCGCGCAGGGCCAGTTCTTCTCGTCGGCGGGCGGCAATCCGCTGAGCTGCCGCGTCGGCCTCGCGGTGCTCGACGCGATGGAGGCCGAGGGGCTGCAGGCGAACGCCCGCGCCGTGGGGGAGCGCCTCGCGACGGGCTTTCGCGCGCTCGCCGAGAAGCACAGCATCATCGGACCGGTGCACGGCGAGGGGCTGTATCTCGGGGTGGAGCTGGTGCGGGATCGCGCGACGCTCGAACCCGCGAAGCAGGAGGCAGCGGCGATCTGCGAGCGTCTGAAGGAGCTCGGCGTCATCGTGCTCACCACGTCCGAGCGCTCGAACGTGCTGAAGGTCAAGCCGCCGCTGACGCTCACGGAGGAGAGCGCCGACGTGGTGATCGCAGCGCTCGACCGCGTGCTCTCCGAGGGCTGGTAGCCGCTCAGGCCGCGGGAGCGGCCGCGCGGTAGACTGCTGGATCATGGCATCAGCGTCACCCTCCCCGCAGGCCCCGGCCAGTCCGCCCGCTCCGACCGCGCACGTGACGCGCTTCGAGTGCCTCGCACCGCATCTCGAGGGGTCCACCGTGCAACTGCGGTACGCGGCGCGCGCGGACGGCGTGGTGGTCGGCGAGTTCACGGAGGTCATCGAGCTGCCGGCCCCGCTGGACCGGGCACCAGGGCCGGTCGTCGCCGGCGTACTCCGCCTGCTGTCGCTCGCGGGATCGCTGAGCTACTTCAAGGCGTTCGCGCCGGCGGTGCTCGCCGTGCCGGGCGGGCTCACCGAAGAGGAGCGCGCTTTCGTCACCGCCCTGATCGCGGGCGGCCTCGGCGAGTTCGCGTTCGTCAATCGGATGCCCGAGGTGCTGTCGACGGTGGTCGAGGCGCCCGGGCTGCCGTCGCCCGCTCCGAGGGTGCGGCCCACGGCGGAGACCGCGCCCGGCGAGCCTCGGCGCCTGCTCGTCGCGGTCGGCGGCGGCAAGGACTCGATCGTCTCGATCGAGTCGTTGCGCGGCGCCGGCGTCGAGGTGGGCCTGTTCGCGGTCAACACGCAGCCGCCCATGGCGCGCACGGCCGAGACTGCGCGGCTGCCGCTGCACGAGGTGCGCCGCAGGCTCGATCCCGAACTCTTCGCGCTCAACGCCGCCGGAGCGCCCAACGGGCACATCCCCGTGACCGCGGTCAACTCGCTCATCGCGGTGCTCACCGCGCTCGCCCTCGGCTACGACGGAGTCGTGTTCAGCAACGAGGCGGGATCCTCGTACGGCAACTTCGAGTGGGCCGGCCGCGTCATCAACCACCAGTGGTCGAAGGGCATCGAGTTCGAGCGCCTGCTGCGCGAGACGCTGCCCGACGGGGCCCCGGACTACGTGTCGCTGCTGCGGCCCATCAACGAGATCCGGATCGCGCGCCGCTTCGCGACGCTCACCGCCTACCACCCGGTCTTCACGAGCTGCAACCGCGCTTTCCGCATTCACGGGGCCTCCGCGACCTGGTGCGGCGACTGCCCCAAGTGCCGCTTCATCTTCCTGATGCTCGCGCCGTTCCTGGAGCGCGAGCGGCTGCTCGAGATCTTCGGCGGCCGCGACCTGTTCGCCGACGAGGAGCAGCTGACGGGCTTCCTCGAGCTGCTCGGCGCCGATGGGCTCGTCAAGCCCTTCGAGTGCGTGGGCGAGCCCGACGAGTGCCGGGTGGCGCTGTCCCTGCTGCGCGAGCGCCACGACTGGAGCGGGCACCCGTTCCTCGGACGTCCCGAGATCGCCGGCGTGTCGGCCACCGCGGCCGAGCGCGAAGCGGTCTTCGCCTGGCACACCGGCGAGCACTTCCTGTCGCCCGAGCTGGAGGCCGTGGCGCGTGCGATTTGAGGAGCTCACGGGGCGAGACGTCGTGATCTGGGGCGCGGGGCGCGAGGGGCGTGCGGCGCACGCGGAGCTCGCGCGCCGCGGCGTGGTCGCGACGATCGCGGTGACCGGAGACGGTTCGGCCCCCGAGGACCTGCGAAGCGCCGCCGTGGAGGGTGAGACGGCGCTCGCCAGGCTGCTGGAGGCGGAGGTCGTGGTCAAGTCGCCCGGCATTCCGCGCACCTCGCCGGATTTCGCGCGGGTCGCCGCGGGGGCCGGGCGCCTCACCTCGCTGATGGACCTCTGGCTCTCGGAGAACGCCGAGCGCGTCCTCGCCGTCACGGGCACGAAGGGCAAGAGCACCACCTCGACGCTCGTGCGCCACATCCTCGACGCCCTCGGCTACCGGGCGGTGCTCGCAGGCAACGTCGGGGTGGCCGTGGCCGGCGACCTCGATCCGCGGGTGCAGGCCGCCGTGACGGAGGTATCGAGCTACCAGGCCTCCGACCTCACCGTGTCGCCGCGAGTGGCCGTGCTCACGTCGCTGTACCCCGAGCACCTGCCGTGGCACGGCGGCTACGAGCGCTACGTCGCCGACAAGCTGAACCTCGTGGCGCACGGCACGGAGACGGTCGTGGTGCCATCGCGCGATCACGAGCTCTTCGCGCTCGCCTCCGAACGGGCGGGGGAGCGCACGCGCATCCTCGTTCCGGCCGAGCTCGGGATCCTGGCCCACGAGGATCGCCTCGTCTGGGAGGGCGTCGGCGAGTGCACCGCGGCCGATCTCGGGCTGCGCGGCGCCCACAACCTCGTGAACGCCGCGCTCGCCCTGGCGGCGGTGCACGCGTTCACCGGCATGGCCGACGAGGATCGCGCGCGTGCGCTCGCCGCGATGCGCGGCTTCCAGCCGCTGCGGCACCGACTCGAGGTGATCGACTCCGACGACGGGCTCACCTGGGTGGACGACAGTCTCGCCACCGCGCCTCAGGCCGTGGTCGCGGCGCTCACCGCCTACGCGGACGCGCGGATCACGCTGATCGCGGGCGGTGCGGAGCGCGGGCTGCCGTTCGATCCGCTCATCGACGCCCTCGCCGCGCGCGGAGACGCCTTCCCCGTGCGCGTGGTCGCCACCGGTCCCGCGGGGGCGCGCCTCGTCGCCGAGAGCGAGGGGCGCGTGCCGCGCATGGAGCGGGCGGACGGTTTCGCCGACGCGCTCGTGCGAGCGCGAGCCGGGGCGCGGCCCGGAGACGTGATCCTGCTCTCCCCGGGAGCCCCCAGCTTCGACGAGTTCGCCGACTACGAGGCCCGCGCAGCGGTGTTCCGAGCGGCGGCCCGGACAGCCTGACCCCAGGGCCGGGCCGAGGTCGGCTCAGGCGGCCGGCGCCGGGGCGGATGGCGTGGGGGAGGACGGCGAAGCGCTGCGATCGCCCGAGCGCGCGCGTTCGGCGCGCGGCCCGATGGCGCGCAGCGCGCCGAGGATCGCGACGAGATCCACCAGCTCCTGCAACCAGGCTCCCGCGAGCGCGGGGAGAAAGCCGAACGCGGCGACGAGCATGAGCGCGACGCTGATGAGGATCCCGAGCCAGATGCTCTGCAGCGCGATCCGAACGGTGTCCTTGCCGATGCGCACGGCGCGGGGGAGCGCGGAGAGACTGTCGTATCGGTTCACGATGTCGGCGGACTCGCTCGCCGCGGTGGCGCCGCGGGCGCCCATCGCGAACCCGATGTCGGCCGCGGCCAGGACGGGGGCGTCGTTGAGGCCGTCGCCGACCATGATGAGCGGCCGCGGCTGCACCTCGCTCACGATCCGCACCTTGTCGGAGGGGCGGCACTCGGCGTGCACCTCTCCGATGCCGAGGCGCGCGGCGATCGGTTCCGCCGTGGCGGCCACGTCGCCCGTCACCATGAGCGTGCGCTCGACCCCGAGCCGCTGCAGCGCTGCGAACACATCGGCGGCCTCCTCGCGCACCCGGTCGCGCATGATGATCGCGCCCGCGTAGCGCTCGTCGACGGCCACGTAGATCGCGAGTTCCCCCGGCTGCACGGCGGCCGGTGCCAGCGCGGGTGCGTGCTCGCGCACCCACGCCGGCTTGCCCACGCGCACCGTGACGGCTGCGCCTTCCGGGCCGCTCGCGAGCACGGCCGTCACCCCGTTGGTCGCGGTCTCCTCGGCGTGTTGCGCCTCGAGCAGCGCGCGGCCGCGCTGCTTCGCGGCCGCGACGACCGAGCCCGCGAGCACGTGCGAGGAATAGACCTCGGCGGAGGCCGCGAACTGCAGCACCTCGTCCTCGCTGAAGCCGCTCTGGGGCAGCACCCGCTCGAGCACCGGGCGACCCGTGGTGACGGTGCCGGTCTTGTCGAACGCCGCCGAGCGCACCCGCGAGAGCTGTTCGAGGGTGCCGCCGCCCTTCACGATCAGTCCGAATCGCGCGGCCCGGCTCATGCCGCCGAGGAACGCGACCGGCGCCGCGATCAGCAGCGGGCAGGGCGTCGCCACCACGAGCACCTCGGCGAATCTGACGGGGTCGCCGCTGACCGCCCAGGCGATGCCGGCGATGAGCAGCGAGAGCGCGGTGAACGGCACCGCGTAGCGATCGGCCAGGCGCACCACCGTGGCCTTGCTCCCGGCCGCCTGCTCCACGAGCCGCACGATCTGCTGGTACTCGCTGTCGGACGCCACAGCGGCAGCCCGCATCACGACCGCGCTCGCCCCGTTGACCGCGCCGCTCGAGACCCGTTCCCCGGCCGCGCGATCGACGGGCAGGCTCTCACCGGTGAGCGAGGACTCGTCGAAGACGGCGTGGTCGGAGACGAGGATCGCGTCCACGGGCACGAGCGCGCCGGGCCGCACGAGCAGCAGCTCGCCCACCGCGATTGCGTCGACCGGCACCTCCTCGGTGGCGGTCTCGGCCGCCGAGCCCGCCGCCGCTGCTGCGCCGTGCTCGAGCACCCGCGTCGCGCGCTGCGGAGCCTTGCGGAGCAGGGCCGTGAGCTCGCGCTTCGAGCGGTGCTCGGCGTAGTCCTCGAGCGCGGCGCCGCCCGTGAGCATGAGCACCACCACGAGGGCGGCCCACGGCTCGCCGACGAGCACCGCCGCGGTGATCGCGGTCACCGCGAGGATGTCGAGGCCGGCGTGCCCCCTGAGCAGCTGCCGGATCATGCCGACCGCCTCCCACGCGGCGATCGCCAGCGCGTATCCGCCGACGACCCAGGGCGCGGCGGCCCGGGCGGGGGTGGCCAGGAGGACCAGCCCGGCGGCCGCGGCGGCCAGCGTCGCGAAGACCAGCGGGTATGCGGAGAGGGCCGCGCGCACTCGTTTCATGCCTCTCAGCATGCCAGAGCGCGGGCCCTCCCGGTGGCCGCCGCTGCGGCGGAGCCGTGCTACAGGTGCGCCGCGAAGAACTCCGCGATCCGATCGAACGGGATGATCTCGCTCCGGTCGTAGAGGTCGGTGTGGCTCGCTCCTGCGACGGTGAGCAGTTCCTTGTTCTCACCGGTGAGTTTTGCGCGGGCATCCTCGCTGAAGTACGAGGAGTGGGCCTGGTCGCCGTGGACGAGCAGCACCGGGGTGCGGATCTCGTCGGCGTAGGCGAGCAGCGGCATGTTCAGGAACGACAGCGCGCTCGTCACGTTCCAGCCCTCGTTGGAGTTCAGGGAACGCGCGTGATATCCGCGATTCGTCTTGTAATAGGCGTGATAGTCCTTCACGAACTGGGGCGCGTCATCAGGCAGCTCCGCAGGGACGCCCCCGGCGCGCGCAGAGGAACCGTTCCGGTAGTCCTCGATGCGCTGCGCGCTCAGCGCCTTGCGCTTCCCGTGACGGGCCTCTTCGGTGTTCTCGGACCGGAAGTAGCCCTCGGCGTTCACCTGCGTCATGTCGTACATGGTCGAGGTGACGGTCGCCTTGATGCGCGGGTCGATCGCGGCGGCGCTCAGCGCCATGCCGCCCCACCCGCAGATCCCCAGCACACCGATGCGTTCGGCGTCGGCCTGATCGAGCACCGAGAGGGAGTCGACGGCGGCCTGGAAGTCCTCGGTGTTGATGTCGGGCGAGGCGACGGCGCGCGGGCTGCCGCCGCTCTCACCCGTGAACGACGGATCGAATGCGAGCGTCAGAAATCCGCGTTCGGCCAGCGTCTGCGCGTACAGACCGGACGATTGCTCTTTGACCGCGCCGAACGGGCCGCTTACCGCGATGGCGGGCAGCTTTCCGTCGGCGCCCTTGGGCGTGTACAGGTCTGCCGCGAGCGTGACACCGTAGCGATTGTGGAAGGTCACCTTCCGGTGATCCACCGCGTCGCTCTGCGGAAACGTCTTGTCCCACTCGGAGACGAGCTGAAGATTCTCGTTCACGATTGCCTCTTTCTCTTTCTGGTCGTTGTTTCAGCGGTACGCCGCCGGCCGATCGCCATCGGTGCCGGGCCGGGAGATCCCCAGGTTCTCGCCGATGTGAGATTCAGGGTGCGCGACGAGACCGGCGATGAACTCGCCGAGGCTCGCACGTGAGGTCTCGGTGCCCCGGTAGGTCTCACCCCTCCGGGTCAGTTCGATGTCAGTCGCGTCGTCATCGGTCAGCCAGACCGGGCGGAGGATCGTGGAGTCGAGCGAGGACTGCTCGACGACGTCGGCCGCCCGCCGGTTCGCCGGTCGTGTGAAGCCGACCTGCGCGGCGTCCCAGGTGTTGAACGGCTCGGGCAGTTCGTCGTAGATGCCGCCGGCGTTCACCGCGATGATGCGGCGCGCACCGGCGTCCTCTGCGGCGCGTACCGTGTTCGCGGTGGTCTCATCGAGGTCGGTGCCGCCGAGGGCGACGATCACGATGTCCTGCCCCGCGAGCGCGGCTCGCAGCGCCTCGCGGTTGTGCGCGTCGCCGGCGATCACGGTCATGTCCTCCGTGGCGAGGTCGGCGACCCGCTCGGGGCGGCGCAGGAACAGGGTGAGCGCGACATCCCCCTGTCGTGCCAGGCGGATGATGGCCTCCCGCGCCGTTCGGCCGTTGGCTCCGATGACGATGACGTTCTTCACGGTTCCACCTGTCTCTCACGTTCTGGGTTGTGCACGGCGCGGCGCGGGTGCGGTCGGAGTCCGTCGGCGTCGACCCCGGCGGCGCTCACGCGCCCAGTGCCCCGGAGCCCCGAGGCGCGATGCCCGCGGACTGCCGCTCGGTGCGAGGCCGCATCGAGAGCGCTCCGTCGGACATCCCCGACCGGACTCCGACGTCGCTCTCGAGTCTCGCTGGCCCGCTCCTGCGGTGCCAGGCCCTGCCAGTACCCCTGTCCGGGAGACGAGGCGGGCACGACGCCCGGTCGGGGGTACTGGCAGGGCCTCCCGGATCGTCGAGCGCGGCACTAGCGTTGCGGGCAAGAGCGAGTGTTCGACGACGCCGCAGGCGATGGAACGATCTCGGCAGTCCCGACGCGGTCTGCGGCCGGCGGCCTCGGAAGCTCGGGCTCGAGCTCGGGCTCGGGCTCGGGCGGATTCTCGAGCAGACGCACGATCACGCACGAAAGGAAGCAACGACATGAGTGAGCAGCACGGCTGGACCGGAGGGCGGAATGCGTTCGGCGACTTCGCCCCGGGCATGGTGCACTACACCGACAAGGTACTCTTCGACGAGGTCTGGGAGCGCGATGGGCTGTCGAAGCGCGACCGCAGTCTCGTGACCGTCGCCGCGCTCACCGCGCTCGGCAAGATGGATCAGCTCCAGTTCCACCTCGACTTCGCCCGCCGCAACGGTGTCACCGATGACGAGCTCACGGAGGCGCTTCTGCAGCTCGCGTTCTACGCCGGCTGGCCGAACGGCATGGGGGCGACCGCGGTGCTGAAGAACATCATCGAGAAGAACGCGTGAACCGCCTGTCGGGCGGCATTCGAGCGGAACGAGCGCTATGAACGGTATGAAGCGTTACGCGAAGCTCTCCCTGCTGGTGCTCCCGTTGCTGCTCATCGCGTGCAGCAGCGTCGAGAGCGCGGCAAGGAGCGAACGACCGATGCAATCAGAGACGGTACCCGACAAGACCCCCGGCATCACGACCGACCAGGAGGAGCGCGTGAGCGATATCATCGTCCAGTTCGCAGCAGGATCGACCGTGGTCGAGGCGGTGATGGAACCGGAGAGTCCCGTGGCCCGGGACTTTCTCTCGATGCTGCCGATGACGGTGCGCTTCGAAGACTTCCACGCAATGGAATCGATCGCCTATCCGCCCAGAGCCATCGACACGACAGGCGGGCAGGGCATGGCTCCGCAGGTCGGCGACCTCTTCGTCTACGTGCCCTGGGGCAACTTCGGCTTCTTCTTCGATACCGGATCGCTCGGCTTCTCGGACGATCTCGTGCGCATCGGCACGACTGAGAACATCGAGGAGATCACGGCGCTGCAGGGCCACGATGTGACGATCAGCGTTCGATAGTCGAGTGCAGCGGCGTCGAGTCCGACGCAAACGACCCCCAACCCGAGAGATGAAATCCCAGGTCAGGGGCCATTTCGTTCGCGTGCGCGAGGGGGGACTTGAACTGACCTCGACCCTCTCGCGCCGCGAAACTCGGCAGGGCGTTCTGCCGCATGAAATCAACGATCTACGGCATGTGTCCTGTGGATAACTCCACCGCGATACCCCGACCTACAGGTTGCTTAGCACTTTCGTTAGCACTTTTCGCAACACCGGATGAGGTGACCCGACACCCGTATCAGGCCGTTGGATCGCCTACCAGTCTTGATGTGGTCAAGCTGATTACAGGGTCAGCATGACCTTCGTGGCGCGGCGCTCGTCCATCGCCTTGTAGCCCTCGGGTGCTTCTTCGAGTGGCAGGGTGAGGTCGAACACCTTGCCGGGGTCGATCTCGCCCTGCCAGATACGGTCGATGAGGTCGGGCAAAAACCGGCGTACCGGGGCCGGGCCGCCGAGCGTGTGGATGCCCGCGAAGAATAGTTCAATGCCGGGAATCTGCACGTCGTAGTTCACACCGACATAGCCCAGGTGCCCGCCGCCGCGCGTCGCGCCGACTGCTTGCATGAACGACTCTTGCGTGCCGACTGCCTCGACGACAGAGTGCGCGCCAAGGCCGCCCGTCAGCTCCTTGATTCTCACCACGCCCTCGTCGCCGCGCTCTTCGACAATGTCGGTTGCGCCGTAGTAGCGGGCGAGCTTCTGCCGCTCTGGGTGGCGCGACATGGCGATGATGCGATCAGCGCCAAGCTGTTTGGCCGCCAGAATCGCCATGAGGCCCACTGCGCCGTCACCGACGACGGCTACGGTCTTGCCGGGGCCAGCATCAGCGGCCACGGCTGCATACCAGCCGGTACCAAGTACGTCGGACGCGGCGAGCAGCGCCGGGTACAGCTCGGGGCCGGGCGTCTCGGGCGTCTTGACGAGGGTGCCGTCAGCGTGCGGAATGCGCGCTTTCTCGGCTTGCGTGCCGACCGTCTGAGCGACGAACTCGGCGTGCACGCACTTCGACTGGAAGCCGGCCTGGCAGATCTCGCAGGTGTTGTCTGAAATCACGAACGAACCGACGACGAAATCGCCTGGCTTCACGGTCTTCACGTCTGCGCCGATTTCCTCTACGACGCCGATGTACTCGTGCCCCATCACCTGATGGTCAGCTGGTTCGATGCCTCGGTAGGGCCAGAGGTCAGAGCCGCAGATGCAGGAAGCGGTGAGCTTGACAATCGCGTCGGTCGGCTCGAGGATTACCGGGTCGTCGCGGTCTTCGACCCGCACGTCTCCGGCCTTGTGCATGATGACTCCACGCATGGGTTATCTCCTTCTTCTCATCATCGGGAGCGCCGCCTCAGGCGACCGATCCCGTGGTCTGTGATCGAGGGCTACAGCCACTCTTGATTGACGGGCCGCACCTTCGCCAACTCGTCTCGAATGTGTTGCCCGATAGTCAGCAGCAGGGCCTTCGGCAACCGGTTCGTAGGGCCAGCGACGGCGATAGCTGCGCGCGGTGTGACTGCGACGGCGACGCACGAGATTCCTGCGTTCTGACTGTCGAGGTCGAGCGCGACTCCGCGCCGTTCAGCGTCGGCTATTTCGGCCGCGTGCGCTTCCCATTCGCTCGGGTCATGGGCCTGCACCGCCCGCGCAAGCTCAGGATCAGCCGCGAGCATGGCGTGACCGATGGCCTCCACGATCAACGGCTTCCGCTCGCCCGGCCGCACGGCCAGGTGCAGCGGCTTCTCGGAGAGCACCGCATCAGAGCAGAGATAGTCGGTGCCGGTCGCCAGGCCGAGGAAGGTCGACTCTCCCGACGCCTGACTGACGGCCTTGAGTACTGGGCGGAGACGGGCGCGTAGTGCGTGTTCGGCCTCGGCGTCGAGCCTCAGCAGCTGGTTGAGCTTGCCCGTGAGCCTGTAGGCCGCGCCTTTCTTGTCCTGGGTGATGTAGCCCAGCTCTTCGAGCGAGGCGAGCAGGTTGTGAGCCGTGCTGCGGTTCAGACCGGCTCCATCGGCCAGCTCGCTCAGCCGTGACCCATCGGTGCTCGCGGCGATGCGTTCGAGCAGCTCGAACGCCCGCTGCACCGACTGGATCACCCGCCCGTTTTTCATCACTGTTTCCATAATATTGAACTGTAGCATCATTTTAACTGAAATGATTTGACACTGTGAACATGCGAGAGCACGATGACGTTGGGAGCACGGTGGCCGCAGCGTGAGCGCGGTCGGCTCCATCAGCCTCAACACACAACAGGAAGAGATACACCGATATGGCACGCATTGTTCTGATCACTGGCGCGAATCGCGGTCTTGGCCGTGAGCTGGCCGCGCAGCTCGCAGCCGAGGGCGACACCGTTCTGCTCAGCGCCCGTAACGCTGACGCCGCAGCGAAGGCCGCCGCCGAGATTGGCGGCGACATTCACCCCATCCAGCTTGACACCTCGGATGCGGCGAGCATCGCGGCGGCCGCGCAGCAGATCGGGGCCGACTTCGGCCGCGTCGATGTACTAGTGAACAACGTGGGCGGCGTCTTCGACTACGAGCAGCAGCCCTCGACCGTCGATCTCGGCAAGGTGCAGGACTCCCTCGACATCAATCTGTTCAGCGCGTGGCGCACCACTCAGGGCATCCTGCCGCTGGTGAAGAAGTCGGAGAACGGTCGCATCGTGAACGTGTCGAGCGAGGCGGGTTCCATCGCCCGCACCGGCGCGTACACGGCGGCATACAGCGCGGCGAAGGCGGCACTGAACTCGCTCACCGCCGCTCTCGCGGCCGAGGTCGCAGAGGCGGGTATCACTGTGCACGCGGCATCGCCGGGCTGGACGGCTACCGACCTCGGTGGCGAGGGCGGCCGCCCCGTGCCCGAGGGCGCTGCGTCGATCAAGCACGTCGTGAACCTCCCCGCCGACGCGGGCACGGCCGGTTTCTACCAGGACGAAGAAACCCTCCCCTGGTAGCCCGCTGCCCCGGAGGGTCAGAGTCGCATTATCGGCTCTGACCCTCCGTCGTCTCTCCCCGCTGAGGAACACGATGAACGACGCAACTCCCACCCGCTCCACGGCCGCCGGGCATCTCGTGCCGGTGTGGTGGCTCGTGCTCATGGCCGCGCCTGTTGCGGCCGCGAACAACGCCACGGTGCTCATCCTCGACGACGTAGGGGCCGCGTTCGGCACGTCGGCTGCCTCAGCGTCGTGGGCTGCTACCGCGTTCGCGCTCGTGCTCGCCGTGGCGACTCCGCTGCAAGCTGCTCTCATGCGGCATCGGGGGCAGCTCGCGGTGCTGTGGACGAGTGCGGCACTGGTCACGCTCGGCAGTCTCGTCGTGCTGCTCGCGCCGTGGCTCCCTCTCATCGTTGCAGGGCGTGCGATCCAAGCCGCAGGCGGGGCCGGGCTGAACGTGCTCGCCATCGGCCTCGCGGGCAGTGCCCGCCGCGTCGGGGCGATCAGTACCGGCATGGGCCTGCTCGGCGCAGTCGGCCCTCTGCTCGGAACCCAGCTCAGCACCGCCGTCTCGTGGCGTCTCGTGCTCGTGCTGCTCGCGCTCGCGCTCATCGCCGTGCCCTTCGTGCACCGCTATGTCGCTCGCGGAGCGGTCAGCAACGCCCGCTTCGATGCCTGGGGCGCGCTGCTGGTCGTCGTGCTCTCCGGTGCCGTCGTGCTGTTCACCGCGAACCCGCTGACCGCAGCTCTCGCGGCCATGATCGCGATCCTGCTTCTCATGTTTCATATCCGCCGACGCCCAGACGGATATGTGCCAGTCGAAACGATCCGCTCGCGCGTTTTCCTGAACTCGGCGGGCCTCACCCTCACACTCTCAGCCAGCTACTTCACACTGCTCTTCGTCATCCCGCAGCTACTCATCACCCGCGCCGACTGGACAAAGGACACCGCCGCGACCGGGCAGCTCGTCGCGATGGTTGTCGCTTCGCTTGCAACACTCGGCTTCACAGCCGTCGCCGCGAAGTTCTCTCGCACGCAAGTGCGGATCGTACTTGTCACGGCCGGAGCGCTCGCGCTGCTTGCTGCGTTCTTCGCCAGCTCTCCGGTGCTGCTGCTCATCGGCATCTTTCTCGCGCTTTTCGCGGCAATCTCAGCGAACGCAACGCAGGTCGCCGTCGCAACCTCGGCGGTGCCCGAGACGCAGAAGCCCGTCGCTATCGGCCTGTTCACGCTGCTCTACCTGCTCGGCGGCGCGATCGGCCCCGCCCTCGCCTCCATCCTCGTGCTCTCCTAACCCGGAACGCCGACTTCCTAGAGCAAGCGGATCAACCGCATAGACCGCCGGAGAACGCGACTTTTCGCCCGATTCTTCTGACACCTTCCCTTCCGAATGGACGTATGCTACCGTGGTAGGTACATCAGTTTCTATACAAGAAACATCAGACGGTGATGACATGCATGGCGGTGTGATCCTGTTCCGAGGAACCGGAGCCGATGCACGCCGTTATGTCGAGGCCGACCGTTCCCGCGCGGACGACTACTACCTCGGCGCGGATGCGTCCGTGGCGGCGTTCACCGCCCTCGACGGTGAGGGAAACGTGACCGCTGCGCTGGGGCTCGACCCGGAGGCGTATGCGGCGTGGGTAGATTGGGTGAACCCGCTCACGGGCGAGTCGATGGGCAGGCCGCGTCTGCCGGGTGAGGGGCGGCGAGGAGCGCCCCGGTTCGCGGAGATGGTCGTGAACGCCCCGAAGTCGCTCTCCATCGCGGCAGCTCTCCACCCGGAAGTCTCCGACGCTCTCGACCGGGCGCAGCAGGACGCCGTGGCGGAGATTCAGCAGTGGCTCGCCGAGCACTCCGTAACCCGCGTCGGGCCGCGCGGCAAGCAGGAGGTAATGCCCGTCCAGCAGTTGCAGACCGTGGCGGTGTCGCACCGCACGTCACGCGCGGGTGACCCGCATCGCCATATCCATTCTCAGATCGGCACCCGCGTGTGGGCGGCCGGGAACTGGCGAGCCTTGGATACGGCGGCGTTGTTCCGGCAGCAGGGCGCAATCCGCGCCCTTGGCACCGCCGTCATCGCCGCGCACCCGGAGCTTGCCGAGGTGCTGGATCGGCACGGCCTGACTCTCGATCCGGTATCGGGTGAGGTGGTGGAGCTCGAGCGGTTCAACGGTGTGATGAGCAAGCGCGGCGAACAAGTACGCACGCATCTCGAACGGCTCGAAGCCGAGTGGGAGGCGGCGCATCCGGGCGAGGCGATGGGGCCGGTCGTCTCCGCCCGACTCGCGGCGAAAGCGTGGGCGTATGAACGGCCAGCGAAGAAGCCCACCACCCTGCGCGAAGAACACGCCTGGGTGACCGAGCTACGCGACGCCGGCTACGACCCCGCGACGTTGCGCCGGCCTGCGCGTCGTGCGCCGGCGTCGCTGGATGACCTCTCCGTGCAGACCGTCGCAAGCCGCGCGCTGGATCGCTGCGCTGCAAGCGGTTCGGCGTGGACGCGCCACACGGTGCAGGAGCACGCGACCCGGATCATGACCGAGTACGGAGTGCAATCAGCACCCGCCGAGATACGCGAGTTCGTCAGCATCGCCACCGCCCTGGCAATGGAGGACTGCTTCTCGATCCTCCCGCCCGGCGCTCCCACCCCGGAGCATGTGGCGCACCTCACGAGCCTGCGCGTCGTGCAGGCCGAGACGGAACTGCGCGACCTCCTGACCGCACGAGTACCGAAGCACCCCGACGTGCACGGCGCGGCAAGGGGGCAGGGCCTGGATGCGGGGCAGGAGCGCGCCGCCGCTGCAGTCGCCTCCGCCGATCCACTCGTGATCGTGGAGGGCGCAGCGGGCGCGGGCAAGACCACCATGCTCGGCGTCGCAATCGAGGTCGCAGCGCAGCACGGGCGGGCATCGCGGGTGGTTGCGCCGACGTTGCGCGCCGCGCAGGTCGCACAGCAGGAACTTGGCGTGCCCGCGACCAGTGTTGCGGCGCTGGTGCACGCGCACGGCTGGCGCTGGAACAGTGACGGCGTATGGACGCGCCTCGCACCCGGCAACACCGACCCCGAGACCGGGCGCACCTATCGCGGCCCGACCGAGGACGTGCGACTCGTGCCGGGTGAGCGGGTGATCGTTGACGAGGCCGGAATGCTCGACCAAGACACCGCAATCGCCCTCCTGACCGTATGCGATGAGGCGGGCGCGACGGTCGCGCTTGTCGGGGATCGTGCGCAACTCGCCGCAGTCGGTCGCGGTGGAGTGCTCGACATGGCCGCGCACATTCGAGGCGGCACGTTCGACATGGCCGAGGTGCATCGCTTCACCGACCTCACCTACGCCGAAGTCACGATACAAATGCGCGACGGCAGAAACCCCGGTCAGGTGTTCGACCGGCTCACAGCGTTGGGGCTGGTGCGCCTGCACGCGAGCGGCGAGGATGCGCGCGAGCACATCGCACAATCCGCACGCGAGGGTGAAGCCGTCACCGTCAGCACGAACGACGAGGCCCGCACCGTCAACGCCCGCATCCGCGAGGAACGAGTCTCGCAAGGCCTCGTCGACGACACGGCGAGCGTATACGGAAACGACGGTCTCCCGATCGGGGCCGGGGATGTGATTCAGACGCGAAAGAACAACGCCGATGTAGGCGTGGCGAACCGGCAGCAATGGGTCGTGCAGCGCGTCGAAGACGACGGCGCGCTCTCCGTGCGCGAGGCAGACAGCGGGCGGAAGCGCCAGCGCACAGTGCGCCTCCCCGCCGACTATGTGGCCGAATATACGCACCTGTCGTACGCGGCGACCGCCTACGGGGTGCAGGGCGCGACCGTCGCCGGGTCGCACACGATCCTCACCAACACGACCAGCGCCGCCAGCGTGTACGTCGGCATGACGCGAGGCCGGAACGAGAACCTGCTGCACATCGTCGCCGGAAACCTGGCCGAGGCCAGGGCGCAGTTCATCGAGGCGATGGAACGCGACCGCGCCGACCGAGGCCTTGCCGCCGCCACCCAGCGTGCAGTCGAGCAAGTCACCGGGCTGACCGAGCACGGCCCCGTGCGATTCGTGAGCGACGAGATAGCGGCCCTCGTGCAGCGTGCGGAAACGGCCGAGGCGCAGGCGGCACGCTGGCAACAGGTCAGCGCCGCCCTTGCTGCCATTGGCGACCGTGAGACGGCGCTACGCGAGAACGCACGCGCTACCGAGCAGACTGCGCGACAGCGGGCCGAGCAGGTGCGTGCCGAGGTCGCCGCTCCCGTCGTCTCGGCCGCGAGAACGGCACTCACCGAGTGGGAGCAGGCCAACGCCGCCGAGCACGCGGCGGGCGAGCAGGTGCGGGCGGTGTCGTGGTTCGGGAAGCGCCGCGCCCGCGACGAGCACGAGAACGCCCAATCGCACGCCTCCGAAGTGCACCAACAGTTGACGAGCAAGTGGGGTGAGCCGCCGAGATGGAACGAACGCGCCGATGCGTGGTTGGAGCGAGTCACCCGGCCCCGGATCGACGGCGACCCGCGCGTGATCGACGCCGAGCAGGAACACCAGGCAGCACGCGACGCGCTGCTGCACCGGCCCGAGCGAGCACAGACCGCACGACTCGCCGCGTTCGCCCGAGCGTTCGGCCCGGAAACCGTGGTCCGCAATCAGCAGGCGTACCTCACCGCCAACCCCGTACATCAGGCCGCACGAGCCGCGAAGACCGCGAAGCAGGCGCGAGAGGAAGCCGCCTTGCTGCGGTCGCTCACCCCCGCCGAGGCCGTAGAGAGGATCGAGCAGACCCGCGCAGCGCAGGCTGCACGCGAGGCCCAACGAGCCGAGCGAGAGTGCGCCCTGTCACACGACTACGAGCAGCACCACCGAAGCGCACCCCGGCACGACGGCCCGGCTCGCGAACTGTGACGCGGCACGGTCGGGCTGCCGCGGACGCGTCGCGCCCTTGCCCTCGGCTACCGTCCGAGGCTCGGGCCGCCGCGCTCACCGCTGGGCGGGTCGTGGTGTCCGAACGCATCCAGCGGAGGCAGGGTGCGACGGTGTTCTCGTGCCGCGTCCAGCTCTCGGTCGAGCACGGCAGGATCGCGGGTGACCTTGCGCGTGGCGAAGCCCTCGGTGTGCTCGTGCAGCAGACCCATCAGCCGGTCGTGTTGTTCGGCGTCCTCGACGGCGACGAGGTTCGGGCGGATCAGCGCGTCAAGGCCGGAGTGGTCTTCCACGATGGCGAGGGTGCGGGCGTGGGCGAACACGTCGCCGGGAATCTGCGACCAGTCGATCACCCATCCGGCATCGCGGGCGAGCTGGGTGAAGAAAACATGCTGGCTTCTCGTGTTCACGTCGCGGAATGGATGGATCGCGGTCGTCTCGCCCCACACCCACGCCAGCCCCTCAGAGAACTCGTCCGCATCCAAACAGCGCAGGTAGTCACGCTCAGCAAGGATGCCGAAGACGCGCTCGGCCTCGGGCACGATGAACGGCGGACGGCAGTGCGCGATCCCGGTACCACCGGGATGGGTGTCGGTTTCGCGTATCTCACCGCCCCAGGAGTACATGTCTTGGGTCAGATAGGCGTGGATCGCTTGCAGGTGCGCAAGATCGTAGGCACCGACGATGGGATGCTCCCGCAAGGCACCCATGCGGGCGCCGATGAAGTCGGCCTCGGCGTCTTTCCAGTCGTCGTAGTCGGTGACGCCGAACTTGTTGATGAGAACGTCGCTGCCCGGATAGGTGTACCGATCAGGCATCGCGACGCCGAACGGTTCAGGCCGTGCGAGCGGCCAGGCGTGCGCGGGTGCGAGCGGCGATCACTTCGACGGCTTCGTCTACGCTGATTTCGCCCCGCACCTGGCGGGCCAGAAGTTCCAGGCCCTCGGGGGTCATTTCCTCGCCTGCGGTCTGCTGCCCGGCCTGCACTTCCGCGAGGACGCGCTGAACGTGCGCCTCGGATACGCGAGTCTTCGTAGCCATGCGGGGTGCCTCCTTGTGGTCGGCGTTCTTGGGCTAGTTTACGGCGCTTGGCCGACATTCACATGGAGGCCGGGCACGAGGGTGCCGATTCGGCACGACGGTCGGCGTCAGGACTCGCTGTTGTCGTTCGGGATGTTGGCGAAGAGGGCGAGGAACTTTTCGCGTGGGATCACGATGCGCCGCCCGAGCTTGACATGCGGGATCGTGCCCTCGTTGATGCTCGTGGTGATCGTGCGGGGATCGACGCCGAGTGCTTCGGCGGCTTCCTTGCGGGTGATGACCAGGCTGCGCCGCTTGCGGAGGTCGTCTATGTCGAGGGTGCTCTGCCGCATCGTCACACCATCCGTTCCCGTCGCGCGCGTGAGAGTGATTCCTCCACCGTAGAGAATCGCACTTGCGTTGTCAAGTATAGCGTTGTAGATTTCTACTATGGAAACAGAGAGGGTGCGGGGCAACCCCGCAGGAATCACGAACACGCACGTCGCGCAGAACATCCGCGCGGCACGCCAAGCGATCGGCATGGAGTTGCGCACCATGTCCGAGGGTCTGAAAGCGGCCGGGCGCAAGCTCTCCACCTCGGGCATCAGCAAGTTGGAGGCCGGGGATCGTCGCGTGGACGTGGACGACCTGACCGTGATCGCCTACCTGCTGCGCACGACCCCGGCCGCGCTCCTGACGCCCCCAGGCGAGCAGACGACGCTCACGGGCGTGCCCGAGGGGTACGAGCCGGAAGAGATCGACAGGTGGATGCGCGGGGAACTCGTGCTCACCGATGAGGGGCTGTTCAACTACTGGCAGCAGGAATGGGTGATCTGCACCGACCGCATCCACTACCTCGAAACCACGCTCGCGGGCATGACCGCCCCCGACCCGGACGACCCCGAGAAGCCGCGAGCGAACCCCAAGACCATCGCCGCCTATACCGAGCGACTACAGACCGCCAGAGCGCGCGAGCAGGTCATCCGCGAGCGGGGCGTGCAGATCGACCCGACCGGGCGCGTGTTCAACGCCAAGGACTACACCGAGAACTACGCCGACACCCACCAGCCCGGACAGACCACCGCAAGGAGCACCCTGTCCTGACCACGACCAAGCAGCCCGCCGAGGCGGGCGGCGGGGGTGAGAAGCAGCAGCGGCGCTCACGCTCCCGGCAGCCCGGCTCGATCCAGGCCTACGACACCGGTAAGGGCAGGCGGTGGCGGTTTCAGATCTACGTCCTGAAAGACCCCGAGTACCCCGAGATGGGATCGCGCAGGCTCACCCGCTCCGGGTTCACCAGCACCGACGAGGCCAACGACGCCTTGCAGGAGGCCTTGAAGCAGCGCAAGCAGAACGAGAAGTTCGGCAACAAGGTACCCACCCTCGGCGTCTACGCCGACGAGTGGGCGGCAGGGTTGAAGCTCGCGGCCTCCACGATCACGGGGTACAAGAAGATCATCCGCAACCATATCCGGCCCCAGCTCGGCATGATCCGGCTCGACAAGCTCACCGCCACGAGAATCGCCCGCCACTACCGCGACTTGGAGAAATCGGGTCGCAAGGACACCTACGGCAAGGGCAAGCCGCTCTCTGCCAACAGCGTCCACAAGGTGCATGTCGTCCTGGGCGCGATCCTCGACGCCGCGATAGACGATGGGCACTTGACCGTGAACCCGTCGAAGAAGAAGCGCACCGTCAAGCCACCGACCACGAGCGAGGTACGGGCGCAGAAACCCGAAATCGTCACCTGGACAGCGGAGCAGTTGCAGACGTTCCTCACCTGGAACCGCGACGAGCTGGAAGACGAACTGTTCCCGCTATGGCGGCTCATCGCCTACACCGGCATGAGACGCAGCGAAGCCCTCGCCCTGAAGTGGAACGACCTCAACACCAAGGCGATGCGCGTCAGCATCCGCCGCGCGGTCGATACCGACGACTGGACAAAGACCAAGCCCCCGAAAACCGGCAACGCGCGCGTGATCGACGTGGACGAGGACACCCTCAAAGTGCTCGCCTCCTACAAGGTCGCCCGCGCGGAACTGGCATTCGTGCTTGCTAAGGCCGACGCCTACATCTTCGGCGACGACGACGGGAAGCTGCGCTCACCCGACGCGATGACGAGCCGATGGGATCGCCGCATGAAGTGGCTCACCCAGAAGAACGACACCATGCACCGGGTCACGATCAAGGGGCTGCGTCACACCCACGCGACCCTCCTGCTCGAACTCGGCGAGCACCCCAAGGTCGTGCAAGAGCGTTTGGGTCACTCAACGATCACCACGACAATGAACATCTACTCCCACGTCACCCCGACCATGCAGCGGGCGGCCGTGACCCGCTTCGCCGCCCACCTCGGCAAGGCTTAGCACTTTTTCTAGCACTTCCGACGCGAAAGACCCCCAACCCGGAGAACTAAATCCCAGGTCAGGGGCCATTTCATTCGCGTGCGCGAGGGGGGACTTGAACCCCCACGCCCTAATACGGGCACTAGCACCTCAAGCTAGCGCGTCTGCCAATTCCGCCACCCGCGCGAACGATCCGGACCGTCATCGGCCGAACAGAGAATAACTTAGCACGGATGCTCCCCCGGCACGAATCCGGCTCGTCTCGCCGGGCGCGTCGCAGCGCCCGCTCCCGGAAGCGGACTACGACGCGCGGCCGATCCGCGCCCAGATCGCGGCGGTGGCGCGCGCGAGATCGTCGGGGCGCAGCTCGAGATCGAGGCCGCGGCGGCCTCCCGAGACCAGCACCGTGCCGTGCTCGCGGGCCGAGACGTCGAGCACGGTGCGCAGGGACGTGCGCTGCCCGATGGGGCTGATCCCGCCGACCACGTAGCCCGTCCTGCGCTCGGCCAGCGCGGGATCCGCCATCGCGGCCCGTTTGCCCCCGAGGGCGGCGGCGAGCGCCTTGAGATCGAGCGTGCCGGAGACGGGCACGATCCCGACCGCGAGCACGCCGTCCACCTCGGCGAGCAGCGTCTTGAACACGCGCTCCGGAGCGACCCCCAGCGCGGCGGCGGCCTCGCCCCCGAAGTCGGTCACGGCGGCGGCGTGCGCGTATCCGCGCACCTCGAACGGGATCCCGGCGCGCACGAGCGCCACCGTCGCCGGGGTCGCGCCGGCTCCAGCGCCGGCTCCAGCTCCCGCACCCTCACTCGATCGCTTCTGCTTCGCCACCCGCCACATGCTACGTGATGCGACCGCACGCGCAGCAGGCGCACGCGCAGCAGGCGGGCGCGCCGCTCGCGGGCGCGCAGCACCCCTACGGGCGCAGTCGCCGGCGCAGCAGCTCGATGCGCTTCTGCAGCTGCGTCACGGACGACTGCGCCACGGGCGGACCGCCGCACACGCGGCGCAGCTCGTTGTGGATGTCCTTGTGCGGTTCGCCCGACACCTTCGAGTACATCCCCACGAGCGAGTTGAGCAGCTTGCGCTGCTCGCCCAGGGTGCGGTGCAGCGCCTCGGGCGCCTCGGCGCGCTCGGGCGGATGTTCGAGCAGCCCCTGCCGCGTCGCCGAGCGCCGCGCCTGCTTCGCCTGGCGCTGCTGCAGGAGCGCACGCACCTCCTGCGGCTCGAGCAGTCCCGGGAAGCCGAGGAAGTCGAGCTCCTCGTCGCTCTCCACCTCGGCGTAGCCGCCGAACTCGGCGCCGTCGAAGACCGCACGGTCGAAGTACGCGTCGGATCCGAGCGCCTGGTACGCGAACTCCGCTTCCTCGAGCTCCGAGGAGGCGCGGTCCTCCCGCTCGGCTTCGGCCATGAGCGCCGCCTCCGCGTCCCACATCTCCTCGGCGCTCTTCGGCCCCTCGAGCACGTGGTTGCGCTCCTTCTCGAGCTCGGCGGCGAGCTGCATGAGCGCGGGCACGTTGGGGATGAACACCGAGGCGACCTCGCCGCGGCGCCGGGATCGCACGAAGCGGCCGATCGCCTGGGCGAAGAAGAGCGGCGTCGACGAGCTCGTGGCGTACACGCCCACGGCGAGACGCGGCACATCGACGCCCTCGGACACCATGCGCACCGCCACCATCCAGCGCTGCATCTTGTTCTTGCCCATCGAGAACTCGTCGATCTTCTCGGAGGCGCCGTCGTCGTCCGAGAGGATGAGGGCGACCTCCTCGCCCGTGATCTGCTGCAGTTGCCGCGCATAGGCCTTGGCCGAGGCGTGATCCGTGGCGATGACGAGCCCGCCCGCGTCGTGGATCTGCTGCCGCACCTCGGTCAGCCTGCGATCGGCGGCGCTCAGCACCTTCGCGATCCAGTCGCCGTTCGGATCGAGCGCGGTGCGCCAGGCCTGCGACGTGATGTCCTTCGTGTTCCCCTCGCCGAGCGAGGCCTCCATCTCCTCGCCCGCGGAGGTCTGCCAGCGCATCTTGCCCGCGTAGACCATGAAGATCACGGGCCGAACGATCCCGTCGGCGAGCGCGCGCCCGTACCCGTAGTCGTAGTCGGTGAGCGAGATCCTGGACCCGTCGCCCTGCGGGGCGTAGCCGACGAACGGGATCGGGGCGTCGTCCGAGCGGAAGGGGGTGCCGGTGAGCGAGAGGCGGCGCTTCGCCGATCCGTAGGCCTCGCGGATCGCGTCGCCCCAGCTGAGGGCGTCGCCCCCGTGGTGCACCTCGTCCATGATCACGAGCGTGTCGGCGCTCTCGGTGAGCAGCCGGTGCTGCACCGGCTTCATCGCCACCTGGGCGTACGTCACCGCGACGCCGTGGAAGTGCCGACCGTAGCCCAGTCCGTCGTTGTTCGTGTACCTGGGGTTGAGCCGGATGCCCGCGCGCGCCGCGGCGTCGGCCCACTGCGACTTCAGGTGCTCCGTCGGGGCGACGACCACGATCTGGCTCACGGTGTGGTTGGAGCGCAGGATCGCGGCGAGCCGCAGCGCGAACGTGGTCTTTCCGGCGCCGGGGGTCGCCGAGGCCAGGAAGTCTCGGGGCTCCTTCTCGAGGTACAGCCGGATCGCCTCCTCCTGCCAGGCGCGCAGCGTGCCGGCGGTGCCGTGCGCGGCGCGCTCGGGATAAGCGGGAGGCAGGTGCTCAGCTGCACTGGTCCCCGGAAGGTGAAGTTCGGGATCCGCATCTGTCACAGCGCTCTAGGATAATCGGTAACGAATGCTCACATGCTCGACGCGGGCGCTCCGCCCGGAAATGGGGATGAAGAAGTGGCAGAGGATCGGATCGAACTTCCCTGGTCGCGGTTCGTCGCGATCGGCGATTCCTTCACCGAGGGCGTCGGCGACCCGGACGCCGACAGCCCGGGCGGGTTGCGCGGCTGGGCGGATCGTTTCGCCGAGGTGCTGAGCGACCGCGACGAGGAGTTCGCGTACGCGAACCTCGCGGTGCGGGGCAAGCTGATCCAGCAGATCGCCGACGAGCAGGTCGATGCGGCGCTGGATCTGCGCCCGGACCTCGTCAGCATCTGCGCGGGCGGCAACGACGTGATCCGTCCCGGGAGCGACCCCGACGAGGTGGCCGCGAAGCTCGACCGGGTCGTCGAGCGACTCGGGGCCGGCGGGGCGACGGTCCTGGTCTTCACCGGCGTCGACACCGCGTTCCAGCCGGTGTTCCGCACGATCCGGGGCAAGGTCGCGATCTTCAATGAGAACGTCCGCAAGGTCGCGCTCAGACACGATTGCGTGGTGGTGGACCAGTGGGCGCTCGAAGAGCTGCAGGACAGCCGCTTCTGGGCCGGCGATCGCCTGCACCTCAACGCGCTCGGCCACCACACGATCGCGCGCGCCGCGCTCGACGCGCTGAACGTGCCGCACGACCTCGCGCCGCTCGATCCCCCGCCCGTGCCCGTGCAGAACTGGCGGCGCGCGCGCAAGGAGGATGTCGTGTGGGCGCGCGAGCACCTCGTGCCGTGGGTGATCCGGCGGATCAAGCACGTCTCCTCCGGCGACGACGTCGTGGCGAAGCGGCCGCTCGCCGAGCCGGCGCGCCGCGGCCGCGACGGCGTCGGAGAGGGCTGGTAGGGGGCTGCCGCGTCGGCCCCTGAGCGAGTAGGGTGAGGGCATGGCACATCTCACGAAGCAGCTCGCGGACACGCTCACCCAGGTCGGCGTGCATACGGCCTACGGCGACCCGATCGAGGTCGACGGCACGACCATCATCCCGGTCGCCTGCGCCTCGTACGGCTTCGGCGCCGGAGAGGGCGGCGGAGGCGTCGAAGACGCCCAGGGCGAGGGCTCGGGAGGCGGCGGAGGCGGCATGGCCATGCCGGTCGGCGCCTACGTCTCCCGTGACGGGGTGACCCGGTTCGAGCCCAACGTGATCGCGCTGCTCGTCGTGGGCGTGCCCTTCGTGTGCGTCGCGGGTCGCGCGCTCGCGCGGGTGATCCGCGCGCTCAAGCGTTAGACGCGCCCCGACCACACCCACGGTTGCCGCGGGAGGGCCGCCGGGTCGAAGCGGTCGAGCAGTCGGGCGCTCGTGACGCGCTCCCCCGCCGACGCGAGCCCGAGCGATGCGGCGAGCGCGGCGAGGACCCGCTGGGGCTCGACGCCGCGCTCGCGCAGCTCGGCCAGGGTCACCGCGCCGTCGCGCTTCGCGAGTCGAGCGCCGCTCGGCCCCAGGACCAGCGGCACGTGCGCGTACTCGACAGCCGGGGGCGCGGGAAGACGCAGCAGGTGCTGCAGGAGGATCTGGCGCGGCGTCGACGACGCGAGATCGTCGCCGCGCACGATCTGATCGACCCCCATGGCCGCGTCGTCCACCACGACCGCGAGGTTGTAGGCCGCCGTTCCGTCGCCCCGGCGCAGCACGAAGTCGTCGATGTCGCCGCGCGTCGGCCCGAGGAGCAGGTCGTCGAAAACCAGCTCGGAAACGTCGGTGCGCAGGCGCAGCGCCGGCAGGCGCGGCGCGATCCTCGCCCGGGCGGCACTGCGCTCGGCGGCGCTCAGGTCGCGGCAGGTTCCGGGATAGGCGCCGGGCGGCGCGTGCGGGGCGCTCGGCGCCGAGAGGATGTCGCGGCGGGTGCAGGTGCACTCGTACACGAGCCCTGCGGCGTCCAGTGCGGCGATGGCGGCGTCGTGCGCCGCGCCGCGCTCGCTCTGCAGCACGGGGTCCCCGTCCCAGTCGAGCCCGATGCGTTCGAGATCGCGCAGTTGTCGTGCGGCGGCGCCCGCGTCGCGCGCGCGGTCGAGATCCTCGATCCGCATGAGGAAGCGTCGGTCGCTCGCGCGCGCGAAGAGCCAGGCCAAGAGCGCCGTGCGCAGATTGCCGAGGTGGAGGTCTCCCGAGGGGCTCGGGGCGTAGCGCCCCGCCCCGCCCGCTGCGCGCGTCTCGCGGGCGACGGCACGGGCACTCCCCGGCGCGTCGCCCTGCTCGTCTCTCCCCGCGTGCACTCGGCCATCCTCTCACGGGGCTCCGCACGCCTGAGCGCCCGCGTGCCCGGGGCGCCCGCGAACCCGGCGCGGCCCGGGGCCGCACGATAGCCTGAGAAGAACCCGGCTGACCGGGCGCGAAGGAGGCGGCATGGACGGCGGCGCGGACGGACTCGGTGCGGACGGACTCGGCGCGTTGCGCGACGCGCTGGGCGAACGACTCGTGATCGATCCCGAGTTGATAGCGCCCTATGCGCGCGATAGCTCGCGAGCGGTGGCCGATGGAGCGCCGCGCGCCCTGGTGCTCGCCGAGACGACCGCCGACGTCTCGGCGGCGCTCGCCTGGGCGCACGCCGCGCGCGTGCCCGTCAGCGTGCGCGGCGCTGGCACGGGTCTCACCGGCGGCGCCATGGCCTATGCGGGCGGCATCATCGTCTCGCTCGAGCGCATGAGTCGGATCCTCGAGATCGACTCCGCGAATCGCATCGCCGTGGTGCAGCCGGGGGTCATCACCGGCGAACTCGACGACGCCTGCCGAGAGCAGGGCCTCTTCTTCCCGCCCGATCCCGCGAGCGCGCGTCTGTGCACCGTGGGCGGCAACATCGCGACGAACGCGGGCGGGCTGCGCTGCGTCGCTCACGGCGTGACCTCCGACTCGGTCGCGGGTCTCGAGGTCGTGCTGGCCGACGGCCGGGTGATGCGCACCGGCGCGCGCACCCGGAAGAACGCGGTCGGGTACGATCTCACCAGCCTCTTCGTGGGCTCGGAAGGCACGCTCGGGGTCGTCACCGAAGCGACGGTGCGCCTGAAGCCGGTTCGCGAGGGGCTCCCCCGCACCTTCCGGGCGAGCTTCGATCGCCTCGAGGATGCGGGCCGCGCCGTCACCGCGATCGTGGGCGGCCCCGCACAGGTCGAGGTGCTCGAACTCATGGACGCGCTCAGCGTCGAGATCATCGAGTCGTTCCGTCCGAGCGGGCTCGTGGTGCCCGCGGGCGCGATGCTGGTCGGTCAGACGGTCGGCGCCGACGCCGAGACGGCAGCCGGGATCGTCACCGCCATCTGCGCTGCGCACGGGGCGACCGACACCGAGATCTCGGAGTCCGACGCGCTCCTCGAGGCGCGGCGCCTCTCCAATCCGGCGCTCAACGCGCGGGGGCTCAAGATCTCCTGCGATGTGGGGGTGCCGGTCGCCCGGCTCGCCGAGATGTTCCACGGCGTCGCGGAGATCTCCGCCAGGCACGGTCTCCGCGTCTCGACCGTGGCGCACGCCGGAGATGGCAATCTGCACAGCACCGTCGAGTCCCCCGATGACGCCCCGGGCATCCGCGCGGCCGACGCCGTCATCGACGACATCACTCGTCTCGCGCTCTCCCTCGACGGCACGATCTCGGGCGAGCACGGCATCGGTTCCGTGAAGCGGCACGAACTCCCGTGGCAGCTCGACGATACGGCGCTGGCGGTGCAGCAGGCCATCAAGGACGCGCTGGATCCGCGCGGGATCCTCACCCCCGGCCGCGCGATCTGAGCGTCGGCGGGGAGAGCGGGCGGTCCCGGCGGAGCAGGCGGAGCGGGCAGGACGGTCAGAACGAGCCGGGCCGGCCGGGCCGGCCGTCAGGGCCCGGCACACGTGGTCTACGCGGATGAGAGACGAGTGGTCCACCCCGCGGACCACTGGCAGGATCGTGAGCATGCGGTTCCTCTCGATCCAGTCCTCCGTCTCCTATGGTCACGTCGGCAACTCGGCCGCAGTGTTCCCCCTGCAGCGCATCGGAGTGGAGGTCATGCCCGTCGCCACCGTGTGCTTCTCGAACCACACCGGATACGGCGCGTGGCGAGGGCCCATGCTGTCTGGCGACGATGTGCGCGAGATCGTCACGGGCATCGAGGAGCGCGGCGGCCTCGCCGGCGTGGACGCCGTGCTCTCCGGCTACCAGGGCGGCGACAGCATCGGCGACGCGATCCTCGATGCCGTCGCGCGCGTGAAGCACCACAGCCCCGACGCCATCTACGCCTGCGATCCGGTGCTCGGGAACGCGACCTCGGGGTGCCGCGTCTCGCCGGAGGTGCAGGAGCTGATCCGGGATCGCGTCGTGCCGCACGCCGACCTCATCACGCCCAATCAGTTCGAGCTCGGCTTCCTCACCGGCACCTCGCCCGACACGCTCGCCTCGACGCTCGACGCGGTCGACCGGGTGCGCCGAACAGGACCGTCAACGGTGCTCGTCACGAGCGTCGAGCGCCCTGATCGCCCGACGGGCACCATCGAGATGCTCGCCGTGACCGGCACCGGCGCGTGGCTCATCGCGACGCCGCACCTGCCGGCCACCGTCAACGGCTCGGGCGACGTCACCGCCGCCCTGTTCACCGCCCACTTCCGGCGCACCGGCGACGCGGCCGCGGCGCTCGCCCGCACGGCCGCGAGCGTCTTCTCGCTGCTCGAACGCACCGTCGCGTCGGGTTCGCGCGAGCTGCGGCTGGTCGAGGCGCAGGAGGACTACGCGCACCCGGATCTGCGGTTCGAAGCGCGACGCGTGCGCTGAGCGCCGCCCTCAGGCGCGCGCGAGCAGGATCCCCGCCCCCGCGAGCGCGATCGCCAAGACCAGCATCCCGGGCCCGTTGAACAGCGCGGCGACCGGACGCCGTGCTGCGAGGAGACGGACGGTGTCGAGACTCGCGGTGCTGAACGTCGTGTAGCCGCCGAGCAGGCCGCCCGAGAGCACACTCGCGATCGGATGCTCGAGGGACAGACCGACCAGGATCCCGAGCACGAACGACCCGGTCAGGTTGATGACCATGATCCCCCACGGGAAGCGCTCGCGCACCCGGTCCGGGAGGCTGTTGTCGACGAGATGCCGCGCGGCGGCCCCCACGCCCCCTGCCGCGGCGATCCCGAGCGCCACCCACACCCCGTTCACCGCGCGCCCCCTCGGTCGGCGCCGGGCACGAGCGCTCGACCGCTCAGCACCCCGAGCCAGCTGGCCGCGCCGCCGAGCACGAGGGTTGCGGCCCCGTAGCCGAGTGCGATCCACACCCGCCCCTCGAGCAGCAGCTGCGCGGCGTCCACCGCCAGCAGGCTGTACGTCGTGAAGCCCCCGAGCACCCCGGTCCCCAGCAGCAATCGGACCGTGCGCCAGCGGCCGTCGTCGCTGCCGAGCCGGGTGAGCGACTCGACCAGCGCCCCGAGCAGGAACGCGCCCAGCACGTTGGTCCCGAAGGTCGCGAGGGGGACGTCGCCCGTATCGCCCACCGCCAGCGCGATGAGGGCCCGAGCGAGCGAGCCCGCCGCTCCGCCCACGGCGACGATCCCCAGATCCGGGAGCACCGCTGGAACTCTCATGCCACCTCCCCGGGACTGCGCGCGCGACCACTCTACTCCCCCGCAGTCCGCTGTCCCCGCCGTCGGCCGCAGAGCACCGGCACGCCCGAGATGCGCTGATTTGCATTCGTCACCGGCCCGTGGTGTAAAGTAGAAGAGTTGTCGGGTGAGCATTTGTCCGACTTCCACGGGTCTGTGGCGCAGCTGGTAGCGCACCTGCATGGCATGCAGGGGGTCAGGGGTTCGAGTCCCCTCAGATCCACCCAAGTATCGTTACGGGAACAGGCGACATTGTGAGATGTGGAGTGTTCCCGTTTCGTCTTTTCCCTTCGCAGCCGGTATCGTGTGCTTCGCAGAAGATGATGGCGAACGGCTCAACGAGCACTGAGTGGAGGCACTCGCCGTCGGCACAGTCGAACCCAGAGGACAACGTCTAATTCCCAGTGCAGTCGGCAGGTACCTGGTTCTCTCCGATGTTACGCTCAAGAAGCGCAGCGCGAATCGCGAACGCCCACAAGGTCGCGGCCGTGCGACCTCCTCGCCTTGTGGACACGAACGAGACGACATAAGGCGGCGATGATAGGTGAAACGAGCCGCGTGTCACGGTGTCTCGCCATTCCCTTGAATCTACAGCACCATGTCGTCGGATGACGCTGGAGGTGAAGGACGTCGCCGGATCACCGGCACTCCGACTGCGCCGAACGCGAACACGAAACATGCCCAGCCGAACGCTTCCCCGATGGTGGAATAGAGGGTTGCCTCTCCCGGACGGTTAGGGAGTCCCTCGACGATCGTGCGCGGCTCTGCGGCCGACGAAGTCTCTGCGAGCACTCGGCCATTTGCGTCGCTCACGGTAAGCAGTCCGTCTCGCGCGCTCCGTGCGACGACCACGCCGTTCTCGACACCCCGGAGCATCGCGATCCGGGAGTGGAACCAGGCGTCCTCGCCGAAGTCCCAGGCGGGCACGAGCATCACGGCCACATCATGACCACGGATCGTGCCGGGGAAGTCCATGTCCTTGCAGATTGCCACCCCAACACCCAAACCTGCGCTTTGAGCGACGAGGGAGCCTGAACCGGGAGCAAAGTGGGACTCGAAGCCGGGAACCAGATGCCGTTTGTCATAGTGCCTCGCCACCCCGGTGTGCGATATCAGGTACGCACGGTTCCGGGCTGATTCACCACGCTCATCGACGCCGATCACGAGATCAATTCCGTGCTTGCGCGCCAGCGCATGCGCCTCATCCAAGAACGCGTCTCGCTCCTCAGTCGTGATAGTGAAGAGCTTCTCGGGAAGCACGACGATCTTCGCACCGGATTCGACGGCATCGGCGATCTCGGGCCCGTAGACCGCCCAGGTTTCCTCCCATCCACGGGGAATCCCCTTGAACCGGTCGATCGCGATGAGCGCGACGCGGGCATCCTCCCCGGCCACCGGAACGCTCGTTCGCCACCCCCCGAACCCGAGGGCGAGGAGAAGCACCAGCGCTGGAGCGATAGCGGCTCGCCACACCCACGCGCGCCGTAAGATAACCGACGCAACGGTGTTCGCGAACAGCATTGGCAGGAACGCGACCGCTGCTGTGCCGCCGATCGAGGCAACCTGGATCACGGGAAGCGCGTCCATCTGACTGTACGCGAGCGAGCCCCCCGAACCGTGCGGCGAGAGCAGGGCGGCCACAACCTCGAACCCCGCGATCATTGCAGGCATGACGAAGATGCCGAGCCACGCCGGCAGTCGTGTCATAGCGAGCCGAGCGACCAAAGCCATTCCTGCCCACTGCGCGGATCGGACCATCGACATCGAGAGCGCATCGAGCACGCCACCGAGCTCGATGAGATATCTGAGCAGTGATACCGACCCGATGGCACCCGCAAGTGCTCCCAGCACTACTGCGACCCACCACCTGACAGGTGCTACAGCGACGAGCAACGGGATCGGTGCCAACCAAGCCGCACCCCACCAGGGGTGCAGCCCATATGACCAGGCCAGCAGAATCCCGGAAGCGCCGGCTGCGGCAATCCGCAGCAAGGCCTGCCCGTTGCGCGCGTTGCGGTTCACAGTGCCTTCGCCGCGTCATGCTCCGCCGAGCCACGACGAAGCTCGCCACGAAGAGCCGTTGCACCTCGCACGCGGTCGCGGGCTCGCGCGGAAGTCACATCGGCAGCAGGGTACGCGCCTCGAATGCCAGAGATCGAATACTCCAGCCCCCTCATCATCAGCACGGGCACGACGGCTCTGCCCTGGAGTTCTAACACTTCTCGGGAGACGCTGCCATGGTCACCAACCGGTACATGAGGCGGCTGGAATGCCCGGGCTCAGCACTCAGTTGCTCAGGAAGATGCTCGAACGGCACCGATCGCCATCGGTCGAGCGACATCAACACCTCCGCTTTCACACGCATCAGCAAGTTCAAACGGGGCCGCGCAATTGCGCACGGCAGAGTTCTTCGTCCAGGGCGCTCGAACCCCGCCGCGAATGAAAGCACCGACCCGGCAGAAACCTCTTCGCCCACACCATCTCCTTTTATTCGCGACCTCATCCACAGCATATATAAATAGAATGCACACAAAAACACTGCTTAGAGATTCATAGCATCATGTATATTCTCGGATTCATGACTGTTTTTGCCTGAGAAATTCAACGCGTGCGAGGATCGGATACGTTCGATGGGTACGCCGCAATGGCCGTACCCGCGAAGACGTGGCACGCCGACGCGCGGACCGCGCGACCGAAAGCGACTCAGGCACATCAGGAGGTTGCTCTCCCAGTCTGGGCGGGTCCACTGTCGTGGGAGGCGCTTTCGGCAGCAGTTGGGTACTGAGCCGCGCCCGATGGGTGGTGCCGTGCTCGTCTGCAGGAGTCCCCTCGCCGCGATGCGGAAACGACGGTGACGTCCCGCCGTAACACCGCGCTTCTACACTGAACCCCACGAGTCGATGCGACGAGGGCGGGAGAGGCGATGTCCCAGACGATCACCGCGGAGCGGACGGCGCTCGTCACCGGGGCGACCGGGGTGATCGGCTCCGCCATCGTTCGCGGCCTCGTGGCCGACGGAATCCGCACCGCGCTGATCGCCCGCAACGCCCGGCACCTCGAGCGACTCGAGCACTCGCTCGACGCCCCGCATCTCACGCTGCGCCTCCGCGCAGACGTCGCGGAGCCCTTCGACCTCCTCGAGAGCCGGGATGCGATCCGCGACCGCTTCGGCAGCGATCCGGATCTGCTCGTCGTCGCGGCAGGAATCCTGCGGACCGCACCGTTCCGCGCGGCCGCCCCGGCGGATTGGAACGCGATGATCCGCACGAATCTGCAGGGCGCCCTCCACACGGTGCAGACCTTCACCGAGGGCCTCGTCTCCGCAGCCGCCTCCGCGCGACCCGCAGATCTCGTGCTGATCGGCGCGGCACACGCACGTCAGCGGTCGCAGACCTACGCCGTGTTCTCCTCGCTGGCGGCGGCGATCGAACAGCTGTCGCGCCACCTGCGCACCGAACTGGGGCCGCGCGGGGTGCGCGTGCACCACCTGGCGCCCCAGTTCATCGAGTCGGACTCCCCCTCGTCCCGCGAGCGCGCCGAGCCCGCTTCGTCCGAGCCCGCGTCATCCGAGCCGCGGGTCTGGGATCGCCGCTCGCCGGGACCCCAGCGCACTGCCGAGCTCGTGCGCTTCGCGATCTCCCTGCCGCATCGCGCCAACCTGGCCGAGGCGGTCCTCCGCATCGGGGACGGCTGAGCGATGCAGGAGTTCGGCGATCGCCTGCGGCGCTTTCTGGCGGCCCCCTCGTCGGGAGCGATCGCACTGCTGCTCGCGACCGGAGCGGCGCTCGTCTGGGCGAACCTGGCGCAAAAGGGCTATGCCGCGTTCTGGCACACCGAGATCGGGGTCGAGGCCGGCGAGCTGCGGTTCGGCATGACGCTGCAGCACTGGGTCAACGACGGCCTCATGACTCTCTTCTTCTTCCTCGTGACGCTCGAGGTGCGCAAGGACGTCGCGCTCGGGGAGCTGCGCCACTGGCGCCAGGCGAGTCTGCCGCTCATCGCGGCCGCACTCGGACTGGTGCTGCCGGCGGTGCTCTTCGCGCTCATCACGCTCGGCGGCGACCACGTCGGCGCATGGGGCGTCGTCATCTCCACCGATACGGCGTTCGTCGTCGGTCTCGTCGCCGTCTTCGGCTCCCGGGTTCCGGCGCAGCTCCGAGCGTTCCTCCTCGCGCTCGCCGTGGTCGACGACATCGGTGCGCTGCTCGTGATCGCCTTCGTCTACACGGACTCGCTCGATCTCACCTGGACCGCCATCGCGCTCGGGATCGGCACGATCGTGTTCGCCGCGCGGCGCGGCAACGTCTGGCGCAGCGGCGTCTACGTCGCGCTCGGGATCCTGCTCTGGATCGCCGTGCTCCAGTCGGGCGTGCACGCGACGATCGCCGGCGTGGTGCTCGCGCTGCTCCTGCCCGTATTCCCTCCCCGCAGGGAGAGCGTGAGCCGCACCGAGGCGCTCGCCCAGCGCTTCCGCCGCGCTCCGAACGCCGCGAAGGGGAAGGCCGCCGCCGCGGGCATCCTCCGCTCCATCTCGGTGAACGATCGCTTCCAGCTCTCGCTCGCACGCGTCGTCACCTTCGGGGTGGTTCCGGTCTTCGCGCTGGCCAACGCGGGCGTGGTCATCACGGGAGCGTCCCTGCATCACGCGTTCACCTCCTCACTCACCTGGGGGATCATCGTCAGCCTGCTCGCGGGCAAGTTCTTCGGCGTGATGCTCGCGCCGTCCATCTGCCGCCTCCTGCGACTGGGCGATGCGAACACGAGCCTGAAGACCCGGCACATCGCGGCGGGAGCCCTGCTCACCGGGATCGGCTTCACGATCTCGCTCTTCATCGTCGATCTGGCGATCGACGATCCCGTCGCGCAGTCGGACGCGAGGATCGGGGTGATCTCCGCCTCGCTCCTCGCCGCCCTGCTGGGCTCGGGGGCCCTGCTGCTCGCCGCCCGATACGATCGGGCGCACGCCCCCGCTCGGATCGAGCTGTCCCGTCCCGTCGATCCGAGACGCGATCATCTGCTCGGATCGCCGGGCGCCCGGCACTGCCTCGTGGAGTACGGGACCTTCGGAGCGTTCGACGACCTCGCCGCCGAAGACGTGGTCACCCAGGTGCGCCAGCACTACGAGGAGAGTCTCGTCTTCGTATTCCGCCACCTCCGCCCCGAGGGCGAGGGCGCTCCGGAGCACACCCCGGAGGCGCTCGAAGCGGTCGCGGCACAGTCCCCCGGGCTGTTCTGGAGCCTGCGGAGCGAGTTGAACCGGATGAGCGAGCACCTGGCCCTCGACGAGCGCCAGATCCTGCGTGCCGCGATCAACGTCGGAGCGAACCTCTCGCGCGTCGAGGAGGATCTGCGCCGCCGTGCCTGGCGCAGCCGGGCCGCGGAGGACTATCTCGACGCGGAGACCCTCGGCCTCGACCGACGGCCGACCTTCTTCGTGAACGGGCTCGTTTACACCGGGCCGCTCGACGCGGCCGCGATCATCGCCGAACTCGAGCGGACGGCGCCGCAGTCCGCACGATCCGGCCGGGCACGGAGCGATGGCCGGGTCTCGGACGCCGTCGAGTCGCCGTCGCGCATCGAGGAGACGGTCTGATGCTCATCGGGAGCACCTACGTGGTACTCGGGGGTGCCGTGGGTCTCGGACTCGCTGCGGCGCGCCGGCTCCTCGATCTGGGCGCCGAACTCGTGCTCGTCGACCGCGCGGCGATACCCGATGACCTGCCCGATCGCCGAGCGACCCTGGTGCGCGCGGACCCCGCCGATGCCGGGGCCGCGGAACGCATCATCGCGCGTCTGCTCGCCGATCACCCCCGGATCTCGGGCATCATCACAACGGGCGAACTCGGGCGGGCCGCCGATCCCGTGTTCGGGCTCGTCCGCGGCCTGGTGCCCGCGCTGCTGCGCGAGGTGTCCGCGTCCGGAGTCGCCGATGTGATCGTGCTCGGCGCGGCGCCGCACGAGGAGCCGAGCACGCTCGTGTCCGGCGCCCGCGCGACGGCGGCGTGGGCGGCAGCGGCACGGGCGTGCACCGCGCAGCTGCGCGCCGAACTCGGGCCCCGGGGGATCCGCACCGTGCACCTCGCAGCGGGGCACTGGAGATCAGGTATCGCGGCCGAAGCCGCGCCACTCCCCCGAGCATCCTTCGACCCCGAAGACCTCGCGCAGCTCGTCTCGTTCCTGCTGCAGCAGCCCGCCGACGTCGCCATCGACGAGCTCGCCCTGGTGCCCACGGCCCACGCTTGGGACTAGGTGCGGCACCCCGCGAGCGGCCTCACTCCGCGCCGCGCAGGCGATGAGCGGAGAATCCCACCGCTCGCGGCACCCCCGCCGCCCCGCCTTGAGCGCGCAGCATCTCGGGTATCGCATCGGCGGGAGCGGGATGCCACGGCAGGTCGGCGAGGTAGGCCTCGTGCGCCGCGAGCGAGGCGATCGCGCGGCGTTCGGCGTCGTCGCCGATCTCGACGTAGCTCGTGGGCCGGGCACCGGTCAGCAGCATCCACGTCGCGCCCCACGGGCCCAGATCCTCGTCGCGGAGCAGCTCGGGAAACACCCAGCGGTTGTCGGCATCGCGCACCGCGTCGATGGTTGCGAGGCCCGCCGCGCGGTGGTCGGCGTGGTCGATGCCCCACGGCACCAGAAGCTCGCCGGAGCCGGTGACCACGACGTCCGGACGGAAGCGCCGAATCTCGCGCGCGATGGCGCGACGCAGCTCGAGACCGTACTCGAGCATGCCGTCGGGAAAATCGAGGATCGTGAGCCGCTGCACCCCCACCTCGTCGCACGCGCGCCGCTGCTCCTCGGCCCGCAACGGAGCCGCCTCCTCCGGCGGGCGCTGCATCCCCGCCTCCCCCGAGGTGAGCAGCAGGTAGCCCACCTCGACGCCGCGGCCTGTCCACTCCGCCACGGCTGCGGAGGTGCCGTACTCGGGGTCGTCGGGGTGGGCGACCACGACGAGTACGCGCCGGAATCCGGCGTCGTCGAGCGGTTCGAGCGAGGGCGATCCGGCTGCTGCATCCATGGGGCTCAGCCTACGCCCGCTCGGCGCCGGGGCGCGAGACGCGGGGCCGGAGCGTCGCCAGGCCGGGGCTCAGCCGAGCGCTGACGCCGCCGGGGCCTCCCCGTCGGCGGCGAGGAGCGGAGCCACGTCGATGAGCGGGCAGTCCTGCCACAGCTTCTCGAGCTGGTAGAAGTCGCGCTCCTCGTGGTGGAAGACGTGCACGATGAGGTCGCCGAAGTCGAGCAGCACCCACCGACCGCTCTCGCGTCCCTCTCGCCGTACGGTGCGCACCCCCTCGGCGTTGAGCGCATCCTCGATCCCGTCGGAGATCGCCTGGACGTTGCGTTCGACGCTGCCGCTGACGATGAGGAACACGTCGGCGAGGCCGAACTGCGCCGACACCTGCAGCGCGACCGGAGCGGTCGCACCCTTCTCCTCGGCCGCGCGCACCGCGATCCCGAGGTCCGCCAGCACATCGCGATTCTGAGTCACTTCGTGTTCCAGTTCCGTTCTTCCGTTCATCGGGCCGAGGCCCTCGTTGGTGCGGGTACCGCGCGGGCGCTATCCGAACAGACCGTTGCTCGCGCCCCAGGCGCCGAGCGCGATCACCGCGATGAGCAATCCGCCGCCCGTGAGTGAAAGCACCAGCGGCAGCTTGCTGCGCTCCTTGGCCGGCTTCGCGACCACCGGCATCCCCGACGCGGCGCGCGCGCTCACCGCGTGCCGCGCGGACACGGGTGCCGGCCCCTGCCCGGTGGTCTGGGCCTCGTCGGGCTCGGCTCCGGTGATCGGGTCGACCTCGATGGAGTCGTGCATGGCGGCGTGTCCGCCGGTCTCGCCGAGCGACTTGGGCAGCTTGAGCGACCCCGTCACGTAGAGATCGCCAGTGCCGCCGAGCGGCCCGGTGAGCCCGCCGGTGTCTTCCGGCATGGACGGGAGGATCAGCGCGGCGCCGCCCGTGCTGCCGGTGGAGCCCTCCTGCGCGACGGCTCGCGAGATGAGGTCGTCAAAATCGCCGTCGCCGTTGGCGTTGGCGTTGCCCGCGCCCTGGTCAGGGACGATGCGGGCGCTGGGATCGTCGAACACCGAGCGCCACTCCTCGGGAGGAGCGATATCCGGGAACGAGTAGCTCGTCTTCTGATCCGGGCTCTGCGCCGAAGGCTCCGGGCTCTGCGCCGAAGGCTCGGGACTCTGCGCGGCTTCGGAGACCTCGGAGAGCACCGCCGTTGCCGGCGGTTGCGCGTCGTCGACCTGATCCTCGTCGGACACCGCGGGGTCGACGACCGCCGTCGCCGGCTCATCAGCGTCATCGTGCACCCCGTCGTTCACCTCAGGCGACGGTGTCGGGCCCGCTTCCGCGCTCGGGTCGAGTTGCTGCTCGGCTGCGGGCGAGACGCCTGCCGGAGCGGATTCTGCGGGCGCGGCCCCCTTGTTGCGCTGCCAAAAACGGCGCTTCGGCTTCGATGAGGTCTCTTCCGATTCGTCCGCATCGAGTTCGGCGTCCGCACCCGAGGACTGGGCTTCCGCGCTCGGCTGCTCGGCCTCGCGCAGCTCCTCAACCGAGAACGGTTCGGTCGGAGGGGTGATGAGCGAGTCGAAGTCGAGTTCGGGCTCGGCCGCTCCATCTGTCGGCGCATCATGCTCGGCCTCGTCCGGAGCTTCGGCCTCTGCTGGAACCTCGACCTCAGGCTCGGGCTCAGTGGGAACCTCAGCCTCAGCCTGAGCCTCAGCCTCAGCCGGCGTTTCAACCTCAACCTCAACCTCAACCGGCGATTCAGCCTCAGCCTCAGCTTCAGCCGGCGTCTCAGCCTCAACCTCAGCCTCAGCCTCAGCCGGCGTCTCTGCCTCAACCTCAGCCTCAGCCGGCGTTTCAACCTCAGCCTCACGCTCGACCTCGGTGTGCGGCTCGGGTTCGGTTGGCGGGCCGGCCTGCGCCGCGCGCTCGGCCAGCGCCTGTTCGCGCAACTGCCGCATCTCCCGGCGACTACGCGGGGTACCGTCCTCGTTGACGGGAGAGATCTCGATCTCCCCCTCCACCGGCCGTGACTCGGGATCCGGATCGACCGGCGGCTCCGTTGCCTCCGAGAGATCCAGCGCGCCGGTCTCGGCCATCTCCCGCAGCCGGCGCTCGCGCCGGGTCAGCGGTCGTTGTTCGTCCTGCTCACTCATCTACTCTGTCGCTTCCTCGGTGTACAACCCGTGCTTCGCAATGTACTGCACCACACCGTCAGGCACGAGATACCACACCGGATACCCACGGGCCACCCGCTCACGACAGTCCGTCGACGAGATCGCCAGGGCGGGAACTTCCAATAAGCTTACGTGTTCGTCAGATAATCCAGAAAGCGACAGCTCATGCCCGGGGCGGGTCACAGCGATGAAGTGGGCGAATTCCCAGAGCCGATCAGCGTCCTTCCAGCTCACGATCTGCTCCACCGCATCCGCACCGGAGATGAAGAAGAGCTCCGCCTCCGGCATCTGCTCGTGCAGGTCTCGGAGCGTATCGACCGTGTAGGTCGGCCCCTCACGGTCCACGTCGACCCGGCTCACCGTGAACCGAGGATTCGACGCGGTCGCGATGACCGTCATGAGATAGCGATGCTCGCTCCGTGAGACGTTCTGCTTCTGCCACGGCCTTCCGGTGGGCACGAAGACCACCTCATCGAGGCCGAAGCTCTGCGCGACCTCGCTCGCCGCCACCAGGTGGCCATGATGGATGGGATCGAAGGTGCCGCCCATCACCCCGATGCGACGCTGTGCTGTCACCGTCCGGTCGGATCCTAGTGGCGCGCGTCGGCGCCGTGCTCGCGAGCGTAGGCCTCTGCCTTCGCCGCATGGCGATTGGAGACGTCGCGGAACGAGAAGGTGACGATCGCGAGCGCCGTGAAGGCGACGAAGGTGATCACGCCGAAGAGCGGCGCCGGGAAGGGCAGCTCGTTGACGACGTGATGCCCTTCTTCGGCGGCGACGGCGATCGTTGCGAGAAGTGACATAAAATCCCCTGCGTTCGTGACGGATGAAAAGACAGTACCAGTGTACTGGGTCTGGTCAGCGGATCTGTCCAGCCCCGCGCACGAGCCACTTGGTGCTGGTGAGCTCGGGCAGGCCCATGGGTCCGCGGGCGTGCAGCTTCTGCGTCGAGATGCCCACCTCGGCGCCGAAGCCGAACTCACCGCCATCGGTGAATCGCGTGGAGGCGTTCACCATCACGACCGCGGAGTCCACCTCGGCGAGGAATCGCTCGGCGTTGGCATAGTCCTGCGTGACGATCGCGTCGGTGTGACGCGTCGAGTACCGCTCGATGTGCGCAAGCGCCTCGTCGAGCGAGTCGACCACACGCACGCCCATCTCCAGCGCGTGGTGCTCGGTCGCCCACGTCTGCTCGTCGGCCGAGATCACACCCTCGACGGCCGACCGTGTCGCATCGTCTCCGCTCAGTTCGACGCCGGCGCCGATGAGCTCGCCCGCCAGGCGCGGCAGCATCCGCTCGGCGGCATCCCGGTGCACCAGCAGCGTCTCGGCCGCGTTGCACACGCTCGGGCGATGGGTCTTGGCGTTCTTCACCACCGAGACCGCCATCTCCTCGTCGGCGGATGCGTCGACGAAGACGTGCACGATCCCCGATCCCGTCTCGATCACGGGAACCGTGGACTCTTGAACGACGGTGGAGATGAGGCCGGCGCTGCCGCGCGGGATGAGCACGTCGATGTACCCGCGGGCGCGCATCAGGCGCGAAGCACCCTCCCGCCCGAACTCGTCGATGGTCTGAACCGCATCGCCGTCGAGTCCGGTGCTGGTGATCGCACGCTGAATCAACGACACCAGCACCCGATTCGAGTGCTCGGCCGCGCTGCCGCCGCGCAGCACCGCGCCGTTGCCGCTCTTGAGCGCCAGCGCCGCGATGTCGACGGTCACGTTCGGCCGCGCCTCGTATATCGCCCCGACCACGCCGAAGGGCACCCGCACCTGGCTGATCGAGATCCCGTTGGCGAGCGTCGAGCCGCGCACCACCTGACCCACCGGGTCGGGCAGCGCGATGACCTCGCGCACTGCGGCCGCGAGCCCGCGCAGCCGATCCGCATCGAGCCTCAGGCGATCCAGCAGCCCCTCGCCGATGGCGTTCTCGGCACCGCGGGCCAGATCCTTCGCATTGGCCTCGACGACCTCGTCGACGCCGTGCTCCAGGGCCGACGCGATGGCCTCGAGCGCAGCGTTCTTCTGGGTGGTGGTGACGGTCGCGAGGCGCTTGGATGCGCGCCGCGCACGGTCGAGACGGGAGAGGAAGGGATCGAGCTGCGACATGATCCCTAGCCTACCGATTCGCCGGAGCGCGCATCGAAGCGGGTGCCGTGATCGGCCCCGTCGAGCACCGCCGGGAGCAGCCGCGTCTCGGTCAGCAGCACCGCCGCGCCCGCGTCGGCGGCCAATCGGGCCGCCTGCACCTTCGTCGCGGCACCGCCGGTGCCCCAGCCGGACTGCGCCTCGCCGATCTCGATGCCATCGAGCGGGTCGCCGTAGGGCACATGCGCGATGCGCTCGGCGCCCGCGATCATCGGCGGAGCCGTGTACAGCGCGTCCACGTCCGAGAGCAGCACCAGGCGATCGGCTCCGATCAGGCGCGCGACGAGCGCGGCGAGCCGATCGTTGTCGCCGAACCGGATCTCGTGGGTCGCCACCGTGTCGTTCTCATTGATGATCGGCAGGATCCCGAGCTGCAGCAGCCGCTCGATCGCTCGCCGCGCGTTGCCGCGGTGCGTCGGGTTCTCGATGTCGTGCGCGGTGAGCAGCACCTGCCCCGCGATGATCTCGTGGCTGCTCAGTGCACGCTGGTAGCGGTTGACCAGGATGTTCTGCCCCACGGCAGCAGCCGCCTGCTGGGTCGCGAGATCCTCGGGCCGCTCGTCGAGACGCAGGAAGGGCACGCCGGTCGCGATCGCGCCGCTCGAGACGAGGATCACCTCGGAGCCCGCCTCCACGAAACGGGCGAGACACGAGACCAGCGTCGGGATCTGCCCCGCGTTGTCGCCGCTCACCGACGACGAGCCCACCTTCACGACGATGCGGCGCGAGCCGAGCAGCTCTGCCCCGACGCCGGCACCGGGAGCGTTCACGACCGCTCCTCCCAGAGCCCCGCCTTCCGCTCGCGCTCCAGTTCGGCCCGAGCCTCGGCCTTGGCGTCCATCCGCTCGTGATACTCGGAGCGCCGCTCCTTGTTCGTGCGGCGCTCGTTCTGCTCGACCCGCAGGTCGGTGCCGCGCGCGCCCATCTGCACCTCGGCCGCGCTCGTCACCGTCGGTTCCCAGTCGAAGACGACGCCCGAGCCGGGGCCGATCACCACGGTGGATCCTGCCGTCGCCCCCGCCTTCACGAGCGCGTCCTCGATGCCGAGCTTCTGCAGACGATCGGCCAGATATCCCACCGCTTCGTCGTTCGTGAAGTCCGTCTGCTCCACCCATCGCTCGGGCTTCGCGCCGAGCACGCGGTAGAGGGTGCCGTAGCTGCCGCCCTCGGGCACCACGCGGAAGCCGCTGTCGTCGACCGCCCTGGGCTGCAGCACGATGCGCGGCTGATCGACCGTCGCAGCGAGTTCGCGGGCCCTGGCCTGTTCCACCAGCTCGGCGAGCGCGAAGCCGAGCTCGCGCAGGCCCTCGTGCGACACGGTCGAGATCTCGAACACCCGGTACCCCTGCGCCTCGAGCTCGGGGCGCACGAAGTCGGCGAGCTCACGAGCCTCGGGAACATCGATCTTGTTGAGCGCGACGAGCTGCGGCCGTTCGAGCAGCGGGGTCTGGCCGTCCGGGACGGGGTAGGCGGCGAGCTCGCCGCGGATCACCTCGAGATCGGAGAGCGGATCCCGCCCGGGCTCAAGCGTGGCGCAGTCGAGCACGTGCAGCAGCGCGCTGCATCGCTCGACGTGCCGCAGGAAGTCGAGGCCGAGGCCCTTGCCCTCACTCGCACCCTCGATGAGCCCGGGGACATCGGCGACGGTGAAGCGGTGATCCGCCACCTGCACCACCCCGAGATTGGGATGCAGCGTGGTGAACGGATAGTCGGCGATCTTGGGCTTCGCGGCGCTCATCGCCGCGATGAGGCTGGACTTGCCCGCAGACGGATAGCCGACGAGCGCCACGTCGGCGATGGTCTTCAGCTCGAGGGTGAGCGTGCCGCTCCATCCCTCGGTGCCGAGCAGGGCGAAACCCGGGGCCTTGCGCTTGGAGCTCGCGAGCGCATGGTTGCCCAGCCCGCCGAGGCCGCCCTTTGCGGCGAGGAAGCGCGTTCCGGCTTCGGTGAGATCGATCAGGGTCTCCCCCGCGGCGTCTTTCACGACCGTGCCGACGGGCACCGAGAGCACCAGTTCGGCGCCGTGGGTGCCGGCGCGGTAGTCTCCGGCGCCGTAGCCGCCGTTCTCAGCGCTGCGGTGCGGGCGCCGGTGGAACTCGAGCAGGGTGGTGACCTGCGGATCGGCGAGGATCACGATATCGCCGCCGTGTCCGCCGGCACCGCCGTCGGGGCCCGCGAGCGGCTTGAACTTCTCGCGCCGGATCGAGACGCAGCCGTTGCCGCCCCGCCCCGCCTGCAGATGCACCTGCACCTGATCCACGAATGTCACCATGCGGTGCGTCTCCTCGAAGTGTTCGTCCGAATACGGCAAAAGGCGAGCCGAAGCCCGCCTCGCCGGTGATGCCGCGTGTTACGCGGCAGCTACGATGTTGACGACCTTGCGGCCGCCCTTCACGCCGAACTCGACCGCACCCGCCGACAGCGCGAACAGCGTGTCGTCGCCGCCGCGGCCGACATTGGCGCCGGGGTGGAAGTGGGTTCCGCGCTGACGCACGATGATCTCGCCTGCGTTGACCTGCTGGCCGCCGAAGCGCTTCACGCCGAGGCGCTGCGCGTTCGAGTCGCGACCGTTGCGGGTGGAGCTGGCGCCCTTCTTATGTGCCATGAGTCTCTACTCCTTCAGTGATCCGAAAAGGTTACTTGATGCCGGTGACCTTGATGCGGGTCAGGTCCTGACGGTGACCCTGGCGGCTCTTGTACCCGGTCTTGTTCTTGTAGCGCTGGATCACGATCTTCGGGCCGCGGAGATCGTCGAGCACCTCGGCGGTCACCTTCACCTTGGCGAGGGCCGCGGCGTCGGTGGTCACCTGATCTCCGTCGACGAGGAGCACAGCGGGAAGCTCGAGCTTGCCCGAGGCGTCACCCGCCACACGATTGACGGTGAGGATCGAACCGACCTCGACCTTCTCCTGCCGGCCGCTTGCGCGCACTACTGCGTAAACCACTTGTCACCCTTTTCTTGAGGATCGTCTTCCGTGTCGAAGCGCAGCCCCGCCGCCTTCGAAGTCTGAGGTGTTCGCCACCCAAGAGCGGCACCAACGCTCAATAATATCGTGAACCACCGAATATGGTCAAATAGGCGCTCCCGCGTGTCACTCCCGCTCCGCCTCGCGACGGCGCACCGTCTCCTCGAGCGCCTGCGCGAGTGCGAGCTGAGCCTGCTGCGCCGCATCCGCCGCGCCGCCCTCGGCCGCTTCGCCCTCAGCCGCTCCGTCGTCACCTGCGCCGCCGTCAGCGGCGCGTGCCGACCCGCGGTGCGGCTGATCTTCGCCGCCGCGGATCGGGGCGGTGGAGACCCGGCGACTGCGGCTGCGGCCCGCGCCCGTCGCGGGCGCCTCCGGCAGGGCTTCGAGCACCGACTCGAGCAGCGATCCCGATACGGCCTGAGTCGACTCGGGGGTCTCCGCTCGCTCGTCCGATCCGCGCGACCGCACCCTACCGCTGACCGGTGCTCCCGTGCGGGCGGCCTCGTCATCCCCGTAGGACGCTCTCGCTCCGCCGGCTCCGGATGCCCCGCCCCCATCAGCGCCCTTCGCGCTCTGGATCGTCGAGGCCGCCACCTGCGCAAGCATGTTCTTCGCTCCGTCGGTGATGGAGTGCGTCTGAGCCTTGGACTCCTGCTGCGCCGGTGCGCCTTTGCCTCGCTTCGAGCTGCGCGACGACCCCTCGCTCCGGTGCTTCGTCACCGGTTCGTGGTGCACGATGATCCCGCGCCCCGCGCACACCTCGCACGGCTCGCTGAACGACTCGAGCAGCCCCAGACCGAGCTTCTTGCGAGTCATCTGCACGAGGCCGAGAGAGGTGACCTCGGCCACCTGATGCTTCGTGCGGTCGCGGCTGAGGCACTCGACCAGCCGGCGCAGCACCAGGTCGCGGTTCGACTCGAGCACCATGTCGATGAAGTCGACCACGATGATGCCGCCGATGTCGCGCAGGCGCAGCTGGCGCACGATCTCCTCGGCCGCCTCGAGGTTGTTCTTGGTGACGGTCTCCTCGAGGTTGCCACCGGATCCGACGAACTTGCCCGTGTTCACGTCGATCACGGTCATCGCCTCGGTCCGATCGATGACCAGGGAGCCGCCGGAGGGCAGCCACACCTTGCGATCCAACGCCTTGGCGATCTGCTCGGTGATGCGGTACTCGTCGAAGACGTCGCGCTCACCTTCGTGGCGCTCCACCCGCTGCAGCAGGTCGGGCGCCACCTGCGAGAGGTAGTTCTCGATCGTCGCGTAGGTGTCGTCACCCGAGATCAGCAGACGGTGGAAGTCCTCATTGAAGACGTCCCGCACGATCTTGATGAGCATGTCGGGCTCCGAGTGCAGCAGGACGGGACCGCCGCCCTTCGCCACCCGCTTCTGGATCGACTCCCACTGCCGGGTCAGCCGCTGCACATCGTGGGTGAGCTGCTCCTCGCTCGCGCCTTCCGCGGCGGTGCGCACGATCACTCCGGCGCCGCTCGGCAGCACCTCCTTGAGGATCTTCTTCAAGCGCGCGCGCTCGGTATCGGGGAGCTTGCGGGAGATGCCGTTCATCGCGCCCCCCGGCACGTACACGAGGAATCGCCCCGGAAGAGAGATCTGACTCGTGAGACGGGCACCCTTGTGGCCGACCGGATCCTTGGTCACCTGCACCAGCACCTGGTCGCCCGGTTTCAACGCGTTCTCGATCTTGCGCGCGGCATTGCCGCCCTCGAACTCGGACCAGTCGACTTCGCCCGAGTAGAGCACGGCGTTGCGACCGCGCCCGATGTCCACGAACGCCGCCTCCATGCTGGGCAGCACGTTCTGCACGCGCCCGAGATAGACGTTGCCGATGAGCGACGATTCGCTCGATCGTGCCACGTAGTGCTCGACGAGCACCTTGTCCTCGAGCACGCCGATCTGCACGCGATCCGCCGTCGTCCGCACGATCATCTCGCGGTCGACCGCCTCACGGCGTGCCAGGAACTCGGACTCCGTGATCACCATGCGGCGGCGGCCCGAGTCGCGGCCGTCGCGGCGCCGCTGCTTCTTGGCCTCCAGCCGGGTCGAACCCTTCACCTTCTGCGGCTCGGTGATCACGGGCGCCTGGCGCTGCTGCCGGCGCGGGGCGTCGTCCTCGGAGGATCCCTCACCACCGCCCGAGCGGCGCCGGGTGCGCCGCGATCCCGAATCGCGTTCGCCCGTGTCCTCGTCGCGCGCGAACTGCTGGTCGAGCAGATCGTCGAGGTGACGCAGCTCGCCGCCTCGCGCGTCGCGCCGCGGCTCGGCCTGGCGGGGATCACCCTGGCGCGCATCGCCCGGGCGGCCGTCGCCGAACCGCCAGTCGCCGCGGCGGGGCCGAGGCTGCACCGGCGGCACGTCGGGCGCGAGGAAGATCAAGCGGGTGGTCGCTCGGAAGCGCTCCTCCGGGCTCATCTCCGCGAAGGGGACGGCTGCGGGCGACTCCGCAGCCGCCCCCGACTCGGGTGATTCGTCACGGACATCGCCGGCGGGTGCCGTGGCGACGGCCTGCTCTGCGCCGACGGCGTCGACCGCGCCGGCTGCGTCTTCGTGATGGTCTTCTGTTGTGCTCTTCACCATTCCTGGTGTCTCCTCTTGCCCCGAGCGAAGCGAGTTCGGCCGGGGAGCCTCGTATGTATGCGGAATGATCCGCGAATCCTGTTCTCCGCGGATGCGATCATCCGCGCTCGGTCGGTCCTCGACCGGTGGCGCCCTTCCGGCCGCCAAAAGACTGTGCGCGTGAGATGCCCTCTCGGCCGCTCGCGCCGCACTTCATTATGTCACGGGTTGCTCGAAGACGCCGTGAGTAGGATCGGGCCATGACTTCTGCACCTCGTTCGACCCGGCGACCGACCGCCTTCGCCGTCTTCTCCATCCTCGCGGGATCGATCGGCTGGTTCGCCTCGTTCGAGCTGCTCACGGAGTACATCAAGACGCTCGCCGCGAGCGACTACGTGCCGAACTGCAACGTCAGCATCCTCGTCACCTGCGGCCCCAACATGGGGTCGTGGCAGGGCTCCCTGTTCGGCTTCAGCAACACCATCATCGGCGTCTCCGCGTTCGTGGCACCGATCGCGGTCGGCGTTGCCCTGCTCGCGGGAGCCCGGTTCTCCCGCTGGTTCTGGACGCTCTATCAGCTCGGCCTTCTGGGCGGCTTCGTATTCATCTGGTGGCTGTTCTCGCAGAGCGTGTTCGTGCTCGGCACGCTGTGCCCGTGGTGCATGGTGGTCTGGAGCGTCATGATCCCGCTCTGGTGGGTCTCGTTCTTCCGCCCGTACGCCAACGGCGACATTCCGCTGAGCGACTCCGCGCGCGCCGTGTTCCAGACGCTCCTCTCGTGGACCTGGGTGATCGTCCTGATCTGCTACCTCGTGATTGCGTTCGTCGCCCAGCTCCAGCTCGACTGGCTCTCCGAGTTCAGCCGGATGTGATCCTGCGCCAGAGCTCATCCACCTGCGCCAGCGTCTCGGCCCGCGTACCCGAGGTGTCGATCACCGCGTCCGCGACGGACGTGCGCTCCGCGCTGTTCGCCTGATTCCCGATCCTGCGGCGCGCCTCGGCCTCGGCCATACCACGCAGCTCGACCATCCGTTCGATCCGCTGCTCCGGGGGTGCTTCGGCCGTGACCACGAGATCCCAGCCCTGATCTCTCGCCGCCTCCACCAGCAGCGGTACCTCGTAGACGAGCACCGCGTCGGGATCCTGAGCTCTCGCCGCTTCGGCCCGCGCGTCGAACAGACGTCGCACCTCCGGGTGCACGATCGCGTTCAGCGCGGCGAGCGCCTCTGCATCGGCGAACACGATCGCCCCGAGTCCGGCTCGATCGAGCGTCCCGTCAGCGCGCCTGAGCTCGCCCCCGAACCGCGCGAGCACCCGCGCCAGACCGGGAGTTCCGGGCGCCACGGCTTCTCTCGCCAGCTCATCCGCGTCGATGCGTACGGCTCCGAGCTGCTCGAGTCGCCGACCGATGGTCGACTTCCCCGACGCGATGCCCCCCGTCAACCCGATCAGTTTCACCAGTCCCGTCCTCCCCGTACCTGCCGCACCACGAACCGTGGCTTCCGGCCGAATCCATAGGAGATACCCTACCCAGGCGTCATAGGCTTGTGGCAGGAGGCGCTCGTGCTCGAATTCATCACCGGTATGACGCTCGCGGCATCGGCGGGCCTCAACGCCTACATCCCGCTGCTCGGCCTCGGCCTCCTGTCGCGCTTCACCGAGCTCGTCCAGCTCCCGGCGGCGTGGGCATGGCTCGAGAACGAGTGGGCGCTCGGCGTGCTCGGCGTGCTGCTGCTCGTAGAGGTGCTGGTCGACAAATTCCCCGCACTCGACAGCGTCAACGACGTGCTCCAGACGGTGGTGCGCCCGGCCTCGGGCGGCATCGTGTTCTCCGCCGGATCGTCCAGCGATACCTTCGCCGTCACCGACCCCGCCGAGTTCATCGCCTCGGCCGACGTCTGGCCGTTCCTGATCGGCGTGCTCATCGCACTCGTACCGCACGTGCTGAAGGCCGTGGCGCGACCGGTGATCAACACCCTCACGGCGGGGGCCGGTGCCGCAGTGTCGAGCACCCTCGAAGACCTGGGCGCACTCGTCCTGACCGTGCTCGCGATCGTGGTCCCGGTGCTCGCGCTCGCGCTGCTCGTCGCGGTGCTCGTCGTGCTCATCCGGCGGCTGCGCCGAGCGCTCGCCGAGCGCGCCGCCCGACGCGCCGGCGGTCTCGCCGGCTGACACGGGATCGGTGATCGACGCGTCGATGCCGGGCTTCGGTACGCCGAAGGCCCGGCCCCGCGGCAGCGGTTCCGGGCCTCCGGTCGATCACCCGCCCGACGGACGGGCGGAGGGGCTCAGTTGCCCTCGAGCTGCGCCTTCAGCGCCGCAAGCGCGGCGTCGTCGGCGAGCGCACCGGTCGAAGCCGAGTCGCTCGAGAAGCTCGGCGAGGCGTTGTCAGCGGCGGGAGCGGCAACGACCTCGGTGAGCGAAGCGGCGACCTGCTTCTTGTGCGCCTCCCAGCGATCCTGGGCGGCAGCGTACTCCTGCTCCCACTTCTCGCGCTGGGCCTCGAAGCCTTCCTTCCACTCCTGAGTCTCAGGATCGAAGCCCTCGGGGTACTTGTACTCGCCGTTCTCGTCGTACTCGGTGGTCATGCCGTAGAGCGCGGGATCGAACTCGGTGCCCTCGGGATCGACGCCCTCGTTGGCCTGCTTGAGGCTGAGCGAGATGCGGCGGCGATCCAGATCGATGTCGATGATCTTGACGAAGACCTCCTGGCCGGCCTGCACGACCTGCTCGGCGAGCTCGACGTGCTGACCCGACAGCTCTGAGATGTGCACGAGGCCCTCGATGCCGTCCGCCACGCGCACGAACGCGCCGAACGGAACGAGCTTGGTGACGACGCCCGGAGCGATCTCGCCGATCGCGTGGGTGCGGGCGAAGACCTGCCACGGGTCCTCCTGGGTCGCCTTGAGCGAGAGCGAGACGCGCTCACGATCGAGCTCGACCGAGAGCACCTCGACCGTGACCTCCTGGCCGACCTCGACGACGTCGGAGGCGTGCTCGATGTGCTTCCACGACAGCTCGGAGACGTGCACGAGGCCGTCCACGCCGCCCAGATCGACGAACGCGCCGAAGTTGACGATCGACGAGATGACGCCCTTGCGCACCTGGCCCGGCTTGAGCTCGGCGAGGAACGAGGAGCGGGTCGCCGACTGCGTCTCCTCGAGGAGCGCGCGGCGCGACAGCACGACGTTGTTGCGGTTCTTGTCGAGCTCGAGGATCTTCGCCTCGATCTCCTGACCCAGGTACGGGGTCAGGTCGCGCACGCGGCGCAGCTCGATGAGCGAGGCGGGGAGGAAGCCGCGAAGCCCGATGTCGACGATCAGGCCGCCCTTGACGACCTCGATCACCGTTCCGGTGACGACGCCCTCGTTCTCCTTGATGCGCTCCACATCGCCCCAGGCCCGCTCGTACTGAGCGCGCTTCTTGGACAGGATGAGGCGACCTTCCTTGTCCTCCTTCTGGAGCACGAGCGCCTCGACGGGATCGCCGACCTGAACAACCTCATCGGGGTTCACGTCGTGCTTGATGGACAGCTCGCGCGAGGGAATGACGCCCTCGGTCTTGTACCCGACGTCGAGGAGCACCTCGTCGCGGTCGATCTTCACCACGGTGCCCTCGATGAGGTCTCCGTCGTTGAAGAACTTCAGGGTCGATTCGACCGCTGCAAGGAAGTCGTCGGCCGAGCCGATGTCGTTGATCGCGACCTGCTTGCTCTCGGTCGTTGCGTTCGTCATGAAATTGGTCTCCAGAATGGACAGGAATCAGGTGGGAGAGCGCCCGAGCGACCGGGCGGATGCGATGATCCGCGAGGCTCACCCACATTTGGACATGGTTGAGTCGCCACAGATGTGACACTCAAGCGTACCGCGAGACGGACGCCCCGACAAGTGACGACACGCCCGGGGCGGACCGCCGCCTCGCCTGCCGCTCCGTCCTCGTCGATCACCGACGCATCCGCGGCACCGCAGCCGGGCGAGCCGCTCGACGCAGGCGACCGATCCCCAGGAGGTCGGGAAACGCGAAGTCGCCCTCCTGCCTGAAGGAGCGCGAGCGTCAGTGCGCGGCGGCGTTCCAGTTGCTCCCGTGCCCCACCTGCACCTCGAGCGGCACGGAGAGCTCGGCGGCGCCCGCCATCTCCTCGCGCACGATCGCCTCGAGCGCGTCCCACTCCCCCTCGGCGACCTCGAACATGAGCTCGTCGTGGATCTGCAGCAGCATGCGCGAGCGCAGATCGGCCTCGCGCATGCGGCGCTCGACCTGGATCATGGCGCGCTTGATGATGTCGGCCGCCGATCCCTGAATCGGCGAGTTGAGGGCCGCCCGCTCGGCGTTCTCCCGCAGGACTCGGTTCGGGCTCGCCAGATCGGGGAACGGGCGGCGGCGGCCGAAGATCGTCTCGGTGAAGGTGTCGCGCTTGGCCTGGTCGACAACGGAGCGCAGGTAGTCGCGGACGCCCCCGAAACGCTCGAAGTAGTCGACCATGAGCTGCTTCGCCTCGGCACCGCTGATACCGAGCTGCTTGGAGAGGCCGAAGGCCGACAAGCCGTACGCGAGCCCGTACGACATCGCCTTGACCTTCGAGCGCATCTCGCTCGTCACCTCCTCAGGGGTGACCCCGAAGATACGCGCTCCGACGAAGCGGTGGAGATCTTCCCCCTCGTTGAAGGCCTCGATGAGCCCCGCATCGCCCGACAGGTGAGCCATGATGCGCATCTCGATCTGCGAGTAGTCCGCAGTCATGAGCGTCTCGTAGTCGGGTGCATGGATGAACCCTTCGCGGATGCGGCGCCCCTCCTCCGAGCGCACCGGGATGTTCTGCAGATTCGGGTCGGTCGATGCCAGTCGACCGGTGCTGGCTCCCGTCTGCACGAACGTCGTGTGGATCCGGCCGTCCTGCTGCACCGCCTTGATGAGCGTCTCGACCATCTGACGCAGCTTGTTCGCATCGCGGTGCGCGAGCAGCGCATCGAGGAAGGGGTGCGGCTTCTTCGCCTGCAGCTCTGCCAGCGCGGCCGCGTCGGTCGTGTACCCGCTCTTCGTCTTGCGCGTCTTCGGCATGTCGAGCTCGTCGAAGAGCACTTCCTGCAGCTGCTTCGGCGACGACAGGTTGACCTCGCGCCCGATCGCCGCGAACGCCTGCTGCGCGAGGTCCGCGACCCGCGCCGTGAGCTCGGCGTGGTGGGCTTCGAAGAGCGGCAGGTCGATTTCGACGCCGCGCTCCTCGAGCGCCGCGAGCACCGGCACGAGCGGCAACTCGATATCGCGGTAGATCTCGATCGTGCGCGACTGGAAGCGCTCGGTGGCGGCGGCGTGCGCGCGCGCCACGTACCAGGCGAGCGCGGCGGCGTCGGCCACGCTGCCCTCGTCGGGCACGAGCTGATTCGGGTCGCCCTCGGGCACCTGCTCGCCGAGGAAGCGGAACACCGCCTCAGCGATGCTCTTCTCCGCCGTCGCAGGGCGCAGCAGCCAGGCGGCGAGCAGCAGGTCTCCCCCGATGCCTCCGATCTGCGCGCCCGCGCGACGCGCGGTCGCGATCTGCTGCTTCGCATCGAAGAACAGCTTCGAGGCGTCCGAGGCCAGCCACTGCTCGAAGAGCGCGTAGTCCCGCCCGCCCGGAATCCAGTGGAACAGCACGGAGGAATCGGGCGTCGCGATCCCCACTTCGTAACCCGAGTCGGCCTCGCGGATCAGCACGGCGGGGTGATCCGCCTTGTCGAGCCAGTCGCCCAGCTCCTCGTCGATCAGGTTCTTCGCCTCTGGCCGTTGCGGCACGAGCGACGCCGTCGCCGAGGCCGCACCGCCAGCCGGCACCTCAGCGCCGGCGAGCTTGCCGACGCGCTGCAGCAGTGTGCGGAACTCGAGCCTGGCGAAGACCTGCTGCACCGCGCCCATGTCGATCTCGCCCCGCTTCAGCTCGTCGAGCGTCACGTCGAGCTCGACATCGCGCACGAGCCGGTTGAGCCGGCGGTTGCGCTCCGCAAGGTGCGCGTGCTCGCGCAGGCTCTCCCCCACCTTGCCGCCGATCTCGTCCTGCCGGCGGAGAATCTCCTCCAGCGATCCGAACTGGGTGATCCACTTGACGGCGGTCTTCTCGCCCACGCGGGGAATGCCCGGCAGATTGTCGCTCGTCTCCCCCACGAGCGCGGCGATCTCGGGGTACTGCTCCGGCCGGATCCCGTAGCGCTCCATCACCTTCTCGGCATCGTATCGAGTGAGCTCGCTCACCCCCTGCTTCGACGGATAGAGCAGCGTGATCCGGTCGTCGACCAGCTGGATCGTGTCGCGGTCGCCGCTGACCACGAGCACCCGATATCCGGCGTCGGCGCCGCGGGTCGCGAGCGTGGCGAGGATATCGTCGGCCTCGAAGTTCTCCTTCTCGAGCGTGCGGATCCCCATCGCGTGCAGCGCCTCCTGCAGCAGCGGCACCTGGCCCTTGAACTCGGGCGGCGTCTCGCCGCGAGTGCCCTTGTACTCGGGGTACTCCTCCGTGCGGAAGGAATGGCGGGAGATGTCGAAGGCGACGGCCAGCGCATCCGGGCGCTCATTGCCCAGCAGGTTGATGAGCATGGCGATGAAGCCGTGGATCGCGTTCGTGTGCTGGCCACTCTGGGTCTGGAAGCTGTCGACGGGCAACGCGTAGAACGCCCGGAAGGCCAGCGAGTGGCCGTCGATGATCATGAGGGTAGGCTGAGGATTCGACACATGCCCAGCCTACAAGCCGCCCCGGACAAGGAACCAGCAGACGACATGACGGCCCCCACCCCTCCGCACACCGACCCGACCGACCCCGGACTGGCGTACGTCCGCGAGCGCGGCCTCGGCGCACTCGCCGACCGGATGGGGATCGAGATGACCGAGTTCACGCGAGAGCGCGCGGTCGCCATGATGCCGGTCGAAGGCAACACCCAGCCGATCGGCCTGCTGCACGGCGGCGCCTACGTGGTGCTCGGTGAGACGCTCGGATCGATGCACGCCAACTTCGTCGCCCCTGAAGGGCACGTCGGGGTGGGCGTCGACATCAACGCGACGCACACGGGCTCCGCCACATCGGGCATCGTGACCGGGGTGTGCACCCCGATCAAACTGGGGAGATCGGTCGCGGTCCACGAGATCATCGTCAGCGACGAGCAGGGCCGCCGCTGCTCGACGGTGCGCATCACGAACTTCTACAAGCGCATCTCGTGAATGCACGAGTGCCCCCGGCCATCGGCCGGGGGCACTCGTGCATTCTGCCGAGGCGGCTACGACTTCTTCGGGCCGAGCTGATCGATGATCGTCTTCGCCACGTCCTGCATGGTGAGGCGACGATCCATCGACGCCTTCTGGATCCAACGGAACGCCTCGGGCTCGCTGAGCCCCATCTTGTCGTTGAGGATCCCCTTCGCGCGGTCGACGAGCTTGCGGGTCTCGAACCGCTCGGCGAGATCGGCGACCTCGCTCTCGAGCGCGACGATCTGCTGGAAGCGCGACAGCGCGATCTCGATCGCGGGGATCAGGTCCGCCGGGGTGAACGGCTTGACGACGTAGGCGAGGGCGCCGGCCTCGCTCGCTCGCTCGACGAGCTCGCGCTGGCTGAAGGCGGTGAGCAGGACCACGGGTGCGATGTGGTCCTTGTTGATGCGCTCCGCCGCGGAGATCCCGTCGAGCTTCGGCATCTTGACGTCCATCACGACGAGATCGGGGCGCAGCTCCTCCACGAGGCGCACCGCCTCCTCGCCGTCACCGGCTTCGCCCACCACGTCGTAGCCGCTGTCGCGCAGGGTCTCTACGATGTCGAGGCGGATCAGGGACTCGTCTTCCGCGACGACGACGCGTCGCGGGGCGCTCGGTGCAGTGCTCTGGTCATTCACTCCACCAGCTTACGACATCCGTGCCGCACGACGACTCAGAATCGCCTGCGCTCCGACACGGGAGCGGGTCGAAGCTGCGCTAGTCTGTTCTCTGTCCTCCTCACCGGAGGTCGTCGCGCAGCACACGCCGGATTGGTGGAATTGGCAGACACGGCGCACTCAAAATGCGCTGCCGAAAGGTGTGCGGGTTCGAGTCCCGCATCCGGCACCGACAGCATCGTGGGTTCCATATACCAGATCCAGGGGTAGAATGGAAGCCAGCGACGCGAGGAGGCGACGATGCCGAACACCCAGCACAACTCGCACACGATTCACGACGCGAGCGACTCGGAGGCGGCCAACGGGCACGGCACGGTGCGACGAGTGCCCTGGGGCGACAGGCTCGATCATCCGATCCTCGATGGATCCACCGAGGTCTACATCGAGGACGATGACGATTCGTAGTCGCGCCGGCCGATCGGCTCATCACGCCGCCGCTGCGGGAGGAACCCGCGTTTCAGCCCGCGCTGAATGGGACGATCCACCCAGCGGTCGATCGCGATGCTGCTCAGGATCACGGCGGCCAGCGTCATGATCAACAGCACGATGCGCAGCGGCACGCCCGCCGTCGCGATCACGCCTCCGAGGATCACCTGGGACAGGGCCACCGTGACGAACGGATGGAAGAGGTACATCGCGTAACTGGCGTCGCCGATCGCGAGCAGCGCGCGGGTGAGACGGCCGTCGCGGATGAGGGGCTCGAGCCACAGCGCCGCGGCGACCAGCACCACCGCGGGCAGCCCGTAGTACACGGCGCGCAGCTCCCCGAGACGCGGGATCACCCCCAGGTCCTGCAGCACCAGCACGACGAGAGCGGCGAGCGCTGCAGCGGCTCCGGCGCCGGAGCCGATCGCGCGGACCGCGGCACCGGCACTCTGCCGTCCGGCCTGCCCGAACCTCCGGTAGACGAAGGAGAGCAGCACACCCGAGAGGAACTCGAGCAGCAGGGTGCTCTGATAGAAGGCGAGCGAGGGCTCGGACGCGGGCCAGATGAAGCCGCTGACCACGAGCGCCCCGAGCAGCAGGACCGCACCCCACAGCGCGGGTCGAGCGGTCCGAAGCAGCACCAGCATCACGGCGACCACGAGGTAGAAGAACATCTCGTAGTTGAGCGTCCACCCGAGTTGCAGGATCGGCCCCTCGCGCAACGGCATCTGATAGGGGATGAAGAAGAACGACTTCAGCAGACCGGGCAGGTCGACCTCGGTGGAGCCCTCCCGCCACGGGACGAGCAGCACCGCGGCTGCCCACGCGAGCGTCGCGATCCAGTAGAGGGGCACCACGCGGAACACCCGTCGTCTGAAGAAGTGCGCGCTGTTCTGCACAGTGACCGTGCCGATGATGAAGCCGCTGATGACGAAGAACACGTCGACGCCCCACGCCCCCGTGCTGGGGAGCGCGAACACGCCCCCGGCATCTACCGCGTGGTAGTACACGACGCCGAGCGCCGCCAGCGCACGCAGGAACTGAATGCTGCGAACGGTGCGGCGCGGACTCCTCGTCACCTCACTCGGCATCGAGGGCGATCAGACGAAGACCTTGCCGCGCCCGACGGTGTGCTTGCGGGGACCGGCTTCGGGAAGCTGCCCCGTGGCCTCGCCGATGCGGTGGATCCGCAGCGTGTTGGTCGTTCCGACGACGCCCGGAGGGGACCCGGCGATGATGAGCACTTTGTCGCCGATCTCGACGCGCGAGTGGTCGAGCAGCACCTCGTCGACCTGCGCGAACATCTCGTCGGTCGATCCGACGCGCGACACCTCGTAGCTGCGGGCGCCCCAGGTGAGCTCCATGCGCCGACGCGTGTCGGCGTCGGGTGTGAAGCCGATGATCGGGATGGGGCGCCGCAGACGGGACATGCGCCGCACCGTATCGCCCGACTCTGTGAACACGCAGATGTACCTGGCGCCGATGAAGTCGGCGACCTCGGACGCTGCGAGGGTGAGCGCGCCGCCCTGAGTGCGCGGCGCCGTGCCCAGGGGCTCGATGCGATCGAGCGCGTGCTCCTCCGTCGCCTCGATGATGCGCGCCATGGTGGTGACGGCCTCGACCGGGTAGGCCCCGACGCTGGTCTCACCCGAGAGCATGACCGCGTCGGCGCCGTCGAGCACGGCGTTCGCGCAGTCGGAGGCTTCGGCGCGCGTGGGGCGCGGGTTCTCGATCATCGACTCGAACACCTGCGTCGCCACGATGACCGGCTTCGCGTTCTGACGCGCGATCGCGATGGCCTCGGTCTGCACGAGCGGCACCCGCTCGAGCGGCAGCTCGACGCCGAGATCTCCGCGTGCGACCATGATCCCGTCGAATGCCGCGACGATCTCCTCGAGGTGGTCGACCGCCTGCGGCTTCTCGATCTTGGCGATGACCGGAAGGCGGATCCCCTCCTCGTCCATGATCTCGTGCACGCGCGTGATGTCGGCGGCGTCGCGCACGAACGACAGCGCGATGTAGTCGACGCCCAGCTGCAGCGCCCAGCGCAGATCCTGCTCGTCCTTCTCCGACAGCGCGGGCACGTTCACCGCCACGCCCGGCAGGTTGATGCCCTTGTTGTTGGAGACGGCCCCGGGCACCTCCACCACGGCGTGCACGGTGTCCTCGGTGACGCGCACCGCGCGCAGCGCGACCTTGCCGTCATCGATGAGCAGCGGATCCCCGGGGTTCACGTCCCCCGGCAGCCCCCGGTGCGTGGTGCCCGCGAGATGCCGATCGCCCATCACGTCGCGCGTCGTGATCGCGAACTCATCACCCACCTCGAGCTCGTAGGGGCCGCCCTCGAACTTGCCGAGACGGATCTTCGGGCCCTGCAGATCGGCGAGCACCGCGATGGGCCGCCCCACCTCCGCCTCTGCACGGCGGATGTTGCGATAGATGCCCTCGTGCACGTTGTAGGTGCCGTGGGACATGTTGAGCCGGGCCACGTTCACGCCGGCGCGGATGAGGTCGAGGGTGTGGTCGTAGCTGGAGACCGCGGGCCCCCACGTTGCGACGATCTTGGCGTGGCGCATATCGGTGTCGGCTCCTTCGTTCGGCTAGTTGGCCGGAGCGGATCCGGCGCGATCGGGTGCGGCCTGCTCGGCCCGCTCCGCCTCGTCGCCGCCCGAGCCGCCCCGGTCGATCACGTGGAAGTACCGCTCGGGATCGGCGGTCTCGACGAGCACGGCGTCGTTCGGGTTGTGCCGACCGGGCAGATACACGGAGGTCTCGATCCCGACGTGGCGACGGCGCTGCACGATGAAGATCACGACGCCCGCGATCACCGCGAGGAAGGCCGCGAGCACATTGGTGCGGATCCCGAGGAAGAGCAGGCTCGGATCGACGCGCAGCGATTCCGTGAAGGTGCGACCGACGCCGTACCAGACCAGGTACATCGCGAAGAACGTGCCCCAGCGCGGACGCCACCTGCGCTCGATCGCGAGGAGCACGATCACGCCGAGGATGTTCCAGAGCGCCTCGTAGAGGAAGGTGGGGTGGAAGAGCGTGCCCTCGGGAAGGCCGATCGGGAAGGCGGGATTGCTCGATTCGATCTCGAGGCCCCATGGAAGCGCGGTGGGGCCGCCGAAGAGTTCGTGGTTGAACCAGTTGCCGAGGCGACCGACCGCCTGCGCGATCAGGAGGCCCGGTACCAGGGCGTCGGCGAAGGACCAGAACCGGATGCCGGTGATCCGCGAGGCGATCAGCACGCCGATCGCACCGCCCAGCAGCGCGCCGAAGATGGCGATGCCGCCCTTCCAGAACGCGAAGATGTCGAGCGGGTTCGTGCCCGGCCCGAAGTAGTCGCCCCAGTGCGTCACCACGTGGTAGAGACGCGCCCCCAGGATGCCGAGCACGAGCGCCCAGACCACGAAGTCGAACACGGCCCCGCGCTCGCCTCCGCGCCGCGACAGCCGCCGGCCCGTCCAGATGGCGGCGATGATGATGCCGGTGATGATGCAGAGCGCGTAGAAGTAGATGCGCAGCGGCCCGATCTGGAGGAACTGCAGATCGGGGCTCGGGATGCTCAACGGGAGAATCATTCACTCCTCTTTCGCCTGCGACGCTCTGCCGCGGGGTGCGTACTCGGGTGTGGCGCGGGGCGGGCCCGCGATCGGGTCAATCCTACAGCGCGGCACCGACGGCGGCTGCGCCGTCGGCTCGCCGGGTGCCGGCCGCGATCGCACGCACGACCTCGGCGAGGCGCGAGACGCCGCCGTCGCGCAGGGCGCGGACGAATGCGGTGCCCACGATCGCCCCATCGGCGTACTCGAGTGCCGCCGCGACCTGTTCGGCGGTCGAGATCCCGATGCCCACGCACGCCAGGTCGGCGCCCTGCTCCCGCAATCGGCGCGTGAGCCCGCGCGCCGCGGCGTCGAGCTGGGCCCGCTCCCCCGTGATGCCCATGGTCGAGACCGTGTAGACGAACCCGGTCGTCGACTCGGCGACGAGCCGCAGTCGTTCGTCGCTCGAACTGGGTGCGGCGAGGAAGATGCGGTCGAGGCCGGCGCGCTCGCTCACCTCGATCCAGTCCGCAGCCGCGTCCGGGGTGATGTCCGGGGTGATCAGACCGGCCCCGCCCGCCTCTGCGAGTCGGTGCGCGAAGCGCTCCACGCCGTACTGCAGCACGGGATTCCAGTAGGTCATGATGAGCACGGGCACGTCGACGGCCTCCCGCACGCGGCGCACCGCCTCGAACACCTGGGACACACGGAAGCCCCCCGCGAGCGCCGTCTGAGTCGCCTCCTGGATCACCTCGCCGTCCATGACCGGATCGGAGTAGGGCAGCCCGAGCTCCAGCACGTCGACGCCGCTGCGCGCCATCGCGATGGCCGCCTCGATGCTCGTGTCGAGGTCGGGGAAACCCACGGGCAGATAGCCCACGAGCGCACCGCGCCGGTGCTGCTTCGCCGCGCGGATCGCCGCTGCGACCCGAGACTCCTGCCCGCTCATTCGCCGGCCCCCGCTTCCCGCTCGTCGAGCAGACCGAAGTATCGGCCCGCCGTCGCCATGTCCTTGTCCCCGCGCCCCGAGAGGTTCACGGCGATGAGGCCCTCCGGGCCGAGCTCGCGACCGATCCGGAGCGCGCCCGCCAGGGCGTGCGCCGACTCGATCGCGGGGATGATGCCCTCCGTGCGGCTGAGCAGTCTGAGGGCCTGCATGGCCTCGTCGTCGGTCGCCGGAATGTACTCGGCGCGTCCGATGTCGGACAGCCACGCGTGCTCGGGACCGACGCCCGGGTAGTCGAGTCCCGCCGAGATCGAGTGCGATTCGATGGTCTGCCCGTCCTCGTCCTGCAGCACGTAGGTCTTCGACCCGTGCAGGATGCCGGGGCGGCCCCGCTCGATCGACGCCGCCTGCCGCAGGGTGTCGACGCCGTCGCCGGCCGCCTCGACGCCGTAGAGGCGCACGCCGGGATCATCGAGGAAGGCGTCGAACATGCCGATCGCGTTGGATCCGCCGCCCACGCAGGCGACGACCGCGTCGGGCAGACGCCCCGTGCGCTCCAGCAGCTGGGCGCGCGCCTCCTCGGAGATGACCTTCTGGAAGTCGCGCACCATCGCCGGGAACGGGTGCGGCCCCGCAGCCGTTCCGAAGATGTAGTTGGTGTGCTCGACGGTCGCGACCCAGTCGCGATACGCCTCGTTGATCGCGTCCTTCAGCGTGCGCGAGCCGGTGGTCACCGGCACCACCTCGGCACCGAGCAGGCGCATGCGTGCGACGTTGAGTGCCTGCCGTTCGGTATCGACCTCGCCCATGTAGATGGTGCACTCGAGGCCGAAGAGCGCCGCGGCGGTCGCCGTCGCCACGCCGTGCTGACCGGCGCCGGTCTCGGCGATCACGCGGTGCTTGCCGAGCCGCCGCGTGAGCAGCGCCTGTCCGAGCACGTTGTTGATCTTGTGGGATCCCGTGTGGTTGAGGTCCTCGCGCTTCAGGAAGATCCGCGCCCCTCCCGCGTGCTCGGCGAAGCGAGGCACCTCGGTGATCGGCGACGGCCGTCCGGCGTACGAGCCGAGCAGTTCGACGAGTTCGGCGCGGAATGCGGGATCGGCCTGCGCCGCGTCGTAGGCGGCCGTCAACTCGTCGATTGCTGCGATGAGCGATTCGGGCATGTACCGGCCGCCGTAGTCCCCGAAGAACGGGCCGTGCTGGTCGCGGAGCGAGTCTGTCATCTCTGCCTAACGTGGTTCGGGTGCCGTGCGGATCGGCTCACGGCTCGGGATCGCGGCGCCGAATGCGCTGAGGGCCGGATTCAGACGCTCAGGTATGCCGAGAGCGTCGCGATGGGATCGTTGGTGACGAGCGCCTCCCCCACCAGCACCGCGTCGGCCCCGGCCTCGCGATAGCGCTGCACATCCGCGACGTCGAGCACGGCGGACTCGGCCACGCGGACGACTCCGGCCGGAATCTGATCCGCCACGCGGCCGAAGAGCTCGCGATCGAGTTCGAAGGTGCGCAGGTCGCGCGCGTTGACGCCGATCAGCTGCGCGCCGAGGTCGACGGCGCGGGCCACCTCGTCGGCCGTGTGGGCCTCGACGAGCGGGGTCATTCCGAGTTCGCGGATCATGGTGTGGAGCCGCTCGAGGCGGGGCTGCGGCAGCGCGGCCACGATCAGCAGTACGAGATCGGCGCCCGCCGCGCGGGCCTCGAGCACCTGATACTCGTCCCCGATGAAGTCCTTGCGCAGCACCGGAATGCTGACGGCCTTGCGCACCGCTTCGAGGTCGGCGAGCGAACCCTTGAAGCGGCGCTGCTCGGTGAGCACGCTCACCGCGCTCGCCCCGCCGGCTTCGTACTGGGCCGCAAGCGCCTGCGGCTCGGGGATGTCGGCCAGATCACCGCGGGACGGACTCGCGCGCTTGACCTCGGCGATCACCTTCATGTGATCGGCGGGCGCCAGGGCCGCGAGCGCGTCAAGGGCGGCGGGACGGCTGAGCGCCTCCGCCTCGAGCCGCGCGTAGGGCATGAGCTCCCTGCGCTCCGCCGCGTCTTCGAGGGAGCCCGCAAGCAGTTGCTCGAGCACGTCAGTCGTGCGACTTGGGGCTGAACTTCGGGCCGTTCACGCCGAAGCCGGCCTTCGCGAGGATCCACCCCAGCAGGGCACCGACGGCGACGATGCCGGCGCACACCCACACCATCGTCGCGTTGTGCAGGAAGAAGAAGACGGTGCCGGCTGCGATGCCGAGCAGCATCACCACGACCGCCGTCCATGCGGCGGGCGAATCACCGTGACCGGGGTCTCCGTGCTGGGTACTCATGAATCTCCTCTGAACAGATTTGAACGGCTCAAGCCTACCGGAAATCGTCGCTGGGGTCGGTGCCCTCGCTCAGAGAGTCCCAATCCGAGATCCGATCCGGGGCGCCGGTCGACGCCTCTCGAGCCTTCGGCGCAGCATCGTACTTGCGACCTGCGGCTCCCCAGCGGCCGCTGAGCAGCAGGACGACCATACCGAGGAGCACGGCGAGCGCACCGGCGAACGCGCTCACCCACCCCCAGGCGGAGACATCGCTCCAGAGCACCTCCGACCCTGCCGCTCCACCTGCGATGCCGGTGAGCTCGGTGATCCGCGCCCCCGCTGCGCCGAGCGGGTCGGCGATCACCCCGCTCGACAGCGCGACGAGCCCTGCGCCGAGCAGGGCGACGAGCGCCCCCAGCACCCGTCTGAACACCCGCCCGGCGATCGTGAGCGCCAGCGCGGCGGCGATGAGCGCCACGGCGACGGGAGTCAACGCCGCATTCGCCGCGTGGCCGGTCACGGTCTCCACGCTGTGGGTGCCGTCGAGCATGAACGAGACCCAGGTCTGGGATCCCGCGATCAACGCCGCGGCCCCGGCGAGCGCGACGCCGCCGAGGGCGAGTGGCTTAGCGCGCATGTCCGCCTCCCTGCACCGCGACCGCAGCAGTCGCCGCATCTGCGCCGAGCCGATGCAGAGTGTTCGCGATGGCGATCGCCCGCAGGGGTGCGGCCGCCTTGCTGCGGCACTCCGCGTCCTCGGCCTCCGGTACGGAGTCCGCGACGATCCCGGCACCGGCCTGCACCATCGCGACGCCGCCCGCGATCGTGGCGGTGCGGATCGCGATCGCGAGGTCAGCCGCCCCGCCCAGACCGAAGTAGCCCACCACCCCGCCGTAGACGCCGCGCTGCACCGTCTCGAGTTCGTCGATGATCTCGAGCGCCCGGGGCTTCGGCGCCCCGGAGAGGGTGCCCGCGGGGAATGTGGCCCGGAACACGTCGATGGGGTTCTGCCCCGCGCGAGTTCGCCCCTCGACCGTCGAGACGATGTGCATGATGTGGCTGAAGCGCTCGATCCGCATGAACTCGGTCACCTCGACCGACGACGGCTCGCAGACCCGCAGCAGGTCGTTGCGCGCGAGATCGACGAGCATGAGGTGCTCGGCTCGCTCCTTCTCGTCGGCGAGCAGATCGCGCTCGTGCTGCTGGTCCTCCTCGGTGGTCGCTCCGCGCGGCCGGGATCCCGCGATCGGGTGCGTCATCACGTGCCCGTTCTCCTGCACGGTGACGAGGGCCTCGGGGCTCGATCCCACGACCGCGAAGGGTGCTCCGTTGTGATCCTCGAGCTGCAGGAGGTACAGGTAGGGGCTGGGGTTGAGGTGGCGCAGCACGCGATAGACGTCGAGCGGATCGGCCGAGCACTGCTGGTCGAAGCGCTGCGACGGCACGACCTGGAAGATGTCGCCGTCGACGATGTGGCGCTTGGCGCGCTCGACCGCCGCCAGGAACTCGGGTGTGCTTGTAAGCCGTTCGGGATCGGGCAGCGCCTCGCGGTCCAGCGCGCCGAGCGGCGACGGCGAGGGCGAGGCGAGCGCCGCCTGCAGCGCATCGAGTCTCGCCTGGGCATCGGCCCACTGCGCGTCGGCGGCGTCGGACGCCGCACCGCCCTCCAGCACCCCGTCGTTCAACACGTTCGCGAGCAGTACGACGCTGCCCTCGCGGTGATCGATCACCACGAGCTCGGAAACGAAGCTCAGTCCCTGCGTGGGCAGCCCCGGCCCATCCGCCGGACCGTTCTCGAGCCGCTCGAACTGCCGCACCGTCTCCCACCCGAGATAGCCGACGAAGCCGCTCGCAAGCGGGGGCAGGCCCTCGACCTGCGGGGCGCGCCAGCGCTCGTAGACGGCGCGCAGCGCCTCCACCGGCGCGAGCGGGCCGACCCCGCCCGGCAGCAGTCGCTCCTCAGTGACGGCGGCGCCCGCCGCACTCGGCGTCCACCGCGCCCGGCCGTCGCGCTCGCCCAGCACTCCGAAGCTCCCCGCTCCTACGAAGCTGAAGCGGGTCCAGACGCCGCCCTGCTCGGCCGACTCGAGCAGGAAGGTCCCCGGACGGGACGCAGCGACCTTGCGGTAGATGCCGACGGGGGTGTCCGCGTCGGCGAAGATCTCGCGGCAGACGGGGAGCACGGCGTGGGAGGCGCGCGCGGCGTCGAACGCGGCGCGCGAGGTCGTCAGTGTCACCGTCTCAGTGTATCGGTGGCGCCCGGCGCCCTACTCCTCCGGAGCGCTCGGATCCCCGACGAGTGCCGCGATCTCGCGACCGGTGAAACAGGTGCGGGTACCCGTGTGACAGGCGGCCCCCACCTGCACGACGCGCACGAGCAGGGTGTCGGCATCGCAGTCCGCCGCCACCGAGCGCACGTACTGCCGATGACCGGAGGTGTCTCCCTTGCGCCAGTACTCGCGCCGCGAGCGAGACCAGAACGTGACCCGGCCTGACGTGAGCGTGCGACGGATCGCCTCGCGGTCCATCCATGCGAGCATGAGCACCTCGCCGGACTCGTCGTCCTGGATGATGGCGGGCAGCAGGCCGTCGGAGCCGAAGACCAGTTCCTCGGGCACGGGATCGATGTTCGTCATGGCCTCTCCGTCGCTTTCGTGATGGTCGCGGCGCACCGGGTTTCGGCTCGCAGGCCGCTCAACCTGCGGGTGCCAGACGCACGGTGTGGCCGGCCTCGGCGAGCGCGCGCTTCACCTGCCCGACCGTGAAGGTGCCGTCGTGGAACACGGACGCGGCGAGCACCGCATCGGCTCCGGCCTCCACCGCGGGCGCGAAGTGCTCCAGTCGGCCGGCCCCGCCGGAGGCGATCACCGGCACGTCGGCGAGCTCGCGCACCGCACGAGTGAGTTCGAGATCGAAGCCGGCGAGCGTCCCGTCGGCGTCCATCGAATTGACGAGCAGCTCCCCCGCGCCGCGCTCGACCGCCTCGCGGCACCACTCGAGAGCGTCGAGATCGGTCTCGCGCTTGCCGCCGTGGGTGGTAACGACGAAGCCCGACGGCGTGCGCGGCGAGCGCTTCACGTCGAGCGAGAGCACCAGCACTTGAGAACCGAAGCGGTCGGCGATCTCGCCGATCACCTCCGGCCGCGCGATGGCGCCGCTGTTGATCCCCACCTTGTCGGCGCCGACCTCGAGCAAGCGGGCCACGTCCTCGACGCCGCGCACGCCGCCGCCGACGGTGAGCGGGATGAACACCTGCTCCGCGGTGCGCTGCACCACCTCGTACGTCGTCGACCGGTCGTCGACGGTCGCCGTGACGTCGAGGAACGTCAGCTCATCCGCTCCCTGCTCGGCGTAGCGGGCCGCGAGCTCGACGGGATCCCCCGCGTCGCGCAGGTTGAGGAAGTTGACCCCCTTGACCACCCGCCCCGCAGCGACGTCGAGGCACGGGATCACACGGGTTGCGATTGCCATGTCGGCCTCCCTAGAAGCGCGCCGCGTGCACCTGGGTCACGAAGATGCCCTTCGCGCCGACGTCGTACAGGCGGTCCATCACATCGTTCGCGTCGTCGCGCAGCACCATGACCCGCACGGCGACCCAGCCGTCCTCTTTGAGGGGGGAAACCGTGGGCGACTCGATCCCGCTCGCGATCTCGGTGGCGGCCTCGAGCCGGGCGATCGGCAGATCGTACTCGAGAATGGCGTACTTGCGCGCCACGAGCACGCCTCGCAGGCGGCGCAGAAGCCGATCCGTTCCCGCGTGGGCGGTGGGCCCTCCGATGAGCAGCGCGGTCGAGTCGAGGATCACCGGCCCGAAGATGTCGAGACCGGCGGCCCGCAGCGTCGCACCGGTGGAGACCACGTCGGCTACCGCGTCCGCCACACCGAGCTGCACGGCAGACTCCACCGCGCCGTCGAGCTTCACGAGCGTCGCCTCGACCCCGCGCTCGCGGAGGAAGTCGTCGACCAGCTTCGGATAGCTGGTGGCGACGCGCTTCCCCGCCAGATGGGCGATGTCCGAGATGTCTCCGCCGGCGGGCGCCGCGAAGCGGAACGTCGAGTCGGCGAAGTCGAGTGCCGCGATCTCGACGGCGTCGGATCCCGAGTCGAGCAGGAGGTCCCGGCCCGTGATCCCGACGTGGAGCGCACCGGAGCCGACGTAGGTCGCGATATCCCGAGGACGGAGATAGAAGAACTCGACGCCGTTGCGGGAGTCGGTGTGCACGAGCTTGCGGCTGTCCCGACGCCCCGAGTAGCCCGCCTCCGCGAGCATCTCGGCGGCGACTTCGGAGAGCGATCCCTTATTGGGAACGGCGATGCGCAGCATGATGGTGGGGGAATCCTTCCGTGACGGCCGACGGTGCGCCGGCCAGGGTGATGCGGTCAGCGAAGAAGCGTCGGCGGGCGCGATCCGGGATCGGATCACCGGCCGACGCTACAGATGCGCGTAGACGTCTCGGAGCGACAGGCCCTTCGCGAGCATGAGCACCTGCAGGTGGTAGAGCAGCTGGCTGATCTCCTCGGCGCACGCCTCATCGCTCTCGTGCTCGGCGGCCATCCACACCTCGGCGGCCTCCTCGACGATCTTCTTGCCGATCGCGTGCACACCCGCGTCGAGGCGCGCGACCGTGTCGCTCCCCTCGGGGCGCGACGCTGCCTTCTCACCGAGCTCGGCGAACAGCTCATCGAACGATTTCACGTGACTACACTACCGCGTTCTCGACCCGGCTCAGTGCCGGTGCGCTGCTGCCGCCGCACGGAGTTCGGCGATCCGATGCTCGGGCACGCCCCCGTAGACCGCGGATCCCGCGACGAAGGTGTCGGCGCCGGCCTCGGCGGCGATCCCGATCGTGTCCTTCGAGATGCCCCCGTCGACCTGCAACCAGACGTCGAGGCCCAGACGCGCCTTCGCCTCGGCGAAGCGGCGCAGCTTCGGCATCATGTCGGCCATGAACGACTGCCCGCCGAATCCCGGCTCGACGGTCATCACGAGCACCTGATCGAACTCCGGAAGCAGCTCGAGGTAGGGATCGGGGTCGGTTCCCGGCTTGAGCGCGATGCCGGCGCGGGCGCCGATCGCGCGCAGGCGACGCGCGAGTGCCACGGGATCGGCCGCGGCCTCCGCGTGGAAGGTGACCGAGTATGCGCCCAGCTCGGCGTAGCCGGGGGCCCATCGGTCGGCGTCGGAGATCATGAGGTGCACGTCGAGCGGCACCGGCGAGACGGCTTGGATGCGCTCGACGATGGGCGGGCCCATGGTGAGGTTGGGCACGAAGTGGTTGTCCATCACGTCGACGTGCACGAGATCGGCCGTGGCGATGGCCTCGAGTTCGGCCTGCAGGTTCACGAAGTCGGCGGACAGGATGCTCGGGTTGATGCGCTGCGCGGTCACCCCTCAAGCCTAGGGGTTCCGCAGCTGCTCCCGAGCCGCTCCTGCGCGGCTCGGGAGCGCATAGGCTAGAGGCATGAGCGATGCGCCCGAGAACTCGCAGCAGCCCGACCCGGACCGGAGCCCGCCGAGCGCACCGCCGCGGCCCGCGGCGGATCCGAACGCGGAGCCGTTCTCGGAACCGGCCGAGCCGCAGCTCGTCGAGCCGGAGCCGTCGTCCGAGGCGCCCGCGGGTCTCGCCCCGTCGCCGGGCCTCGAACCGCCCACCGGTATCCAGCCGCCGGCCGATCTCCCGCCGCCGCAGGGCTACGCGCCGCCGCAGGGCTACGCACCACCCCAGGGCTACGCGCCGCCCCAGGGATACCAAGCACCACCCCAGGGGTACGAAGCACCGCCCCAGGGGTACGACGCACCGCCCCAGGGGTACGAAGCACCGCCCCAGGGGTACGCGCCGCCCGGCCCGCAGGCGCCGCAGCGGAGGGGCGGCCTGCCGACCGGCGCGATCATCGGCATCGTCGCGGGAGCGGTCGTGCTGCTCCTGCTGCTCGTGGGCGGCGTCTTCGGGATCGGCTCGCTCATCAGCCGCGGTGCGAGCGAACCCCTATCGCCCCAGACGGGCAGCGGCGCCGCGACGCCGTCGGCTGCCGTCGAGGAGTTCCTCCACGCACTCGCCGACGGAGACGCGGCGACCGCGAGCGCACTCGCCGGAGGCACCTCGTCCGACCGTCTGCTCTCCGCCGAGGTGCTCGCCGAGTCCAACGCGCTCGCCCCGATCTCCAACATCGAGGTGACCGCCGATGCCGACCCCCGGGGCGACTACGATGTGCTCGTGAGCGCCACGTTCGACGTCGGCGAACAGACCGTGCAGCGGGACTTCCGGGTGTGGGAGACCTACGAGGACGGCTGGGAGCTCTCCGACGGGCTGATGTACCTCTCCCTCTCCGGCTTCGACGGCCTCGGCCTGACCGTGAACGGCGTCGACCCGGACGAGGACCACGCCACGATCTTCCCGGGCGCCTACCGACTCGAGCTCGGGGAGGACGCGTTCCGATTGGACAGCGACGACGACGTCTTCGTGCTCGCCAGCGACGACGACCTCATGACGATGTACGAGCTGCGTCCCGCGCTCACGGAAGACGCCACGGAGACGTTCCGCTCCCTCGTGCGCGCGTCGCTCGAAGAGTGCCTCGCGATGACGGCGCTCACCACGCCGTGCGGGCTCGACGTCTCGGAGGAACTGAGCGATGGCTCGGTCCCGGTGCCCGACACCGCGCAGCGCACGCTGACCGCCGAGGGGGACGCGACCCTCAAGACTCTCGAGCCGACCTCGAGCTACGACACGCCCTCACTCGTCAGCACGCACGACTTCATCCGCATCGCGACCAGCATCGAGGCGGACCTGAACGGGGAGCGTTTGAGCGGCGAACTGCTCTTCGGCGGAGACCTGCGACGCCCCTACGTCGACTTCGCCGACGAGCAGCCCGTAGTCGTCTGGGAGTAGCGAGCGGCACCGCTCCTTCGGGCTCAGGCCTCCGCAGCCGCTGACGCCGCCGGCGCCGACCCTGAGCTTCGTGCGAATGTGCGGGAGAGGCGACGATAGGACCGTGTGCACATGGCGCCCGCGGCGAGCAGGACCATCGCCACGCCGGACCAGAGGAAGATGAGCGCGATCCCGCGGCTCTCTCCCGATCCCAGCAGCCATCCCCAGGTGTCCTGTCCCTGCGGCCGGTCCATGTACGGCACCACCCAGAACTCGGCGATCGGGGCGATCAGGAACGACGTGATCGGCGCCGCGGCGGCCTCGAAGGTCATGGCGAGCCCGAAGACCCGTCCCTGCTTCTCGTAGGGCACCACGCGCTGGATCACGGTCTGCTCAGCGGCCTCGACCGCGGGCATCACCGCCATGAACAACCAGATGCCGGTCACGAACAGCCACGGCCACTCCCTCACGGTGAAGAGCGCGCCGAACACGCCGAGCAGGCCGACGAGCAGCAGCATCGTGCGGATCGGATTGGCACCGAGCCCCCACTTCGCGACGACGGCGCCGCCCACGATGAATCCCGTCGAGGCGAGGCCGAACACGAGCCCCCAGATCTCGACGGGGAACATGTTCAGCCCGTACGGATCGAGCAGGGCCATGAAGACGCCGCTCGAGAGGTTGTTCAGCATCGTGAAGATGACGAGGGCGAGCAGGCCGGGAACGGCCAGCATCGCCGCCATGCCGCCCGCGAAGTCGACCGCGCTGCGTCCCGGATCCTGCACGATCTCCGGTTCGGGGATCCGCAACAGGTGCAGGTGCACGATCGGGATCGCGACGAAGACGGTCGCGATGAGCATCGTCGGCCCCATGCCGAGCAGTCCGACCGCGAGACCGCTGAACACGCTCGTCGCGATGAACGCGAGCCCCTGCACCGTCCCCACGAGGCCGTTCGCGTTCGCGTGCCGCTCCACGGGCACCAGCAGCGTCACCGTGGTGGACAGCGCGAGATTGCGCATGATCTCGACGACGCAGCCGGCGAGGAGCACGAGCGTGAAGATCCAGAATCCGGGTGCGCCGATGTCGAGCAGCGTCTGCTCGGGGATCGTGAAGAACATCAGACAGCCGATGACGAACGCGACGAGCGACGACCAGGCCGAGATCAGCATCACCTGCCGCTTGCGCAGCCGGTCGACGAGAGACCCGAACCACATCGAGCTGAGTGCGATCAGCAGCATGTAGACGCCGCCGAGCACCCCGGTCGCGAGAATGCTCCGCGTCTCCAGGTACACCCAGAACACGACCGCGAACCACAGGAAGTTGGTCGTCAGATTCGCGACCGCCGTGTTCACGAGCACATGCAGGAAGGTGCGCATACCGCCGTCGGGCGCAACGGGACGCGCGGGTGGGGGTGCCCCGTCGCCGTTCTCGGGGCCGCCCGTCGCGTCGGTGCTCATGCGAGCATCGTAGAGCGCACTGCCGACCTCGCGCCAGGGGCAGTCGCTCAGCTGCCGCGCTCGAGGAGCGCGATGAACATCGCATCGGTGCCGTGCCGGTGCGGCCAGAGCTGCGCGCTCGGGGAATCCCCCGCCAGGTCGAGCTCGGCGCGCGCGATGCCGCGGAGCACGCGCCGCGCATCGAGCTCCCGCAGGCCGGAGTGGCGCTGGAGCAGTCGATCGACGACGACGCGGGTCTCGGCGAGGTGCGGCGAGCAGGTGACATAGGCGAGCATTCCGCCCGGCGCGAGCCGCTCGACCGCGGCGTCGAGCAACTCGCCCTGCAGCGCCGTCAGTACCGGCAGGTCGGAGGGCTGCTTGCGCCAGCGCGCCTCCGGCCGACGGCGCAGCGCCCCGAGCCCCGAGCACGGTGCGTCGACCAGGATCCGGTCGTACACCGAGCTCCGGTCGCCGTAGGCGGACGCCTCGCGGCCGTCGTGCGAGACCACCTCGACCGCCCCGGCCACGCCCGCGACGGCACGCCGCACCAGCTCGGCACGATGCTCGGACACCTCGTTGGCGCGCAGTGAGGCGCCCCCGAGCAGCGCCTCGGCGCCGAGCACCGCGGTCTTGCCGCCCGGGCCGGCGCAGAGGTCGAGCCACCGCTCCCCGGGCACCACGGGACGGCTCCGAGTCAGCGCGAGCGCGGCGAGCTGGGAACCCTGATCCTGGACGCGCACCAGGCCCTCGCGCGCGTCGATCGCCGCGACCGCGCGCACGGGATCCCCTCCCGCGAGCTCGACGCCGAGCGGGGACGCGCCGTCGGCCGAGAGCCCCGCCTCGCGGGCCGTCGCGGCGGCTCCCTCGGCGTCGACACCCGCACCGGGGAGCACCGCGAGACTCACGCGCGGCGGCGCGTTGTCGGCCTCGAGCAGCGCCTCGAGTTCGTGCTCCCTCCCCTCGGAGCGCAGCGCGTCCCGCAGGGCGCGCAGCACCCAGGCCGGGTGCGAGGAGCGCGCCGCGAGCGCCTCGTCCGGCGTGCGCGCCTCCTCGCCGATCCGCCGGTCCCACTCCTCGTTCGAGGAGCGGCCGATCGCCCGCAGCACCCCGTTCACGAAGCCGGCGGCATTCGCGTTCGCCACCCGACGCTGCAGTTCGACGCTCTCGTTCACTGCCGCGTGCGCCGCCGTGCGCATCCCCAGCAGCTGGTGGGCACCGAGCCGCAGCACGTTCAGCGTGCGGGAATCGATCTGCTCCGAGCTGCGCCCGGCCGCGAGTTCGATGATGCGGTCGTAGCGGCCGCGACCCCGCAGGGCTCCTGCGGCGAGCTCGGTGGCGAGGCCCGCGTCACGGCCATCGAGACGCGCCTCGCGGATCCGAGAGGGAAGCGCCAGATTGGCGTAGGCATCGCGGTCTTCGACGTCGCGCAGCACGTCGTAGGCGACGAGTCGAGCGGGCGAGATCTCCACCCGCGGTGCGCGCGGACCCCGCCCGCTCCGCTCCGCCGGTCGGCGCCGGGGCCGTCCGCGGCCGTCGTTCCGGTCCCCGCCGCTCATCGCAGCACCGCTTCCCCACCGCGCCCGCGCAGCCAAGCGGCGCCGTCCATCGCCGGCTTCCCGGCAGGCTGCACGCGCACGAGCTCGAGGGCTCCTCCGGCGAGCCGCAGGATCGCCGCGCCGCCGTGCAGGATCACGGTTCCGCGATCCCCGCCCCCCTCGTCCGACACCGCGTGCGACGTCACGGGCCGCACCTCTCCCAGCTTCAGCGGCTGTTCATCGTGCAGCACGAACGCACCGGGCTCGGGGGTGACGCCCGCCCAGTGCGCGAGCACCTCCGATGCCGACCGGTCGAGGTCGAGCCGCCCGTCCTCCCGGGACAGCTTGTGCGCGTAGGTCGCCTCGCCCTGCTGCGGTTTCCCCGCCGCCGGGTCGGCGCAGAGCGCTTCGATCGCTGCGAGCAGCGCGCCAGTCCCGAACGCCGCGAGGTCCGTCAGCGCCGCGCCGGCAGAGGTGCCCGGGGGGACGTCGCGCGCATCCCGGCTGAGGACGTCGCCGGCGTCGAGGGCCTCGACCAACCGGAACACCGTGACCCCCAGCCGCTGCTCGCCCGCCTGGAGCGCGCGCTGCACGGGCGCAGCGCCGCGCCACCGCGGCAGCTCGGAGAAGTGGAGGTTGACCCATCCGTGCTCGGGCAGGCCGAGCAGCGGCTCCCGCACGAGCCCGCCGTAAGCGACGATGACGCCGAGCTCGGGGGCGAGCGCACGCACCCACTCGGTCGCCGCGTCGTCGAGCCTGTTGGCCCGGTGCACCGGGATCCCCAGCTCCTCGGCTGCGCTCGCGACGGGAGAGGGAGTGAGCACGCGCTTGCGCCCGAGCGGCGCATCCGCTCGAGTGATCACCCCCACGACGTCATGCCCCGCACGGACGAGGGCGCGCAGGCTGGGGACGGCGAACTCGGGGGTTCCGGCAAAGACGATCCGCATCGTCCCATTCTCTCACCCGCGGGTGCGGAGGCGCCCCGGGCGGCCTGGAGCGCGTGGCGCCTGCTATGCTCGCGGCATGCATTCCGTGAATTCGTGGTGGACCGCCTGAGGGCGGCCCGTCAGCGTTTGCATATCCGACACCGCCTCTCGCAGGCGGTGTCTTTTCGTCTTCGAGTGGCGCGATGAAGCAAAGGAACCACACCATGAACGACGCCCAGGCCCGATCGGGCTCCATCTACCGAGCCGACGAGCGCGGCTACTTCGGCGAGTTCGGCGGCGCGGTGCTGCCGCCCTTCCTCGTCGAGCCGATGGCCGAGGTCGCCGCCGCCTATGAGGAGGCGCGACGGGATCCCGCATTCGCCGACGAGCTGCAGACGCTGCTCGCGAAGTACGTGGGCCGCCCCTCGCTGCTCTATGCCGCCGAGAACCTCACCCGCGAGCTCGGAGGAGCGAAGGTCTATCTGAAGCGCGAAGATCTCAATCACACGGGCGCCCACAAGATCAATCACACGCTCGGCGAAGCGCTGCTCGCGAAGCGAATGGGCAAGACCAAGGTGATCGCCGAGACGGGAGCCGGGCAGCACGGCGTCGCGCTCGCCACGGCAGCCGCGCTCGTCGGGCTCGAGTGCGAGATCCACATGGGCGCCATCGACGTCGAGAAGCAGCACCCGAACGTCGTGCGCATGGAGCTCCTCGGTGCGACGGTCGTGCCGGTCGAGCGCGGTGGGCGGTCCCTCAAGGAGGCCGTGGACTCCGCCTTCGAGGTGTATGCGGGCGCCCCCGACGAGTACCTCTTCGCGATCGGCTCGGTGGTCGGCCCGCATCCCTTCCCCACGATGGTGCGCGACTTCCAATCCGTCGTCGGCCGCGAGGCCCGTGCGCAGATCCTCGAAGCAGAGGGGCGCCTCCCCGACGCGCTCGTGGCGTGCGTGGGCGGCGGTTCGAACGCGATGGGCCTCTTCGACGCGTTCCTCGAGGACGAGTCGGTGCGCATCATCGGCGTGGAACCCGCCGGCGAGGGCCTCGACACCGATCGGCACGCGGCCACCATGACCCGCGGCGTGACCGGCGAGATCCACGGCATGCGCACCAAGGTGCTGCTGACGGCCGACGGCGAGCCGGCGCCGGTGCACTCGATCGGCTCGGGAATCGACTACCCCGGCGTCGGCCCGCAGCACGCCCACCTCGAGCAGATCGGGCGCGCCGAGTACGTCTCGGTCACCGACGAGGAGGCGCTGCGCGCGTTCCAGCTGCTCACCCGCACCGAGGGGATCATTCCGGCGCTCGAATCCTCGCACGCGATCGCGCACGTCGTGCGGCTCGCGCCGACGCTGTCGGAGGACGCGATCGTGATCGCGAATCTCTCCGGCCGCGGCGACAAGGACGTCGACTTCGTCGCGGAGCGCCTGCAGAAGGGCTGATCGGCAGCCCGGGCGCCTAGCCGTCGAAGACCCCGCGGTCGTCGAATCGGAGCCTGAGCGCCTCGGGTCTCGCCCGGCCCGGGGCGCGGCCGCGGGTGCGCGACGACGACCCCGCGGCATCCGCCACGAGTGCGCCGCGCAGGCGACTCGCGACCTCATCGCCCTGGGCGTAGTCGAAGCGCACGATCGCGCGCACCAGGCCGGCCGGCGTCTTCGCCGGGCCGCCCGGCGGAACGGGAGTCGGCCCCAGATGATCGACGCCGGGCAGTTCGGAGAGCTGTCGCAGCGCACGAGCCACCTCGTCGGGGCCGCCGCTCACGCTCGCCACCCGAACCGCCGGTGGATAGCGGAGGGCGTGGCGATCCCGAAGCTCACCGCGCAGCCACTCCTCCTCGCGCCCGGTCACGAAGGAGCGCACGACAGGCCCTCCGCCAGAGGCCATCAGGCAGACGCCGTCGGGCGCGCTGAGTGCGGCGGCGTTCTCCCACCAGCGCAGGCAGTCCTCTCCGGCTCGCAGCGTCTCGAGCCCGAGCAAGCGCTCGGCATCGAGCAGCACGACGGCGCGATAACCGCCGGCGGCGAGCGGTTCGGCACCGCGAGTGGCCACCACGAGAGCGGGGCGGGCATCGACCCGCTCCCGCGGATGCTCGCCGTCGCTCAGAATCACTCGCGCGCCCTCGAACTGGCGCTCGAACTGCTCGACGGTGCGCGCCGAGCCCATTCCGCGCTCCTCGAGCCGGGTGCCCTCGCAGGTGCCGCAACGCCACTCCGTCGCGTACTCCCCGCACCAGCGGCACGAGGCGCGCCCCACGGTGCGGAACCCGACCGGCCCACTGCAGGCCCGGCACCGAGCGAGGTCGCCGCACTCAGTGCACACCGCCACCGGCGCATAGCCGGGCGTCGCCACCTGCACCAGCACCGGACCGCTCCGCAGGCCCTCGCGGATCGTTCGGGCGGCGAACTCGGGCACCCGGCCGGCGAACGCATCGGGCGTCATGGCGGCGTCGGCGTGGATGATGCGGGCGCGCCTCGGCGGGTGCTGCTGCGCGCCCACGTAACCGATGTCGACGAGGCGCTGCACCTCTGCGCTGCGCGCATGCCCGGCGAAGAAGAGACCGGCGGACTCCCCCGGCGCGGCCTCCGCGCTCAGCGCCGCCCGCACGAGTGCGGCGTCGCGCGCGTGCACGTAGGGCGAACGAGGTTCGGCGAGCACCGGATCGCCGTCGTCCCACATGATGATCGCGCCGAGCCGATGGGCCGGCGCGTAGACCGCCGAGCGGTTGCCGAGCACGATCCGCGGCTCGGCATCGAGCGCGCGCAGGAATCCGGCGTAGCGCTCGGCGTTCGACTGCCGGGAGTCGACGCGCACGATGTCCGGATGCCCGAGCGCGGCCAGCGCGTCGCGCAGCTGATCGAGATCCCGGTAGTCGGGAGCGATGAGGATCGCGCTGCGTCCGAGCGCGTGCACCGCGATCGCGAGCCTCGCCAGGCGCGCCGCCCAGCCGCCGACCCACTCCCCGGTGTGCAGCCGCTCCGGTCCGTGCGAGGCCGTGAGGGCGAGGCGCGCGCCCGAGACCAGCTGCCCGGCGATCGCAGCCTCCTCCGGGAAGCGCTCTGGGCCGGCCTCGGTTCCGGGCGTCTCGGGCGCGTCGGCCTCGGCCTCGGCCTCCGCCTCGAGCGCGCGCGCCTCTGCCCGGGCCGCGAGGTGCTGCTTCTCGACCCGGACCTGCCGCGTGGGGATCGCGAGCCGGAGGATGTCTCCCGCGGATCCGCCGGCACGGTCGGCCACGGTTCTGGCGAGACGCCACACCTCGGGCGACAGCAGCGGAACACGGGTGACGAGATCGGCGATCGCCGAGAGCTCTCCCCCGAAATCGCTGCGATCGGCGAACGCAATGATGTAGCCGAAGCTCTTTCGCTCCTGCGAGCGGAACGGCACGCGAACGCGCTGACCGACCCGCACATCGTCGGCGAGCTCGGCTGGAATCGCGTAGTCGAAGAGGTGATCGAGCTGGGGAAGCGCGGAGTCGAGGAGCACGCGGGCCACCGCCCGGCCGTTCGCGGCCTCTGCCCGCGCGAACGGGTCGAGGCCCGCCCCGACGCTCGCACCGCCCGTCGACACCGCGTGCCTACAGACCGGCTGCGGACCGCAACTCGGCGGTGCGCGGGGTGGCCTCCCAGGTGAAGTCGGGCAGCTCGCGACCGAAGTGGCCGTAGGCGCTCGTCTGCGCGTAGACGGGCCGCAGCAGTTCGAGATCGCGGATGATCGCGAGCGGTCGCAGATCGAAGACCTCGCGAACGGCGCGCTCGATCCGGTCGAGCGGCACCGTCTCGGTGCCGAAGGTCTCGACGTAGAGGCCGACCGGGTGGGCGCGACCGATCGCGTAGGCGACCTGCAACTCGGCGCGACGCGCCAGACCGGCGCGCACGACGTGCTTCGCGACCCAGCGCATCGCGTACGCGGCGGAGCGGTCGACCTTCGACGGGTCCTTTCCGCTGAACGCCCCGCCCCCGTGCCGGCTGGCGCCGCCGTAGGTGTCGATGATGATCTTCCGGCCGGTGAGGCCGGCATCGCCCATGGGGCCGCCGATCACGAACGGCCCGGCCGGGTTGATGAAGAGCTGCGCATCGGCGCTGTGCAGGTCGACGCGATCGAGCACCGGCCGGATCACCTCGCGCTCGACGGCGTCGCGCAGAGCCCGCTGCGACAGATCGCCGCGATGCTGCGTGGAGACCACGACCGCCTCGACACTCGCCGCACGATCGCCGTCGTACCCGATGGTGACCTGGGTCTTGCCGTCGGGTCGCAGCTCGGGCAGCAGCCCGCTCTTGCGCACATCGGTCAGGCGCTCGGCGAGACGGTGCGCGATCCAGCTCGGCAACGGGTGCAGCTCGGGGGTCTCATCGGTCGCATAGCCGAACATGATGCCCTGGTCGCCCGCGCCCTGGCGGCTCAGCCCGTCGTCGTCCCCGTGCGCCCGGAGTTCGCCGCTGCGCACCTCGAGCGAGGCGTCCACGCCCCCGGCGATATCGGGCGACTGCTGTCCGATCGAGACCGAGACCCCGCACGAGGCGGCGTCGAAGCCCATCTCGGAACTCGTGTACCCGATGTCCCGCACCGCGTCGCGCACGATCTGCGGGATCTCGACGTATCCGGTCGTGGAGACCTCGCCGGCCACATGCACGAGGCCTGTCGTGACGAGCGTCTCGACCGCGACGCGCGCGCCGGGATCCTGCTCGAGCATGGCATCGAGGATCGAATCCGAGATGCGATCGCAGATCTTGTCCGGGTGGCCCTCGGTGACGGATTCCGAGGTGAACTGGCGCAGCGGCACGGGGTGCTCCTTGCAGTGGGAGGCGGGCGGGCGGTGTGGGCGCGACTCGGGCGAAGAACGCTGATGGCGGAAAACGCCGGTGGCGCCGGATCCCATTCAGGGTATCCGACGCCACCGACAGCGCTGCGAGTGCAGCAGAACGTTACGCGCCGACCGCAGCGGCGTCCTCCACGTCGCCCGCGACCTCGGCGCGCCGGTTCATGGTCAGCTTGCCCTCGACGATCTCATGCAGCGCGATCGACAGCGGCTTGTCGTCGACCGACGAGTCGACCAGCGGCCCGACGTTGTCGAACAGATTGCCGTCGTGCAGGTCCGTGTAGTAATCGTTGATCTGACGCGCGCGCTGCGAGGCGAAGATCACCAGGGCGTACTTCGAATCGACCTTCTCGAGCAGATCGTCGATGGGCGGGTCGATGATGCCGTTGGGGTTGGCCATGTACACACTCCTCTTGTTGACCACACCATCCTAGCCGAGGATCTCGGATCCCGCTGGGAGCGCGCCCTCCCCCAGCAGCGAGCGCACCAGCACGTGCCCGCGAGCGGTGCTCAGCCGGGTCCAGGTGAGGGACCGCGCGACGCTCACGGGATCCTCGTCGCGCAGCAGTCCCATCGTCTCCGCGGCGAACGCCGCCGCCGCCGGCACGCCCGGCGCGATCTCGGCGCCCCACACCGAGGCGCGCACCCGCTGCACCACGGCCTCGCCGGGGTTCTCGGGCAGCGCGGCGGAGACCCGCTCGATGCCCTCGGCGGCGACGGTCGCGAGCGACCGCGCGTCGATGCGCCCCGCGGCGGTCCACCCGGAGACCGGGGGCAGTACTCCCGCCCAGGCCGCGAGTCCGCTCGTGTCCGGGATGTCGAGCGCCAGGCCGACGATGCCGAGCCGTGCGATCCGGTCGAGCAGGGAGCGCGACGGAACCGTCTCGTCGACCGCATCGACGGGCGCGACTCCGAGGGCGAACGCGCGCATCACGAGCACCACGGGCGACGTGTCCGTGATACCCCTCGGCGCCTGCGTGCAGCCGTACACGGCGAGCACCGCCCCTCGGGTGACGAGGCGCACGTCCTCCTGCCCCGCACGCTGAAGGCGCTCGAGGAAGATGCGCAGGTCGTCCCTGGTCGCGTGATCCGCGAGCGACACCGTGGCAGTCATGTCCGCCAGCCTAGCGAACGGGAGGCGCGCGGCAGCGACGGCGCCCGGTCGTAGACTGGGGGCACCGTCCATGCAGTGGAGCCGACCCAGGAGGACCCATGACCGCTTCCCCCGATCTCCTCGCGATGCTCTCCGTGCTCGACTCGGGCGCCCGCACCCGGGACGACATCCTCACGGGCCCCGCGTTCCCCACGCCGCACGGGCGCTCCTTCGGCGGGCAGGTGCTCGGACAGGCGATCGCGGCCGCGGGGACGACGGTGCCCGAGGACCGCATCATCCACTCGATGCACGGCTACTTCCTGCGCCCCGGCGACAGCGAGGACCGCATGACCTTCGAGGTGGATCGCCTGCACGACGGCCGTTCGTTCTCCACCCGACGGGTGCAGGCCTATCAGAGCGGACAGGTGCTGATGTCGATGATCTCGTCGTACCAGGAACAGGACGAGGGTCTCGAGCACCAGGAGACCGCGGACCTCGGCGCGGTTCCGGATCCGGAGTCGCTGCCGAGCGTGTGGGAGACCTACGGCCATCTGGCGAGCCCGGGCGGCGGCGGGCGGGCATCGTGGGTGCTCAATCGGCCGTTCGACTTCCGCTACGTCGAGTCCGACATCATCCTCGACGTCGCCGAGCCGAGCAACCGCCAGCGGGTGTGGCTGCGCAGCCGCGACACCTTCGAGACGACGCCGCTGCTCCATGCCGCGGCGCTCGCCTTCGCGAGCGACTACCTGCTGCTCGAGCCGGTGCTGCGCCGGCACGGGGTGCCCTGGGCCACGCCCGGGATGCGCGGCGCGAGCCTCGACCACGCGATGTGGTTCCATCGGCCCTTCCGGGTCGACGAGTGGCTGCTGTACGAGCTCGAGTCCCCCACCGCGCAGGGCGGCCGCGGGCTCGCGCACGGGCGCTTCTACGACCGCGACGGCGCACTCGTCGCGAGCGTCTCCCAGGAGACGACCATCCGGCTGCCCGAGCACGAGTAGCGCGAGCCCGGGGTCGGTAGCCCCGTCGTCGAGCCCGGGAGGATCAGCCGCGGCGCAGCTGCAGCGGCGCGTCGGTCCAGGGCTCGACCGATGCGCGTCCCGCGTCGGAGAGGCGCATCGGCCGCATCGTCGTCCCGTCGACGATCACGATGTGCGAGATCGCTCTGGCGACGACCGAGCGCTCCGCCTCTGCGCCGTCGACGATCTCGTAGTGCACCTCGAGACTCGATCCGCCGAGGCGCCCGATCCACAGTTCCACGGTGATCGGGCGCTCGCCGTACTCGAGCACCCGCAGGAACTCGATCTGCTGGCTCGCGACCAGCATCTTCGGGCCCGCGGGGTCGTCGCCGCGGAAGTGGCGCTCCATGCCGGTCTCCTCGCGACCGGATCCGAGCCAGAACGTGCGCACGCGCGCCTCTTCGAGGAAGCGGGCGTAGGCCACGTTGTTGACGTGGCCGTACGCGTCCTGGTCGCCCCAGCGGAGCTCCATGTCGATGTGCACGCGTGCCATGCGCGACCCCTCTGGCCTAACCGCGCGTGAGCTTGCGGTAGGTCACGCGCGATGGCTTTGCCGCGTCGGGGCCGAGGCGCTCGATCTTGTTCGCCTCGTACGCCTCGAAGTTGCCCTCGAACCAGTACCAGCTCGCCGGGTTCTCCTCCGTGCCCTCGTACGCGAGGATGTGGGTCGCGATGCGGTCGAGGAACCACCGGTCGTGCGTGATGACGACGGCGCAGCCGGGGAACTCGAGCAGCGCGTTCTCGAGGCTCGTCAGGGTCTCCACGTCGAGGTCGTTGGTCGGCTCGTCGAGCAGCAGCAGATTGCCGCCCTGCTTCAGCGTGAGCGCGAGGTTCAGACGGTTGCGCTCACCGCCCGAGAGCACACCGGCGGGCTTCTGCTGATCCGGCCCCTTGAAGCCGAAGGTCGAGACGTAGGCGCGCGAAGGGATCTCGGTCTTGCCGACCTGGATGTAGTCGAGCCCTTCGGAGACGACTTCCCACACGGTCTTCTTCGGATCGATACCGCCGCGGGTCTGATCGACGTAGCTCAGCTGCACAGTCTCGCCGATCTTCAGCTCGCCGCCGTCGAGCGGCTCGATGCCCACGATCGTCTTGAAGAGCGTCGTCTTGCCGACACCGTTGGGACCGATGATGCCGACGATACCGTTGCGCGGCAGCGAGAAGCTCAGGCCGTCGATCAGCGTGCGGCCGTCGAAGCCCTTCTGCAGGTCCTTGGCTTCGAGCACGAGGTTGCCCAGGCGCGGTCCGGCCGGGATCTGGATCTCTTCGAAATCGAGCTTGCGGGTACGCTCCGCCTCTGCGGCCATCTCCTCGTACCGGGCGAGGCGCGCCTTCGACTTGGCCTGGCGGCCCTTCGCGTTCGACCGCACCCACTCGAGCTCCTCCTTGAGGCGCTTCTGGAGCTTCTGGTCCTTCTTGCCCTGCACCTCGAGTCGGGCGGCCTTCTGCTCGAGATAGGTCGAGTAATTGCCCTCGTAGGGGTAGAGACGGCCACGGTCGACCTCGCAGATCCAGGTGGCGACGTGGTCGAGGAAGTACCGGTCGTGGGTCACGGCCATCACGGCGCCCGGGTACTTGGCGAGGTGCTGCTCGAGCCACAGCACGCTCTCGGCGTCGAGGTGGTTGGTGGGCTCGTCGAGCAGCAGCAGGTCGGGCTTCTCGAGCAGCAGCTTGCAGAGCGCCACTCGGCGCTTCTCGCCGCCCGAGAGGTGCTTCACAATCGCCTCGGACGGCGGGCAGCGCAGCGCATCCATCGCCTGCTCGAGCTGATTGTCGAGGTCCCAGCCGTCGACGTGGTCGATCGCCTCCTGCAGCTCGCCCATCTCGGGGAGCAGCGTGTCGTAGTCGGCGTCGGGATTCGCCATCTCCGCCGAGATCTCGTTGAAGCGGTCGAGCTTGCTCTTGATCTCGGCGACGCCCTGCTGCACGTTCTCGAGGACGGTCTTCTCCTCATCGAGCTCCGGCTCCTGCATGAGAATGCCGACGGAGTACCCCGGGGTGAGGATCGCCTCGCCGTTCGAGGGCGTGTCGAGCCCGGCCATGATCTTGAGGATCGTGGACTTGCCGGCGCCGTTCGGCCCGACCACACCGATCTTCGCGCCGGGCAGGAATGCCATGGTCACGTCGTCGAGGATCACCTTGTCGCCGTGCGCCTTGCGCGCGCGGACCATCTGGTAAATGTACTCAGCCATATGCACTCTCGGGCGCGCTGGCGCCCCGAACTCCTTGCTTGGACAGGATGGGAAACGGATCCCCACCACTCTAGCGCCCGTTCTCTACCAGTCGATCGGGCGAGTGCTCCCGATGAGGCAGATGTCGCCGTTCGGGCCGACGGCGGGTTCGTTCTGCGCCACGAAGCTGCGGTCCGAGGTCACGACCTGGCCGATGAGGCAGTCTGCGCCGATGCGCACGGAGGCGAAGATGCTGTCGGCCTCGAGACCGGTCATGCTCTGATCGAAGGTGACCTGCATGGCAGACCGGTCGAAGCCCGCCTCTGCGAGCGCATCGACGACGGGAACGCCCTGCACCGGCTGCTGGCCTTCGGAGAACGATCGCAGCACCTCGGTGAAGTAGGGCAGGTTCTGCTCAGCGGTACCGCCGGGCACGAGCTCGGGCGGGGTCTCCGGAGCGGCCGGCGTCTCACGGGCGGGGGTATCGGGCGTCGGCCCCTCGATCAGCGCGCATCCCGCGAGGAGCGGGATCGCGACACCGATCGCGAGCAGCGCAGCGGCGGATCGGCGAGGTTTCGACGGGTTCGGACGCACCAGGCCAGTGTACGCAGTCGAGGCACCGCGAAGCCTGAGCGGCGAGCGAGGGGTGGGGACGCCTCGCGCAACTATCGCTCACAGGCATGGGACACCAGGTGTTCCGCACTACTCCTCCACAGATTGTCCGATCTGCGCCGGTCTCTCTCCGACGTCGGTCAGGCTGTGAGTGAGCGGACGGTTCGTCTCTCGCACGGCACGACCCGTCCGCTCGCCCCCGTACACCGGCGCCCGGGCTTCCCGCGCCGCATCGAAGGAGAGCACCATGACCATTCCCATCTGCATCGTCGGCACCGTTGCTACCGCACCCAAACTCGCGCTCACACGCTCCGGCGTCGCGTTCTGCACGTTCAGAGTCGCGAGCAACGAGCGTCGGTACGACCGCGAACAGGGGCAGTGGGTCGACGGCGAGACGAACTGGTTCACCGTCAACGCCTTCCGCGGTTTGGCCGAGCACGCGAGCGAGTCGTTCGCGAAGGGCGATCGGGTGGTGGTCAGCGGCAGAGTGCGCATGCGCCGCTGGGAGTCGGGCGAGAAGTCGGGCACCGCCGTCGAGATCGAGGCCGAGGCGCTCGGGCACGACCTGCGCTGGGGAGTCACCACGTTCGCCAAGCGCCACGGCTCGGCCGCCGCGTCCGCCACGAACGGTGCCGCGGAGGGCCGTGTCGACACGGAAGTCGCATCCGATGCGTCGAGCCGGGCGCTCGAGCCGGGCGAGCAGCGCGAGTGGCGAGTGACGGGCGACGTGACGGGCGAGACTGCACCAGATGCCCGCGACGAGGATTCGCGCGCGGGTGACGGCTTCGTTCCTGCCGCGGCGTAGAGCCGCTCAGCGCAGGTATTCGGCGAAGGAGGCGCGCACCTTGTTCACCTTGGGCACGGCGACCGCAAGGCAGTAGCCCTGCGTCGGGTTCTTCGCGAAGAAGTCCTGGTGATACTCCTCTGCGGGGAAGACCTCCCCGAGCGGCTCGATCGACGTGACAACCTCCCCCGAGCCCGCCCAGTACTCGGCGGCTCGATCGCGAGCCGCCTCGAACAGCTCGCGCTGCTCCTCGCTCGCGAAGAACATGGCCGACCGGTACTGGGTTCCGACGTCGTTCCCCTGACGGTTCAGCTGCGTGGGGTCGTGCATAGTGAAGAAGGCGTCGAGGATCACGCCGGCCGGGATGACGCTCTCGTCGAACGTGACCGCGACCGCCTCCGCATGGCCCGTCGCGCCGGTGCACACCTGCTCGTAGTTCGGCTGAGGAGTCTCCCCACCGGTATAGCACGAGAGCACCTCGGCGACCCCTCGCAGCTGCCGGTAGGCGGCGTCGAGGCACCAGAAGCAGCCTCCCGCAAGCACGAACGTCGTCGTCGAACCCGACATGATCAGTCCTCTCTCCACCACGTGTCGAACGGGGTCACGGGAAGCCTGCGCTTGTGCTCGGTGGTGCGGTAGCGCCGCTCCAGATGAGCCGCGTCCGCAGCGGCGACCTCTTCACCCCGCAGATACGCATCGATCCTCCCGTAGTCGATGCCGAGGTTGTCCTCGTCGGACTGCCCAGGATCGCCGTCGAGCAGATCCGCCGTCGGCTCCTTCTGCCAGAGCCGGCTCGGCGCGTCGAGGTGCTGCAGCATCTGCGCGCCCTGGCTCTTCGTCAGGCCCGAGAGCGGCAGAACGTCAGCCCCGCCGTCGCCGAACTTGGTGAAGAACCCGGTGATCGCCTCTGCGCCGTGGTCGGTGCCCACCACGAGCAGATCCCGATCCCCTCCGATGGCGTACTGCGCGATCATGCGCATCCGCGCCTTGGCATTGCCCTTGGTGAGGTCGGACACAGGCTCGCCGGTGGCCTCGGCGACCGCCGCAACGATCCCGTCGACCCCCGCGTCGATGTTCACGGCGATCGAACGATCGGGGCGGATGAACGAGAGGGCGAGCTGCGCGTCCTCCTCGTCCCGCTGCACGCCGTAGGGCAGACGCACGGCGATGAACTCCGCATTCCGGCCGCGGGCGCGCATGCGCTCGACCGCGATCTGGCTCAGCCGGCCGGCGAGCGAGGAGTCCTGCCCGCCCGAGATGCCGAGCACGAAGCCCGCGCAGGCCGGAATCGACATCGCGTACTCCACCAGGAAGGCGATGCGTCGCTCCGTCTCCTGCCCAGGATCGATTTCAGGGGCGGAGCCGAGCTCCCCGATGATCCGCTGCTGCAACTCGCTCATGCGCTCCACCCTACTCCGGGGCGATTTCCCCCGGGTTACACCCGCCGAGCGCGGACGTCACCCCAGCACGTCCTCCACCGGCAGCAGGCACCTCGGCCCGAGCATGCCCTTCAGCTCCCCGAACAGATCCGAGGTGATGCGCACCTGCTCCCGCAGCTCGAAGATGCGCACGGCCGTCGGGGTGATGAGGCTGAGGCGCACCTCGCTCTCGCCCGGGTGCCGCCGCAGCGTCGACTTCAGCTCCTCCATCAGCGGCTCGGTGGCCCGCGACTCGGTCAGCGTCAGCTCGAGCGTGGACGCGTCCTCCTGCACCGCCGCATCGATGGGCTTCACCCCGTAGGCGTGCATCGACATGCCGTCGTCGCGCGAGTTCAGCTTGCCGCGCAGCGCCACGATGCTGTCGGGCTGCAGCAGACTGCCGAACTCCTGATACGACTTGCCCATGAAGAGCGCCTGGATCTCGCCGGTGAAGTCCTCGAGGGTCACCATGCCGTAGAGGTTGCCCGACTTCGCCGTGCGGTGCTGCACGCTCGTCAGCAGACCGGCCACCGTGACGATCTCGCCGTCGAACCCCGCGCCCGTCTCCGGGTTCGTTGCCTGCGCGACGGTGATGTTCGCCTCCTTCGCGAGTGCCGCGTCGAGACCGCGCAGCGGGTGGTCCGACACGTAGAGGCCGAGCATCTCGCGCTCGAACGACAGCTTGTCCTTCTTCGTCCACTCCGGCCGATCCGGGATCTGCGAGACCGCCTCGGCGGAATCCCCCGAGGCCTCGGCGGCCTCGGCGAACAGGCTGTCGAAGTCGAAGCCGACATTGCCGTTCTCGGCGTCGCGCTTCTCCTTCACCGCGCTCTCGATGGCGGGCTCGTGGATCTCCACCAGCGCACGGCGCGTGCCGCCCAAGCCGTCGAAGGCGCCGGCCTTGATGAGCGACTCCACAGTGCGCTTGTTGAGTGCGACCAGAGGAACCTTCTTCAGGAAGTCGTGGAAGGTCTCGAAGGCTCCCTTGTGCTCGCGCGCCTCGCGGATCGCCTCGACGACGTTGGTGCCGACGTTGCGGATCGCCCCGAGACCGAATCGGATGTCGTCGCCGACCGCCGAGAAGTTCGCGAACGAGTCGTTGACCGCCGGGGGCAGCACCTTGATCCCCATGCGCCGACACTCGTTGAGATAGATCGCGAGCTTGTCCTTCGAGTCGCCCACGCTGGTGAGCAAGGCGGCCATGTACTCTGCGGGGTAGTGCTCCTTGAGGTAGGCGGTCCAGTAGCTCACCACGCCGTAGGCGGCGGAGTGCGCCTTGTTGAACGCGTAGTCCGAGAAGGGCAGCAGAATGTCCCAGAGCGCCTTGATCGCGGCCTCGGAGAACCCGCGCTCCTGCATGCCGCCGGAGAAGCCCGCGTACTGCTTGTCGAGCTCGGACTTCTTCTTCTTGCCCATGGCGCGGCGCAGGATGTCGGCCTGACCGAGGGTGAAGCCGGCTACGCGCTGCGCGATCGACATCACCTGCTCCTGGTAGATGATGAGTCCGTAGGTGGTGTCGAGGATGTCTTTCAACGGCTCCTCGAGCTCGGGATGGATCGGTGTGATCTCCTGCAGGCCGTTCTTGCGCAGCGCGTAATTGGTGTGCGAGTCGGCGCCCATCGGGCCCGGCCGGTAGAGCGCCAGCACCGCCGAGATGTCCTCGAAGTTGTCGGGCTTCATGAGCCGCAGCAGACCGCGCATGGGCCCGCCGTCGAGCTGGAACACCCCCAGCGTGTCGCCGCGCGCCAGCAGTTCGTAGGAGGGTGCGTCGTCGAGCTCGAGACGCTCGAGATCAAGCTCCTCACCCCGGTTGAGGCGGATGTTCTCGAGCGCGTCGGAGATGATGGTGAGGTTGCGCAGCCCCAGGAAGTCCATCTTGATGAGGCCGAGGCCCTCGCAGGTCGGGTAGTCGAACTGCGTGACGATCTGGCCGTCCTGCTCGCGCTTCTGCAGCGGGATGATGTCGATGAGCGGATCGCTCGACATGATCACGCCCGCGGCGTGCACCCCCCACTGCCGCTTCAGCCCCTCGAGGCCAAGGGCGGTGTCGTACACCTGCTTGGCGTCGGGGTCCTCCTGCAGTACGGCACGGAACTCGGCCGCCTCCTTGTAGCGGGGGTGATCCGGATCGGTGATGCCGGAGAGCGGGATGTCCTTCGCCATCACGGCGGGGGGCATCGCCTTTGTGAGCTTCTCACCCATGCCGAAGGGGAAGCCGAGCACCCGCGATGCGTCCTTGAGGGCCTGCTTCGACTTGATGGTGCCGTAGGTGACGATCTGCGCCACCCTCTCGTCGCCGTACTTCTCGGTCACGTACTTGATGACCTCGCCGCGACGGCGATCATCGAAGTCGACGTCGAAGTCGGGCATCGAGACGCGGTCGGGGTTGAGGAAGCGCTCGAAGATGAGCCCGTGCTGCAGCGGGTCGAGGTCGGTGATGCGCATGGCATAGGCCACCATCGAACCCGCGCCCGAACCGCGGCCGGGACCCACGCGGATGCCGTTGTCCTTCGACCAGTTGATGAAGTCGGCGACGACGAGGAAGTAGCCGGGGAACCCCATCTGCGTGATGACGCCGATCTCGTACTCCGCCTGCTTGCGCACCTCGTCCGAGATGCCGTTCGGATAGCGGTAGTGGAGCCCCTTCTCGACTTCCTTGATGAACCAGCTGTCCTCGGTCTCGCCGTCGGGCACCGGATAGACCGGCATGTAGTTGGCGCTGGTGTTGAACTCGACGTTGCAGCGCTCGGCGATGAGGAGCGTGTTGTCGCACGCCTCGGGGAAATCGCGGAAGATGTGCCGCATTTCGGCCGCGGTCTTCAGGTAGTAGCCGGAGCCGTCGAACTTGAAACGGTTCGGATCGTCGAGCCGGGACCCCGACTGCACGCACAGCAGCGCGGAGTGCGCCTCGGCATCGGCCTCGTGCACGTAGTGCAGATCGTTGGTGGCGACGAGCGGAATGGACAGGTCCCGCGCGATCTTGATGAGGTCGTTCTGCACGCGGCGCTCGATCTCCAGACCGTGGTCCATGAGCTCGCAGAAGAAGTTCTCCTTGCCGAAGATGTCCTGGAACTCGGCGGCCGCCTGGCGCGCCTCGGCGTACTGGCCGAGGCGCAGGCGGGTCTGGATCTCGCCCGACGGGCACCCCGTGGTGGTGATGAGCCCCGTGCCATAGGTCTGCAGCAGCTCGCGGTCCATCCTGGGCTTGAAGTAGTAGCCCTCCATAGAGGCGTAGCTCGAGAGCCGGAACAGGTTGTGCATTCCCGCCGTGGTCTCGGAGAGCATGGTCATGTGGGTGTAGGCCCCAGCGCCCGACACGTCGTCGCCGCCGCCGTCGCCCCAGCGCACGCGCGTCTTGTCTCCGCGATGCGTGCCGGGCGTGACGTACGCCTCGATGCCGATGATCGGGTTGAGGCCGCGATCCTTCGCCTGCTTCCAGAAGTCGAAGGCGCCGAACGTGTTGCCGTGGTCGGTGACCGCGATCGCGGGCATGCCCTGCGCGGCGGCCGCGTCCATGAGGGGACCGACGCGTGCCGCACCGTCGAGCATCGAGTACTCGCTGTGCACGTGCAGATGGACGAAACCGTCTTTGTCAGACACCGATGGACCCCTCTCGACGACCTCTCAAGGGTACCGTCGGCCGCTGACAGATCGCACGCGACCGGGAGCGCCGGCCCTCGCTACTCGGCGTCGAGCACGTCTAGCGCGTGCTGCAGATCGGCGGGATAGACGCTCTCGAACTGCGCATACGCACCGCCGGCCGGGTGCCTGAATCCCAGTCGCATCGCGTGCAGCCATTGCCGTGTGAGCCCGAGACGCTCCGAGAGCGTGGGGTCGGCACCGTACATGCCGTCGCCGACGCAGGGATGCCGCTGCGCAGACATGTGCACGCGGATCTGATGGGTGCGGCCGGTCTCGAGCTCGATCTCGAGCAGGGTGGCGTACGGGAACGCCTCGAGCGTCCGATAGTGCGTGACCGAGGGCTTGCCGTCGCGCGTCACCGCGAACTTCCACTCGTGCGACGGGTGGCGTCCGATCGGCCCCTCGATCGTCCCCGAGAACGGATCCGGATGCCCCTGCACCACGGCGTGGTAGATCTTGTCGACCTCGCGCTCCTTGAAGGCGCGCTTGAGCTCGCTGTAGGCCCGCTCGCTCTTCGCGACGACCATCAGGCCGCTCGTTCCCGCGTCGAGGCGGTGCACGATGCCCTGGCGCTCGGCGGGACCGGAAGTGGCGATGCGGTAGCCCGCCCCGGCGAGCGCTCCGAGCACGGTCGGGCCCTCCCAGCCGAGCGAGGGGTGTGCCGCGACCCCCGCCGGCTTGTCGACCACCACGATGTCGTCGTCGTCGTGCACGATCCCGAGTTCGGGCAGGTGCACGGGAACCACCTCGGGCCCCCGCTTCTCGTGCCATTCAACCTCCAGCCAGCCGCCGGCGGCGAGACGATCCGATTTACCGAGCACGCGGCCGTCGACGCTCACCCCGCCCGCCTGCGCGACCTCGGCCGAAAAGCTGCGCGAGAAGCCCAGGAGCTTGGCGAGCGCGGAGTCGACCCGCTCCCCCGCGAGCCCGTCGGGGACGGGAAGGCTACGCCGCTCCATCGTCGCGATCCCTGTCCTGCTTCCGTTCCGACGGCTCCGCCGTCTCCTCGACCTCCGCCGACTCCGCGGCCCCGGTCGGGGTCGGGGTCGGGGTCGGCTCGCCGTCGACATCCACGTCACCGCGTCGGGCCCGGGGGGACCCGTCGATCGGAAGGCCGATCAGACTGATGACGATGAACAGCAGCATGCCGACGACGATGCCCATGTCGGCGATGTTGTAGATCGCGGGGGTGAACCCGAGCCACATCCACGGCGTGAGGATGAAGTCGATGACGTGTCCCTCGGGAAACCCCGGTTCCCGAGTCAGGCGGTCGGTGAGATTGCCGAGCACACCCCCGAGCAGCAGCCCGAGGAACAGCGCCCAGGAGACCGAGCGCAGGCGTCGGATCTGCCACAGGATCACGACGACCACCGCGGCTGCGAGGATCGTGAAGATCCAGGTCGCTCCGCTCGCCATCGAGAACGCGGCGCCGGGATTGCGCACGAAGTGCCACTGCAGGAACTCTCCGAGCACGGGCACGGTACGCCCCTCGGGGAGCGTGGCCACCACCCAGTTCTTCACCAGCTGGTCGGCCGAGAACACGACCGCCGCGACGCCGATCAGGAGCAGCGGCACCAGCCGGCGTCGCGATGTGACGGAGGCGTCGACCGCCTCGGAGGCGTCGTTCACGCTCCCGGCTACTGCAGGCCGTCGGGCGCGCCGGCGGGCTCGGGCGAGCCGTCCAGGCTGCGCAGCTGCGACTGGATGTACGACCGGAGCGTCGAGCGGTACTCGCTCTCGAACTGCCGGAGATCCTTGATCTTGAACTGCAGGTCGCTGCGCTCTTCGCCGAGCACGCGGAGCTCTTCGGCGCGCTGCTGCTGCGCATCCTCCACGAGCTGCTTGGCGGTCCGCTCGGCGTCCTCGATCATCTGATCGCGCTTGGCCTCGGCCTCGGAGATGAGCTTGTCACGGGTCGTCTCGCCCTCGTGCACGTGCTTGTCGTGCAGCTCGAGCGCGAGCTGCAGCATGGCGCTCGATTTGACGGCGTCGGCCTGCGGGGCGCCGGTCTCTGCGGGCACTGCCGCGGGAGCGGGAGCCGCTGCCGGCGCCGGTGCGTCGACGACGATGGTCTGCTCGGAAGCGGCCTGCTCCTGCGAGGCGGACTGCGAGGCCTGTTCGCCCTGCTCGCTCTTCGCCGCCTCGAGCTCGGCCTCGAGCTCCGCGATCCGCGCACGCAGCTCGTCCTTCTCCTGCTCTTGCCGGCGCAGCTCCTCGACGATCGTGTCCAGGAAGTCGTCGACCTGGTCGAGATCGTAGCCGTCGCGGAACTTGGTGATCGTGAACTTCTGATTCACGACATCTTCAGGAGTCAGGGCCATCGTTACGTCTCTTTCGCTTCGGGACCACTGACGTGGTCGTGGGTCAACGCTAGCAAACAAAACCGGGTTCGCGCAGATCGCGGATCCCCGCTCACCACCATCCGGGGATGATCGCCAGCAGGATCCAGCACGTGATCAGCGTCAGCATCCAGCCGAGGTCGAGCATGATCTGGCCGAGGCGGATCGGCGGCAGCACTTTTCGGAACATCTTGATGGGCGGATCGGTGATCGAGAAGACGAACTCCACCAGCACGGCGACCAGGCCACGTGGCCGGAACCGTCTGTTCAGCACCAGAATCCAGTCGATCACGAGGCGCACCCACAGCAGAACGATGTAGATCCGCAGCACCACCCGCACCAGGCTGGTGAATACGAGGAGGATCTCCACGGGCTAGGCAGACGGAGGCACGAAGAACGAGCCGCTGTCGTTCTGCCGCGAGTCGTCGCCGCCGACCTCGATGTGCTCGGGAGACAGCAGGAACACCTTGCTCGTGACGCGCTCGATGCGGCCGTGCAGCCCCATCGTGAGCCCGCTGGCGAAGTCGATGAGACGCTTCGCCTCCTCCTCCTCCATGCGGGAGAGGTTGATGATCACCGGGACGCCCTCGCGGAAGCTCTCGGCGATCACCTTCGCGTCCTTGTACTCGGTCGGGTGGACTGTGAGGATCTCATTCATAGGCTGTTGCACCGACGGCTTCGTCGGGGTGACCCGCCGCAGCGGGGTCACCGAGGCGCGCTGCGGTGCCGCAGCGCGGGCGGGTTCGGGCTTCGTCGCCGCGGCCGGGGCCGCGGGTGCCGTGCGCTGGGCGGGCTGCTGCTGCTGCGCCGCGTTCTGCTCCTCGAGGTCCTCTTCTGCGAGACCCAGGAACACCATGGTCTTCTTCAGCGGATTGCTCATCTTCTCTCCCAACGGTGCGGTGCTTCGAGACTATCTGTGCTCCGGGCGTTTCCCCGTTATTGCGCTGCCGATCCGCAGGTGTGTCGCACCGTGGGCGATCGCCTCGCGATAGTCGTGGGTCATGCCGGCCGAGATGGCCGAGGCGGCCGGATCGAGCGCGCGCACGCGCTCCGAGTATCCAGCGAGGCGCTCGAAGGCGCGGGCCGGCTCCTCCTCGAGCGGAGCCACGGACATCACGCCGCGCAACCGCAGCCCTGGCGCGGCGAGCACCTGCTCGGCGAGCGCCTCGATGCCGTCGGGCGAGACGCCTCCACGGCCGGGGTCGTCCGTGAGGTTGATCTGCACGAACGCGTCGATCTCGCGATCGACATCGGCGAGCGCGGCGACGAGGCGCTCTCGATCGATCGAGTGGATGGCACTGGCGTAGCGTGCCGCCTGCCTCGCCTTCTTGGTCTGCAGCTGGCCGATGAAGTGCCAGTCGAGACCGAGGTGCTCGAGCTCCTCGGCCTTGGCCTGCGCCTCCTGGTGCCGATTCTCGCCGACATCGCGCACGCCGAGGGCTGCCAGCGCAGCGACGAGAGCCGCGGGATGGAACTTGGTGACGACGATCAGCGTGACGTCCTCAGGATCCCGCGCGGCGGCACGGCAGGCATCTGCGATCCCCGATCGCACTTCGGCGAGCCGCGCGTCGAGACCGGGGAAGTCGCGGATCTCGGGAGACTCCACGGCTGCTACCTCAGGAACTCGGGGATGTCGAGATCGTCATCGTCGTCGCCGTCGAACGCGGGATCGGAGAGCTGCGCCTCCACCGGGGGGTTCAGCACCTCGCCGAACTGACCCGTCGCGGGATTGCGGGTCTCGGGTTCCCGCTCCTGAGCGGCGGAGAAGCCGGGAAAGCCGAGGCCGGTCGCATCGCTCGTCGACGAGGCGCGGCCGGCGGGCGCAGCCGCCACCTCCTCGAGACCCTCCACGTGGCTGCCGCGTCGACCGCGCTCGGGAGCGGCGCTCTGCGGCGACGGCTCGGTGTCGAAGCCCGCGGCGATCACCGTGACACGCACCTCATCGCCGAGCGTGTCATCGATGACGGTGCCGAAGATGATGTTGGCTTCGGGGTGCACGACGTCCTGCACGAGCGTCGAGGCCTCGTAGATCTCGCTCAATGCGAGGTTGGACGACCCCTGGATGGACAGCAGCACGCCGTGTGCGCCCTCCACAGAGGCCTCGAGCAGCGGCGAAGCCACCGCGAGCTCGGCCGCCTTGATCGCGCGATCCGCACCCCGGGCCGAGCCGATGCCCATGAGCGCCGCACCGGCGCCCTGCATCACCGATTTCACGTCGGCGAAGTCGAGGTTGATGAGACCGGGAGTGGTGATCAGGTCGGTGATGCCCGAGACGCCGGCGAGCAGCACCTGGTCGGCGGCGGCGAACGCCTCGATCATGCTGATACCGGGCTCGCTGATGTCGAGCAGGCGGTCGTTGGGCACGACGATCAGGGTGTCGACGGCCTCGCGCAGCGTGTGCACGCCGACGTCGGCCTGCGCAGCGCGGCGCTTCCCCTCGAAGCTGAACGGCCGGGTGACGACGCCGATGGTCAGCGCACCGATCGACTTGGCGATGCGTGCGACGACGGGGGCCGCGCCGGTGCCGGTGCCGCCGCCCTCGCCGGCCGTGACGAACACCATGTCCGCGCCCGCGAGAGCCTCCTCGATCTCCTCCGCGTGATCCTCTGCCGCACGCCGACCCACCTCGGGATCCGCGCCGGCGCCGAGGCCCCGGGTGAGCTCTCGACCGACGTCGAGCTTCACATCGGCATCGCTCAGCAGCAGAGCCTGGGCATCGGTGTTGACCGCGATGAACTCGACGCCGCGCAGGCCGAGCTCGATCATCCGGTTGACGGCGTTGACTCCGCCGCCCCCCACGCCGACGACCTTGATCACCGCGAGGTAGTTCTGGTTCCCTGACACCTGGATCCTCCGCCCCTAACCTTCAACCTCTAGCTGAAGTTAAAAGTTAGTATTGCCGTATACGTTTGCTGAGCACAACGGTACGGGCCGGCGCGAGACTCGGGACGCAGACACGCCGCAGAACTTCGGCAGATCACCAGGCACGGTCAGCGAAAGACCGGCGCGTCGGGAGACGATACGTCGATCACTTCCAGCGGTCGGTCACCCAGCGCCGTCACCATCGTCTGCAGCACCGCGGCCTTCGACTGCGTGCGATCGGAATCGCCCCACAGCACGCGCACCCCGCTCCCCAGAGTGAACGCGACATCCTGTGCGCTCGTCGCCTCGACTCCGACGATCTGCTCTCGCAGCCCGCTCGGCATGTCCCGCAGCGTGCGCGCGGCGGACTGGAACGCGGCCGACGACAGATCGGCCACCGAGCCGCTCGCGACCGGCACCCCCGCCGGCGGCTCTTCACCCCGCCCCAGCAGCACACCCGCGGCGTCGTAGAACGAGTATCCCGCGTCGCCCGAGACGGAGACCACCGGCACCCGCTCCTCGATGCGCACGACGAGCGTGTGCGGCGGCACGCGCTCCACCGCGTAGCGCTGGATCAGCGGGAACGGCTCGAGCGCACGATGCACGTCCGCATCGTCGACCAGCGCGAGCGGTCGTCCGTCGAACGGCACGAGCGCCTGCTCCACCTCGCTCTGGTTCACCGCGCTCGCGCCGATCACCTGCACCTCGCGCACCGCCATGAGGGGCGTGAATGCACCGACCACGACGAAGAGGCCGAGGGCGACCACCGCGGCGACGGCGATCCACGCGTTGCGCCGACGGCGACGGGCGTCGGCCGCAAAGCGGCGGCGTTCGCGTCGGAGGCGCGCGCGGTGCTGCCGCCCGGCCGCCCGCACCCGCCGCTCGGCGGCCCGCACCGGGTCGGTGCCGCGCCTGGCGCGCAGCCGCGCGAGCGGGGAGGATCGTGCGTCGTGGGGCTCCGCCTCGGTGAGCCCTTCGGAGCGGGCCTCGCGCAGCTCACCGAGGTCGACCGTCGGGGACGCATCGGCGTGCGGTTCGGGATCCGGAGCCTGCGGCACGACCGGCTCGACGATCGACTCGGGCGCCGCGGGCACCGGACGCTCGGGCTCGGGCACCCGACGCTCCGGCTCGCGCGCCCGACGCTCCGGCTCGGGCGCCCGATCGAACCCGCTCGGTCGTTTCATCGCCGCGGCCCGGTCAGCGGGTCGCTGCCGCGTCGCCGGCGTCCCGATCGAAGCGGGCCCGCAGCGCCTCGATCACCTGCGGGATGATGCGATACACCGTGCCGCAGCTCATCGTCACCATCACGTCGCCCGGGCGGGCGATCCGCGCCAGGTAGTCGGCCGCGTCCTGCCACTCGGGCACGTAGGCGACCCGGTCCGGGTCGGCGAAGTCGTCGGCGACGAGGGCGCCGGTGACGCCCTCGACCGGGTCCTCGCGCGCACCGTCGACCGCCAGCACGACCGTGTGATCGGCGCCCGCCTCGAGCACCTCCGCGAACTCGCGGTGGAACAGGCGCGTGCGGCTGTAGAGATGAGGCTGGTGGATCGCGATGAGCCGCCCCTCCCCGACCACGGCGCGCGCCGAGTCGAGCAGGGCCGCCACCTCGGTGTGGTGGTGCGCGTAGTCGTCGTAGACGCGCACGCCGCCCACCTCGGCGTGGAACTCGAAACGGCGCTTCGTGCCCGCGAACTCGGCGATCGCGGCGAGAGCGGGGCCCGCCGCGAATCCGAGCCCGGTGAGCACGGCGAGCGCTCCCACCGCGTTGACGGCATTGTGGCGCCCGTAGACCGCGAGCTGCGCCTCGTGACGCTCCGGTGCTCCATCGGCGCCCATCAGCTCGACCGTGAAGCGCACCGGACCGGAATCGTCGATCGACACGATGCGCACGTCGGCGCCGTCAGCCTCGCCGAAGGTGCGGATCGGGGCCGATCCGCCCCGCTCCCGGAGTGCGGCGAGCACCTCGAGCGCGCCGGGATCATCCGCGGAGATCACGATGCGCTCGCGCGCACCGCCCGCGAAGTCGACGAAGGCCCGCATGAACGCCTCGCGCGAGCCGTAGAAGTCGAGATGCTCCGGATCGACGTTCGTGATGAGCGCGACCGCGGTGTCGTAGAGCAGGAACGACTTGTCGCTCTCGTCGGCCTCGATCACGAAGAGGTCGTCGTCGCCCGCGCCGGAGCTCACGCCGAGCGACTCGATGATCCCGCCGTTGACGAACGACGGGTCGGCGCCGAGGCCGAGCAGCCCGGTGACGATCATGCCCGTCGAGGTGGTCTTGCCGTGTGCGCCGGCCACCGATACGACCCGCTTGCCGCGCGCCAACCAGGCGAGACCCTGCGAGCGGTGCAGCACCGGAAGGCCGCGCTGCAACGCGGCCTGATACTCCGGATTGTCCTGCCAGAGGGCGCCGGTCACCACGAGCGTGTCGGCGTCCCCCACATTCGCGGCATCATGACCGATGGCGACGGGGATCCCGATCTCCTCGAGCGCCGCCGTCGAGTAGTTCGCGCTGCGGTCGGATCCGGTGACCGGCACGCCGGCCTGGTGCATCATGCGCGCGATTCCGCTCATGCCCGATCCGCCGATGCCTGCGAAGTGCACGCGGCCGAGGTCCTCGGGGATCTCCATCTCGAGATCGGGGTAGATCATGTGTCCTCCTCATCGACTCTCAAGGGTATCGCTCCCGCACCGGGGTGCCGGCAGGGAGACGTCGCCCGTCGCCCCGCATCCGCTCCAGCGCCGGGCGCGCGGTCAGCCGGCGAGCGCCTCGCGCACCAGCTCCAGCAGCCGCTCGGTGCCGTCGAGCGCTCCGGCGCCGCGAGCGCGCTCTGCCATCGTCGCGAGGCGCTCGTCGTCGCCCACGAGCGGGATCAGCGTGCCGCGCACCCACTCGGGCGTGAGCTCCTCGTCCTCCACCAGCAGCGCGCCGCCGGCGGCGACCACCCCGGCGGCGTTGAAGCGCTGCTCGCCGTTACCGTGGCTGTAGGGCACGAACACCGCGGGGATCCCGAGCCCGGCGAGCTCGCTCACGGTGGTCGATCCGGCGCGCGAGACCGCGAGGTCGCACGCCGCAAGGGCCAGGTCCATGCGGTCGCAGTACGGGATCACCGCGTAACCGTCGACCTCGGGATCCTCGAGCTCGGTGAGACCGCCCCAGATGTGGAGCACCTGGATCCCGGCCGCGGTGACCTCCGGCGCCGCCGCGGAGATGCCGCGGTTGATGGCGCGCGCGCCGAGCGAGCCCCCGGTGACGAGCAGGGTGCGCCGCGAGGGGTCGAGACCGAAGTGCGCGCGAGCGCGAGCGCGCAGGCCCGCCCGATCCAGCCCGGTGATCTCGGGGCGCAGAGGCATCCCGGTGAGCCGCGCATTGCGGATCGGCGTGTCTGCGAAGGTCACTCCCACGTAGGGGGTGCTGCGCGCGCCGAGCTTGTTCGCCATGCCCGGCTTCGCGTTCGCCTCGTGGATCACGACGGGCACGCCCTCCTTCGCCCCGGCGCGATAGGCGGGCGCGGACGCGTACCCGCCGAAGCCGACCACCACGTCGACGCCGCGCTCGCGGATGAGCGCTCGGACCTCGCGCACGGCGCGCGCGAACCGGGCGGGAAAGCGCAGCGCGGCCAGATTCGGCCGGCGCGGGAAGGGCAGGCGCTCGATGTGCACGAGCTCGTATCCCCGCTCCGGCACCAGGCGGGCCTCGAGCCCCTCCCGAGTGCCGAGCACGGTGATCTCGGCCTCCGGCTCCTCGTCGCGGATGAGATCGGCGAGCGCGAGCAGCGGGTTCACATGGCCGGCGGTCCCGCCACCGGCGAGCAGATAGCTGGTCATCGGAATGTCCTTCCTGTGCCGCCGCCGCGCGCCGGGCGCGGGGCGGATTCCTCGAGTTCCTCCTGGTATCTGGCGCCGTCGCGCGCGATCGAGATCACGACGCCGATCGCCGCGAGACACGCGATCAGGGCGGTGCCTCCCGAGCTCACGAGCGGCAACGGCACCCCGAGCACCGGGAAGACGCCGATCACGACACCGATGTTGACGAACGCCTGCCCCACGATCCACACGAGGATGCCGCCGACCACTGCGCGCCCGAATCGATCCCGCGCCCGCGAGATGACCCGCAGCATGACGCCCGTCAGGGCGATGAAGAGCGCGATCACGAGCAGCGCCCCGACGAGGCCCAGTTCCTCGCCGATGATCGCGAAGATGTAGTCGTTATCGGCGGCGGGGAGCCACGACCACTTGGCCTTGGAATTGCCGAGCCCGACCCCGAGGATCCCGCCGTTCGCCAGAGCCCAGCGTCCGTGGGTGGCCTGCCAGTCGATGCCGCTGTAGTCGTCCGTGCCGCCCGAGTGGCTGAGCAGGCGCCGCATGCGGTTCTCGCTCGTCACTACGAACAGCACGACCGCCAGCACGCCCGCGAAGACCGTGATCCCGAGCGTCTTCCAACTGATGCCGCCGAAGTACATCGCGCCGAGCATCATCACCGCCATGATGAGCACGGTTCCGAGATCATGCCCCAGGAGCACGGATCCGAGCGCGATGAGTGCACCGGGTATCACCACCGGGATGAGCTCGTGGCGCATCTCACCGAGCAGCGGCTCCTTCCGCAGCAGCACGGCCCCGATCCACACGACGAACGCGAGCTTCAGCGCCTCCGAGGGCTGCGCGCTGAAGCCGCCGATCTGGATCCAGTTCCGGTTGCCGTAGACCTCGATCCCGAGCGGCGTGAACACCAGCATCTGCAGCGCGAGCCCGAACGCGAACAGGCCCCACGCCCACCGCTTCCAGAAGTCGATGGGCATCGCCGCGGCGAGCAGCATGAGCGGCACCCCGACGAGCGCGAAGGTGGCCTGCCGCCAGAATCCCCCGAAGAACCCCTGGTCGGCGAGGTACGAGGTGATCGACGATGACGAGAGCACCATGATCAGCCCGAAACCGACGAGCAGCAGCGTGATCGCGTAGAGCGCCACCACGGTGCGGTCGGTTCCCGTGCGCAGCATCGCGCCGAGGCTGATCCTGGCCTGGCCGGGAGCGCGCCCCGTGCGGTCGGCCGTTCCGTCAGCCACGCCGCTCACTCCCGTTCGCGCGCCGCGCGGCGATAGTCGAGGATTCCCTGCGCGATCTCCGCAGGTTCGGCGCCCCGGGCACGCGCGAGCGCGCTGGCGGCGAGCACGTTCTGCACCATCCGCGGGGTTGCGAGCTCCAGCTGCGCGAGTTCGTCCAGGGTCACCAACTCGTACGCTTCGCGGTGCCGCTCGGCGTGGAAGCCGCGATCGACGAGGATCTCCTCGACCACGCCGAAGCCGCTCGGCGGGGGCGAGTCGAGGCCGAAGCTGATGGCGCGCGCGCCCTCGACCACGTCGGCCTCCTCCACCATCCGCTCCGTCTCGGGGTCGGCCCGGTTGTAGACGCACGCGACCTGGGTGCGGGCATACACGCGGGCCAGCTCGACCCACGAGGCGTCGGCCCCGGCCTCGTGCGCGTCGAATGCCAGACAGGCGCTCGCGTAGGGGGAGATCTCGTCGAGACGCGCGAGCCGGCGATCGGCGAGATCGACCACGATCGCATCGTATCCCTGCGGGTCGCGCAGGGGATCGAGGATCGGCGACGCGTCGTCACCGGCCAGAGCGACCCGCAGGCCCGCCGCCGCGAGCATGTGCGCGGTCAGCAGTGCCGTGATCTCCGTGCCCCCGGCACCCGCGATGCAGATCCAATCCGCGATGCGGTTCGTCTTGTCGCGGAGCCGCCATCCGAGCTCGATATCGCCCCACACCGGAAGGCCCCGCGCAGCCGCCCAGGCGAGGATCGGATGATCGGAGCCGCAGTGCGGCGTCGCCAGCAGCAGGTCGGGCCCGAATGCGGCGAGGTCCCCCAGCTGCTCCGGATGGGTGGCCGCGCGGAACCGCTCGCTGCCGATCACGTCGAGCAGCCGCTCGCGGTCGGGATCCGCGTCGGAGTGGATCACCCGCACCACCGCGCCGAGCTCGACGAGCGTGTCGGCGGCCGAGAAGCCGACCGCGTCGAGACCGAGCACGGCGACGCGCAGGCCCGACCAGTCGTGATGCCAGCTCGTCAGCGCATCCACGCGGGCGCGCGCCCGTTCAGCGCGCGCGCCCGAGTCCATATCCTCCCTGCTCACTGCTGCAGCAACCATTCGCCGTAGAACGCGCCGACGCCGGCCATCACGAACAGGCCCGCGATGATCCAGAACCGCACCACCACGGTCACCTCGGCCCAGCCCTTGAGCTCGAAGTGGTGGTGGATGGGACTCATGAGGAAGATGCGCCGGCCCCGAGTCACCTTGAAGTACAGTCGCTGCAGGATGACCGATCCGGTCTCGATGATGAAGAGGCCGCCGATCAGCACGAGCAGCAGTTCGGTGCGGGTGAGGATCGCGAGCGCGGCGATCGCACCGCCGATCGCCATGGATCCGGTATCCCCCATGAAAACCTTCGCCGGGTTGGTGTTCCACCAGAGGAAGCCCACGAGCCCTCCGAGGAACGCGGCGGCGATGACCGCGAGGTCCATCGGATCGCGCACCTCGTAGCAGCCCGGCTCGATCGCGACGGCGCAGTTCTGCGCCGCCTGCCAGAAGCCGATCACGAGGTAGGCGCCGAACGCGAAGATCGCGGCGCCGGCGGCGAGGCCGTCGAGACCGTCGGTCACATTGACCGCGTTCGTCGTCGCCGTGACGATCACCATGATCCAGATGATGAAGAGTGCGATGCCCGCGATCGCGCCGAGCGCGAGGAAGTCGAACGAGGTGTCGCGGAAGAGCGAGATGCGCGTCGAGACGGGGGCGACACCGGCCGCATTGGCGAACTGCAGCCCGAGCAGCGCGAACGCCACGGCGATGACCACCTGGCCCGCGATCTTCGCCCAGCCGCTCAGACCTGCGGAGTGCTGCATGCGGGCCTTCATGAAGTCGTCGATGAAGCCCACGAGGCCCGCGCCGACCGCCATGAGGATCACGAGGAGGGCGGACGGGGTGGGGGTCTCGCCCATGATCAGTTTGCCCGCGAAGTAGGCGAGCACGGATCCGGAGAGGAAGATCAGCCCGCCCATGGTGGGCGTGCCCCGCTTCACCTCGTGCTCCTTGGGACCGTCGACGCGAATGGGCTGGCCCCAGCGGAGCCGGTTGAACACGCGAACGAAGAGCGGCGTGAGCAGCAGCGAGTAGAGCAGCGAGAAACCGCCGGCGATGAGCAGCGCGATCATGCGTAGGCCTCCCCCAGCCGGTCGCCGAGTCCCTGCAGCCCCGCGGCGTTCGACGACTTCACGAGCACGGTGTCGAGCGGACGGAGCGTGCGCAGCAGATACGCGTATGCCTCGTCCTGCGTCTCGAAGAACACGCTCTCCCCGTCCCAGGACCCCTCGTTGATCGCGCTGATGTGCAGGTGGCGGGCTTCCGCGCCGACGACCACGAGCTCAGAGATGCGCAGTCGCACCGCCTGCAGGCCCACTCGGATGTGCTCTTCGATGGAGTACTCGCCGAGCTCGCTCATTGCTCCCAGTACGGCGACCGAGCGGCCCTCCGGGCGACGGATCTGCGCGAGCGTGCGCAGAGCGGCGCTCATGGAGTCGGGGCTCGCGTTGTAGGCGTCGTTCACGACGGTGATTCCGTCGCGCCCGCCGAGCACCTGCATCCGGCCGGGTGCCGCGAGCGTCGCGGCCTCGAGCGCCTCGACGACGTCGGCGATCGGGAGACCGAGCTCGAGACCGATCGCCGCGGCGGCCAGCGCGTTCATCACATGGTGCTCGCCGAGCACCCGGAAGCGCACGCGCGCCTCGTGGCCTCCGGCGTGCAGCGTGAACCGGGTGCCCTCCGCGTCGGAATCGATGTCGCTCGCACGGACCTCCGCCTCCGGATGCACTCCGAACCACAGCACCCGGGCCGCGGTGAGGTCGGCCATCTGCGCGACCCTCGGATCGTCGCGGTTGAGCACGGCGACGGCGTCGTCCGGCAGGTCGCGCACCATCTCGCTCTTCGTGCGGAACGTGGTCTCGATGCCGCCGAACTCGCCGGCGTGGGCCAGACCGACCGACAGCACCACGCCGATGTGCGGAGGCGCCATGCGTGCGAGCCGTGCGATCTCGCCCGGGGCGCTCGCACCCATCTCGGCGACGAGGGTGCGGGTGCGGTGCTCCACGCGCAGCATGGTGAGCGGGCCGCCCACCTCGTTGTTGAAGGACTTCGCCGAGGCCACGGTCGGCCCGAGACGCTCCGCCATCGCGGCGACGAGGTTCTTGGTCGTCGTCTTGCCGTTGGAGCCGGTGATGCCCACGATCGTGAGCGCACCCCGGTCGCGCACGCGTCGCACCACCTCGGTCGCGAGCGCCCCCAACGCCTCCGTCGTCTCGGAGACCAGGATCTGGGGCACCCGGTCGTCGACCTCGTGCTCGGCGACCACGAGCGCGGCACCCGCATCGACGGCGCGGGCGGCGAAGAGGTGCCCGTCGGTCTCCTCCCCGCGTCGGGCGAAGAAGATCTCGCCGGGGCGCACCTCGCGGGAGTCGGTCTGCGACTCGCCGAGGACCACGGTCTCGGCGCCGTCCGCCGCGGAGGCGGCCGAGCCGAGCACCAGACGGCCGTTCACGGCGTCGGCGACCTCCGACAGCGTCATTTCGATCACGAAAGCAATCCTGCCTCGCGGAGTGCTCCGCGTACCTCGTCCCGCGCCGAGTAGGGAAGGATCTGCCCGGCGATCTCCTGGTAGTCCTCGTGTCCGGGACCGGCATACAGGATAACGTCACCCGGCTCGGCGATCGAAACCGCGAGCCGAATCGCGGCGCGCGGATCGCCCTCCTCGAACACCGCGGCACGGTTCGCCGAGCGCGCCCCGGTGATGAGCTGCGCTCGGATCGCCTCCGGTGGTTCTGAGCGCGGGTGGTAATCGCACACGATGACGGTGTCCGCCCCGGCTCCCGCGATCCGCCCCATCTCCTCGCGCTTGGTCGTGTCGCGGTCGCCGTCCGCGCCGAAGAGGAAGATGATCCGCCCGGGCGCGACCTCGCCGAGCGCGTCGAGCATGGCCTCGAAGGCGCCGGGCGTATGACCGTAGTCGACGAAGAACCGCGGCCCTGCGTCGAGCGGCGTATCCGGATTCATGCATTCGAGGCGCCCCGGGATGTACACCGGGATGCGCCCGCCGTCGAGGCCGTCGGCGACGCGCGGGATCGGGATCCCGGCCTCGTGGAGCATGACCAGTGCGAGCGCCGCGTTCTCGGCCATGAACCGCCCGAAGACCGGGACGCTCCCGCGGAAGTGCGCGCCCTCGGGCCCCTGCAGCACGAAGGAGACCCCGTCGATGCTCTGACGGGTGACGGCGAGATGCCAGTCCGCCTCCTGCCCGTACTCGGTCGCGAGGCGTGTCACGGGGATCCTCGACTCTCGCGCGATCCGCTGCCCCGGAGGGGTGTCGACCACGACGACGCCGCGCTCGGCATGCTCCGGCGCGAACAGCGCGAGCTTCGCCGCGAAGTAGCTCTCCATGTCGCCGAAGTCGTCGAGGTGGTCCTGAGAGAAGTTGTTGAAGGCGACCACGTCGAAGTGCACGCCGTCGATCCTGCGGCGCTCGACCGCGTGCGCCGAGACCTCGAGGGCGATCCCCTCGACCCCGCGTTCGCGCATTCGGGCCAGCAGTCCGTGCAGTTCCGAGGCCTCGGGGCTCGTGAGGTTCGACACGATCACCTCGTCGCCGATCCGCCGCTCCGCGGTCGAGCTGAGCCCCGTGACGACGCCGGCCGCGCGCATCAGCTCCGCGAGCAGGTAGACCACGCTGGTCTTCCCGTTGGTTCCGGTGATCCCGAAGACCTTCGCCGGGAGGTCGGCCGTGCCGTAGACCGCCGCCGCGACCGCGCCCAGCAGTTCGCGCGGGTGCACGGCGGAGACGAGCACCGGGATCCCGATCCCCCGTTCGCGCGCCATCTCGAGGCCGGCGGCGTCGGTGAGCATCGCCGCGGCCCCGCTGCGCTCGGCCTGGTCCGCGAACGCGGCGCCGTGTCGCCGCGCACCGGGCATGCCGACGTAGAGGTCGCCCGTTCGCACGTCGCGGGAATCGAGGGTGACACCGCTCACCGCCGCATCTCCGAGCTCGCCCGCCGCCCGCAGCCCGTGGCTCTCGGCAAGCCGCGCGAGCGGAAGGGGTCGGGGATGCTGCGGCCGAATGCTCAGCGCGTCACCGGTACTCACGTGCGTGTGCCTCCTGGGCTTCGTGCTCAGTACTCCGTCGGCAGGGGCTCGTACTGCCCCGACGACGGCGGGATCTGGAAGGTGCGGATGGTCGCTTCTGCGGCCTCGTGGAACGCGGTCAGGGAGGCCGTTGCTCCGTCCCCGGAATGCGCGAACGCAATCGATGCTACCGCGACGTACTGCGGGTCGTCGGCGGGGAAGACGCCCGCGAACGAGTTCACGTAGTCGCTGCGGTAGAGCCCCGTGTCCGCATCCACCTGCTCGGCGGTGCCCGTCTTGCCGGCCAGTCGGTAGCCGGGAATCGCGATGATATCGGCGAACCACGCCTCATTGGCCACCGTCTCGAGCATGTGCATCACCTGCTCGGCGGTCTCCGGACTGACGGCCTGCACGGGGTCGCCGTGGTCGGGGCGGCTCACCTCGCCCTCCGCGTCGGTGCAGCTGCTGACGAGGGTCGGGGGGATGCGCTCGCCGCCGTTCGCGATGGCCTGGTAGGCGCCCGCCGTCTGCACGATCGTCGAGGAGACGCCCTGCCCGAACATCGTGTTGTAGGAGGTCTGACGGTCCCACTGCTCCACGGGGATCAGCAGACCCGAATCCTCGACGGGCATCCCCGCACGGGTCGAGGCGCCGATGCCGAATCGCTGCAGGTAGTCGTAGCGCGTCTGCTCGTCGAGCGCGCTGCCGAGCATCGAGGTGCCGACGTTCGACGATTGAGTGAGGATGCCCGTCAGGGTCCACTGGGTGGGGCCGTGCGAGAACGAGTCCCCGAAGCGGACGTTGGGCTCGGGTTCCAGATAGTCCGGAGTGAGGTTGCGAGTGGTCGGGGTCGCCGCACCCTGGTCGATGAGGGCCGCCGCGGTGATCATCTTGAACGTCGATCCCGGCTCGTAGGGCGAAGTGAAGGACCGGGCCTCGCGCTTCGCGGGGTCTGACCCGTCGACGTCGTTGGGATCCACGGATCCGTCCTCGGCGACAGCCACGAGCTCCCCCGTGCGCGCGTCCATGATCACGAGATAGCCCCACTCCGCCGAGACCTGCTGCACCTGCTGCGTGATGGTCTGCTGCGCCTCCCACTGCAGGTCGCGATCGATGGAGAGCTGCACGGTGCCGCCGTCGACGGCCCGCTGCTCGACCACGAGACTGCCGGGCAGCGCGACCCCGTCGGCGCCCCGCTCGTAGACCTCTGATCCGTCCGTACCGGTGAGGCACGCGTTCTGCGACAGCTCGACGCCGGACTGCGGCTCCTGATCCTGCCCGGCGAACCCCACGAGGTTGCCGCCGACCGCCCCGTTGGCATATGTGCGCTGGTGCTGCGGGGTGAAGGTGAGCCAGCCGATACCGAGCTTCTTGAGCTCGTTCAGCTGCGAGAGGTCGATGCCCCGCTGCACATACGCGAAATCGGACTTCGGGTCTTCCGCGAGCGCGTCGTCGACGATCTTCTGGATCTCCGCCGCGCTCTGCCCGGTGACCTCGCCGATCTCGGCGAAGGCCTGCTTCGAGGTGACCTCGACGGTCGCCGCGCCGCCCCGCTCGGGATCGGGGCGCCAGAACCTGCCCTCGTTCAGCTTCGTGTTCTTGGGCGAGAGCTGCACGTCGTAGCGCTCGTCGGTCGTGGCGAGCACGTTTCCCTCGCGGTCGACGATGTCGCCGCGCACGCTCGCGATCGGCACGGGCACGGCCCGTTTGCCCCGAGCCTCCTCGCTCAGCGCGGCGGCGGAGACCACCTGCACGTCGACGAGGCGCACGAGGAAGAGAAGCGCAGCGGCGAGGACGATGACGAACGCCAGCGCCCGGCGCAGCCCGGTCCCTCGCAGTCTCGGCATCCCGTCTCCTTTCTCGTGCGAGCGACGCCCGCGAACCCGTGCAGCCCGGTCAGTGCGTGTCCGGAGCCGGCAGCTTCCCCGTCCACCGTACCGGCGCCTCTGCGGGCGCGTCGCTCACGGCGCTCGGCTGATTGCGCGATACGAGGAGCCCCTCGGCATCGACCACGGGCATCGACTCCAGAGTCGAGTTCGGGATCAGGTTGCCCCGCACCTCCGAGGTGGGCGATTCGAGCGATCCGAGAATCGCGCCGTCGCTCAACCGCAGGGCCGCCGGTCGCGCGTTCTGCACCATCCCCAGCGTCGCCGCGTTCTCGGCGAGGTTCTGGGGAGAGGCGAGCCGGTCGACGTTCTGCGCCAGCACTCGTTCGACCCGCGCGAGATCCCGCTGCTCGATTTCGAGCGCGCGGGTCTCGTACGCACCCTGCGAGACGGCGATGCTCAGTCCGAGCTGCGTGGCGAGGATCGCGAGCACCACGCCGACCGCGACGAGGGCGCCGAGCAGCGGGCTGCGTCCCGGCCGGACGGCGCGGCGCGGCGCGGGAGGCGCGAGCCGCAGATGGCGCTCGGACCGCTCCGGGCGCCCGGGCTCTCGGGACGGGGAATGCGTGGCCGGCGAACCGGTGCCGGGCAGCGCGTCGTGCTCGACGTCGATCGGAACCGTGTTGTTCATCGCACGTCCCTCACTCGTTCGGCGGCGCGCAGCCGCACCGGAATGGCCCGCGGATTGCGGTCGCGTTCCACGTCGTCGGCGAGCTCGGCGCCGCGGGTGAGCAGGCGGAACTCGGGGCGGTGCTCGGGCAGCTCCACCGGCAGGCCGGGCGGGGCAGTCGATCTACTGCGCCTCACGAGATCTCGCTTGACGAGCCGGTCCTCGAGCGACTGATAGGCCATGAATACGGCTCGGCCCCCCACGCGCAGCGTCCCGAGTGCGGCGGGAACGGCTCGCTCGAGCACGGAGAGCTCGCCGTTCACCTCGACGCGGAGCGCCTGGAACACGCGCTTGGCCGGGTGGCGCTGGTCGCGCACCGCCGCCGGCGTCGCCTGCTGCAGCACCTCGACCAACCGTCCGCTGCGCTCGATCGGCGCCTCCGATCGCGCCGCGACGATCGCGCGGGCGTACCGGGCCGCGAGCGGCTCCTCGCCGTAGCGCTCGAAGATCGCCCGCAGCCGGCCCTCCGGCGCGGTAGCGAGCACTTCGGCCGCCGTTTCGCCGCGGCTCTGATCCATGCGCATGTCGAGCGGCGCGTCCTGGGCATAGGCGAAGCCCCGCTCGGCCTCGTCGAGCTGCAGCGACGAGACCCCGAGGTCGAAGAGCACCCCGTCCACGCGGTCGAAGCCGGCGGAGCGCACGGCCTCGGCGATCTCGTCGTAGACGGCGTGCACGCGCACCGCTCGCTCGCCGAACCGCGCGAGTCTGCGCCCTGCGAGCTCGAGCGCCTCCGTGTCGCGGTCGAGGCCGATGAGGGTCAGTGCGGGGTGGGCATCGAGCAGCGCTGCGCTGTGACCGCCCATGCCGAGCGTGGCGTCGACCACCACGGGAGCGCCGCCCTCGGCGGCCCGTCGTTCGATCGCGGGCGCGAGCAGTTCGAGGGAGCGCTCGAGCAGCACCGGGGTGTGCAGCGCACTCGGGTCTCGTGATTCGTGCTGAGTCATCGCGGCTCCGGGCTAGAACATGCCCGGAATCACCTCCTCCTCGATGTCGGAGAAGGCCGATTCCTGTTCGGCCAGGTAGCGCTGCCACGCCGCTGCGTCCCAGATCTCGGCGCGCGAGCCGGCGCCGATCACCGCGAGCTCCCGGTCGAGACCGGCGTACTCGCGCAGGCCCTGCGGGATCGTGATCCGGCTCTGCTTGTCGGGGGTCTCGGGGTGCGCGCCGGAGAGGAAGACGCGCAGATAGTCCCGTGCCTGCTTCGAGGTGACCGGGGCCTGACGGATCCGATCGTGCATCTCGGTGAACTCGCTCTCGCTGAACACGTAGAGGCAGCGCTCCTGCCCTCGGGTGATGACCAATCCGTCGGCGAGCTCGTCCCGGAACTTCGCCGGGAGGATCACCCGCCCCTTCTCGTCGAGCCTGGGCGTGAAGGTTCCGAGAAACACGGATCCCTCCCTCCCTCGACTGTGGAACACCACACTACTCCACTTTCCTCCACTTCTTGGCTTTTCCTCTCCACTTTGCAACCCGGCTCGGGCAGATCCGCATGATTCCGCGGAAGCGAACCGAAGCAGTGCGGCCGCTCCCCTGTCGCACCCCGCGCGTTTCGCCGCGCGAACGCCCGCGAGAGCGACGATCCGCCGAGCCCCGCGAGTGCCTGGCCGCCCAAGTGGAGGGAAGTGGAGGAGTCACGCAGCACCCTCCGCGCGCCAGTAGGTGTCGTCACCGTCGAGGCGAGGCAGCAACTATTGGCGCGCGTGGCGGAGAGCGGGAGAGAGCACCACGGGCAGGCACGCGCGTGGGCGCAGCCCGGGCACGGAAAAACGAGAGGAGGGGGCCGCGGTCATCCGCGGCCCCCTCCTCGAGAAAGCTGTTCGTGCCGGGGGTGCGCTGCTAGCGCTCGCCCCCCATGCGCTCATCCCAGCGGCGCTCCATGCGCTCGCTGAGCGACGAGCGTGCGGCTGCACCCTCGCCGCCGCCGCTCTTCGCACCTGCGGAGAGCTCCGACTCGATGCTGGGCTCGGGGCCGCGACGGAACATCAGCATCACCCCGCCGAGCATCACCGCGAAGCCGATGAGCCCCAACCAGAGCTGCTGCGCCGCAACGCCGCCGACGAGCACGCCGACTCCGATCAGCACGACGATGATGCCGAGCACCAGCGAGCGGTAGTTCACCCGGCGACGACTCGCCGAGACCGTCTGCATCACATCGGCTTCGCTCTGATAGAAGCCTCGCTCCATCTCGTCAAGCAGCCGCTGCTCTCGTTCTGACAGCGCCATGACGACCCTCCCGGACTTGCTTCACGTTATCGAAAACCCCTGCAGCCTTCGCTGGCTACAGTCTACTTCGCCGCCCCACAGCTAGGCTAGTTGCGTGCAAGAAACGACACGACTCGCAGGGCTTATTCAGGAGCGGATCGGCGATACGCTGGCCCGCCATCGCCAGGCACTCGAGCCGCTCGGACGCGACGCGGAGCCGCTGCTCGACGAGGCGCTCGGCTTCCTGTCGGGCGGAAAACGCTTCCGCGCCCAGTTCGCGGCGCTGGGATACCGCGCCGTGCGGCCCCTCGACATGTCCGCGCGCGTCGACGGCGAGCTCGCAGCGGTGCTCGATGCCGCCTGCGCGCTCGAGTTCTTCCACGCGGCAGCCCTCATCCACGACGACGTGATCGACCGCTCCGGCACCCGTCGCGGCCGCCCCGCGGTGCACCGCCTGTTCGCCGCACTGCACCGCCAGCACGACTGGCGCGGCGATCCCGAGCACTTCGGCCTCGCGGGAGCCATCCTCCTCGGCGACCTCCTGCAGTCCTGGGCCGATGAACTCCTGCAGAACGCCTGCGATGCGCTGCCCGATCGCGGCGCTGCCGGCCGAGCGAGACGACACTTCAACCGCATGCGCAGCGAGGTCGCCGTGGGCCAGTACCTCGACGTGCTCGAAGAGCAGCAGTCGGTGTTCGCACCCCATACCGAGCAGCTCGAACGCTCGACACGGGTCCTCGTCTACAAGTCGGCGAAGTACAGCGTCGAGGCGCCGCTGCTGATCGGCGCCGCCCTCGCGGGGGCCGATGAGGGCCAGGAGCAGAGTCTCGCCGACTTCGGCCTGCCGATCGGCGTCGCCTTTCAGCTGCGAGACGACCTGCTGGGCGTGTTCGGCGACGAGGAGGTCACGGGGAAGCCCGCAGGCGACGACCTGGCCGAGGGGAAGCGCACCGTGCTCGTGACACTCGCCAGAGAGCATCTCCCGCCGACGCAGAGACGCATCTTCGACGACCTCCTCGGCGGGGATCTCGAACGTGAACAAGTGTCGATCCTGCAGCGCACCATCCGCGAGAGCGGCGCGGTCGATCGAGTCGAGCAGATGATCAGCCGCAACGTCGACCGAGCGACGGACGCGCTGCGCCGCGCCCCGATCCGGCCCGACTCCGCGGAAATGCTCGGCCGGCTCGCGGAACGCGCGACGCGGCGCTCGTCCTGATCCTCAGAAGGCGAGTGCCTGGGTTGCGCGCCGCACCGCGCTCTTGCGGCCGGCGCGCAGCGATTCGACGGGCCGCTCCCCCAGCTCGTCGTTGTGGGCGAGCAGCCATGCCACCGCCTCGTCGTCCGAGAAGCCGGCATCGAGCAGCACCAGCAGCGTGCCGCGCAGCGGCGGCAGCGGGTGGTCGTCGACCACGAACTCCGCCGGCACCTGCAGCACGCCGTCGACGCGCACCGCTGCGAGCTGGTGGTCCTCGATGAGCCGGTGAATCTTCCCCGGAGTGAGACCGAAGCGCTCGACGAGATCGGCGACGGTGAGGAAGGGCGTTTCGGGTGCAATGTTCTCTGGCACGCTTCAACTCTGCCAGCGTCGTCGAATGATCGCAATCCGCGACTGCTCGGCGCGGGTCAGGCGAATCGCACGCGAACTTCCGTAGACTCTCGGCGTGACTTCCGCGCCTGCCGACCCGATGATCGGGCAAACGCTCGACGGGCGATACGCGATTCGCTCGCGCATCGCTCGGGGCGGCATGGCGATGGTGTACCTGGCGAACGATCTGCGCCTCGAGCGCAGGGTCGCGGTGAAGGTGATGCACGAGCACCTCGCGGAGGACGAGAACTTCACGCGACGCTTCGAACAAGAGGCGCGGAGCGCCGCGCGGCTCTCCCACCCCAATCTGGTCAACGTCTTCGATCAGGGGCACGACGCCGGACGCACGTATCTGGTCATGGAGTATCTGCCCAGCATCACGCTGCGCGATCTACTGAAACAGCAGCAGCACCTGACGGCGGAGCAGGCGATCGAGATCGGCGAGGCGGTGCTCTCGGGCCTCGCCGCGGCACATCGCGCGGGCATCGTGCACCGCGACCTCAAGCCCGAGAATGTGCTTCTGGCCGACGACGGGCGGATCAAGCTCGGCGATTTCGGCCTGGCCCGCGCCGTCAGCGCGAATACCACCACCGGCCAGGCCCTGCTCGGCACCATCGCCTACCTCTCCCCCGAACTCGTCACCCGAGGGATCGCCGATGCACGGAGCGACCTCTACGCGTTCGGCATCATGCTCTACGAAATGCTCACGGGGTCCCAGCCGTTCACCGGCGAGCAGCCGATGCAGATCGCATACCAGCACGCGCACTCCGAGGTGCCGCTTCCCTCGCTCACGAGCAGCGAGGCGACTCCCGAACTCGACGAGCTGGTGCGATGGACCACGCAGCGCGATCCCGAATTGCGGCCGCTCGACGCCGGCGATGCTCTCGGCTATCTGAGCCCGCTGCGCCACGGCCTCGCCCCGAACGCGTCGACGCGAGTGCTGCCGGAGCTCAACGGAGAGCTGCCAACCCCCTCGACGACCGTGCTCGACGAGGCGCAGCGGCACGCGCTCGCCGCCGACGCGCCCGCAGCGGGTTCCGCGGCCGACACCGCAGAGCAGCCGCCGCCGGCCACTCCGCTCGAGCTCGCGGCGGTGACCGCGCAGACGCGCAGCAGGCGCGGCCGGATCATGGCCGCGGTGCTGGCACTGCTCGTGGTGCTCGCGGGAGGCCTCGGATGGTGGTTCGGCCAGGGACCCGGATCGCAGGTGTCCGTGCCGGATGTCGCGGGGGCCGAGATGGCCGCCGCCGAAGCCCTGCTCGATCAGCGCACATTGAGCTTCGAGGTGTTCGAGTGCTCGAGCGTCGAGGTGCCCGCCGGCCTGGCCGCACGCACCGAACCGGAGGCCGGAACCCGGCTCGATCGCGGCAGCGGGGTGCGGCTCTGCCGCTCGACCGGACCCGAGATGCTGCCCGTGCCCACCATCGCCGGGCTCCCGCTGCCCGATGCGGAGGCCGTCGTGGTGGATGCGGGGTTCAGCGTCGGCGAGATCGATCGCAGGTTCGGCGAGGAGACGAGCGAGATCGTGCTCGCCGCGCTCGACGCCGAGGGCGAGCCGCTCGGCGAGACCTATCCGGAGCAGGCTCCCGTCGACCTCGTCGTCTCGGCCGGGCCGCTGCCCGACGTCGTCGGCCTCTCCGAGCTCGCCGCGACGAGCGAGCTCGATGCCAGCGGACTGACGGTCGAGGCCGCGCGAAGCCGCCTCGCCTTCCACGGCGAGGTCGAGCGGGGGCACGTGATCGCGCTCCTCACGCAGGAGGGCCCGGTACGGCCCGGAGATGCCGTCGGACTCGACGTCTCCGCGGGGGCGCTGCCCGACGTCGGGGGTCTCGACGAGTCCGAGGCCGCCGAACTGCTCGCCGACGCCGAGCTCTCGGTGGATCCCGAGCTGCGCCAAGAGGCCCACCACGACGAGATCCCCGAGGGGCGCGTGATCGCCGTCCTTCCCGGGGCCGACCCGGTGCGCCCGGGCGACACGGTCGGGCTCCAGGTCTCGCTGGGCCCGGAGCTCTTCGAAGTGCCCGGCGTCGCCGACCTGCCGTTGCGGGAGGCGATCGCAGCGATCGAGTCCGCAGGCTTCACCGCCCGCACGAACCCGATCTTCACGGGTTCGCTGCTCGACGCCGCGGTCGCCACCGGCACCGACCCGGCCGCGGGCACGCGGGTGCGGGCGGGAACCGAGATCTACATCACCGGCTCGCTCTTCGGCTAGTCCGCGGGTCCGCGCTCCGGGATCACCGCCGCAGGCGCTTGAGCTCCTCGGCCACGAGGAAGGCGAGCTCGAGCGACTGCATGTGGTTGAGGCGCGGATCGCAGAGCGACTCGTAGCGCGTCTCGAGCGCCGCCTCGTCGATGTTCTCAGAGCCGCCGAGGCACTCGGTCACATCGTCACCGGTGAGCTCCACGTGGATGCCGCCGGGGAACGTGCCCACCTCTCGGTGCGCCTCGAAGAAGCCGAGGAGCTCGTCCATGACGTCGTCGAAGCGTCGGGTCTTGAACCCCGTCGCGGTGGTGATCCCGTTGCCGTGCATCGGATCGGTGACCCAGAGCGGCGTCGCCCCCGCGTCGCGCACACCGGCCAGCAGACCGGGGAGCACCTCGCGGATTCTGCCGGCGCCCATGCGGGTGATGAAGGTCAGACGGCCGGGCTCGCGCTGCGGATCGAGCTTGTCGATGAGGCGCAGCGCATCGTCGACGGTGGCGGTCGGTCCGAGCTTGACCCCGATCGGGTTGCGCACGTGCGAGAGGAATTCGACGTGCGCGCCGTCGAGGTCGCGCGTGCGCTCCCCGATCCAGAGCATGTGCCCGGACGTGTCGTACAGCTCGCCCGTGCGCGAGTCGACCCGAGTGAGGGGGCGCTCGTAGTCGAGCAGCAGCGCCTCGTGACTCACGTAGAACTCGGTCTGGGTGAGCGCGGTGCTCTCCACTCCGCAGGCCTCCATGAACCTGAGCGCGCGGTCGATCTCGGCGGCAAGCGACTCGTAGCGCTGATTCGCGGGGTTCGAGACGAAGCCCTTGTTCCACTCGTGCACCTGGCGCAGATCGGCGAAGCCGCCCTGCGTGAACGCGCGGATCAGGTTGAGCGTCGACGCCGACACGTGGTAGCCCTGGACGAGGCGCTGCGGGTTCGCGGTGCGCGACTCGACGGTGAAGTCGTAGCCGTTGACGAGGTCTCCGCGGTACGCGGGCAGCGTCACGTCTTCGCGCGTCTCGCTGGTGCTCGAGCGCGGCTTGGCGAACTGACCCGCCATGCGGCCGACCTTGATGACCGGCATCGAGGCGCCGTAGGTGAGCACGACCGCCATCTGGAGCAGGGTCTTCACCCGGTCGCGGATCTTGTCGGCCGTGGCCGCTGCGAACGTCTCGGCGCAGTCCCCGCCCTGCAGCAGGAATGCCTCACCGCGGGCGGCGGCGGCGAGCCGCTCGCGCAGCTGATCAGCCTCCCCCGCGAAGACGAGGGGCGGCTGCGCGGCGAGTTCGGCCGATGCCGCCTCGACCGCCTGCGGATCCGGCCAGCTCGGCTGCTGCTTCGCATCGCGCTCGCGATACGCGTCGAGCTCAGCGAATGCTCGAGATGCAGCAGTGTCGGTGGTCTGGATCGTCATCAGCTCTTCCGGATCCTTCGTCTGAAATGCGGGTACGCGAATGCTGCGGCACGGGACCGCAACCCCTCCAGCCTACTAGGCCGCGCCCTCCGATCGCGCAGATCACCGGTTGCGTACGCTGGAGGCGTACACGTCGACATACTCCTGACCGCTCAGCTTCTGGATCTCCAGCATGATCTCGTCGGTCACGCTCCGCAGCACGAAGCGGTCGGCGCTCATGCCCCGGAATCGGCTGAAGTCGAGCGGCTTGCCGATGACCGTGCCGATGCGGCGGATCTTCGGCACCTTCACCCCGATGGGCATGGCCTTCTCGGTGTCGATCATCACGATGGGCACGACCGTCGCCCCCGACTCGAGCACGAGCCGGGCGACGCCCGTGCGTCCTCGGTAGAGACGAGCGTCGGGACTGCGGGTGCCCTCGGGATAGATGCCGAGCACGTCTCCTCGATCGAGCACGCTGAGTCCGGTATTGAGCGAGGCCTCGGATGCCTTGCCGCCCGAGCGATCGATCGGCAGCTGTCCCACCGCGAGCATGAAGTTCTTCACCAGCCAGCCGTTCAGGCCCCGCCCCGTGAAGTAGTCGCTCTTGGCGAGGAAGTAGACGCGCCGGTCGATCATCAACGGCATGAAGAAGGAATCGATCACCGACAGGTGGTTTCCCACAATAATCACCGGCCCCGACGCGGGAATATTCTCGGCACCCTCCACCCACGGGCGATAGATCGTCTTCAAGAACGGCCCGATGATCAGGTGTTTAAAAATCCAATAGAGCACTGCCGGCGGTTTCCTCTCGTCTCAGAACAGAATAGCCGAGCCCGAGCGGGGCGTCGGTATGCATATAGGCTGAAGACATCTTCGCGGTGCTGCGGAAGTGCCGCCGTTTCCCCTTGACGAGGTATCGAAGGAGCTGCCGTGCAACAGTCTGAGACCCCGATCCTGATCCCCTCCGTCCCGGAGGACAACATCACCGACCTGCTGGAGCAGCGTGTCGCCGCGACCCCGGATCGGGCGCTGTTCGCGGTACCCCAGGGCGAGGGGTGGCGCAACATCAGCGCGGCGGAGTTCCGCGAGCAGGTGGTCGCGCTCGCGAAGGGATTCGCGGCGGCCGGCGTGGAGCCGGGCGATCGGATCGCCTTCATGTGCAAGACGAGCTACGAGTGGTCGCTCATCGACTTCGCCCTGCACTACGCGGGGGCCGTCATGGTGCCCGTCTACGAGACCTCCTCCGCGCTGCAGCTCCACTGGATCCTCGAGGATTCCGGCGCGCGCGGCATCATCACCGAAACGGCCGAGCACGCCGAGCGGTTCGGCGAGATCAGCGCCGAGGCCTCCGGGGTCACGCTCGACTGGCGACTCGATCAGGGCGCGCTCGACGCACTGCACGCGGGTGGGCGCTCCGTCCCCGACGAAGAGATCGAGCGACGCCGCTCGCTTGCAGTCGGCAGCGACATCGCCACCCTTATCTACACGTCGGGATCGACCGGCCGCCCCAAGGGCTGCGTGCTGACGCACGCGAACTTCGTCGACCTCTCGCGCAACGCCGCCGCCGCGCTCTCCGAGGTCGTGCAGCAGCCCGGCTCCTCGACGCTGCTGTTCGTCACGCTCGCCCACGTCTTCGCGCGGTTCATCTCGGTGCTCGCGGTGCACTCCGGCGTGCGCGTCGGGCACCAGGCCGACACGACGCAGCTGCTGCCGGCGCTCGGCAGCTTCAAGCCGACCTTCCTGCTGGCAGTGCCGCGCGTCTTCGAGAAGGTCTACAACTCGGCGGAGCAGAAGACGGAGGCCGAGGGCAAGGGCAAGATCTTCCGCGCGGCCGCCAAGGTGGCGGTGGAGCATTCGGAGGCCCTCGACGCCGGCAAGGTGCCCTTCATGCTCGGCCTCAAGTTCAAGGTCTTCGACAAGCTCGTGTACGGGAAGCTGCGCGAGCGCCTGGGCGGCAACGTGCGCTTCGCCGTCTCCGGGTCGGCCCCGCTCAGTCACTACCTCGGCCACTTCTATCGCAGCCTCGGCGTCAAGATCCTCGAGGGCTACGGCCTCACGGAGACCACCGCCCCCGTCACCGTCAATCTGCCGGACAAGTTCAAGATCGGCACCGTAGGCCCGGCCCTGCCCGGCCACACGGTGCGCATCGCGGATGACGGCGAGATCGAGGTCAAGGGTCTCGACGTCTTCAAGGAGTACTGGAACAACCCCGAGGCCACGAACGCCGTGTTCACCGATGACGGCTTCTTCCGCACCGGCGACCTGGGGACGCTCGACGAGGACGGCTACCTTTCCATCACGGGCCGCAAGAAGGAGATCATCGTCACCGCGGGCGGCAAGAACGTCGCTCCCGCCGCCCTTGAGGATCCGATCCGCTCCAACACCATCATCGGACAGGTGGTCGTCGTCGGCGACCAGAAGCCGTTCATCTCCGCGCTCGTCACGCTCGATCCGGAGATGCTCCCCGCCTGGCTGAACAACAACGGTGAGGATCCGAACATGACGCTCGACGAGGCATCGGCCCACCCGAAGGTGCTCGCCGAAGTGCAGAGCGCCATCGACCACGGCAACTCCTACGTCTCGCGGGCTGAGTCGATCCGCAAGTTCGTGATCCTGCCGACCGAGTTCATCGAGGCCAACGGCCACCTCACCCCCAAGATGAGCATCAAGCGCGACAACATCCTGCGCGACTTCGCCGGGGAGATCGCGAAGCTCTACGGCGACAACCCGCAGACGGAAGCCGTGAGCGTGGGCAAGTAGGCGCACCTGCCCGCACCGCGACGGGGGCGGTGACCGGTCGAACCGGTCACCGCCCCCGTTTCGCCCATCGACCGCTCCGGTCATCCTGCGCGAGCTTGCGAGTCGCAGGATCCATACACATGGATTCTGCGTACTGCGACTCGCTCCGCTCGCGCAGCATGACCGGCTTCGCCACGCGCAGAATGACGGGTCCAGCGCGACCTATCGGCGGAAGCTCTCGGTGCGGACGTCAGAACCAGCTGGACTGGCGGATGCGCCGCATCGCCTCACCGCGCGCCTCGCGGTCCAGGCGAGCGATGTAGAGCTTCCCGTCGAGATGATCGCACTCGTGCTGGAGCGCCTGCGCGAGCAGGCCCTCCCCCGAGATCACCAGCTCGGCGCCGTCGAGGTCGATCCCGCGCACCGTCGCGCGCGGGTAGCGCATCACGTCGAACCAGAGATCGGGCACCGAGAGGCATCCCTCGCCGGTGGGAGCGGGCTCTCCCTCGAGCGCCACGATCTCGGGGTTGATGATGTAGCTGACCTCGCCGTCGATGTTCAGACTGAATGCGCGCTGCGTGTGCCCGATCTGTGTGGCCGCGAGCCCGGCGCGGCCCTCCATGTCGACCGTGTCGCACAGATCGGCGATCAGCGCGCGCACTCCGTCGTCGATCTCCGCCACCGGATCGCACACGGTGCGCAGGACCGGGTCGCCGAACAGCCTGATCTCTCGAATCGCCATTGGCAGTCCTTCCCGTCATCCTGCGCGCAGTCGCAGGATCCATGTCGTCGTTCGTCGATCCTGCGACCCGCTTCGCGGCCGCAGGATGACGTGTCCTGCGGGCGCGATGTCCCAGCCTACGCGATGACGGCGATGAGGTCGCCCGCTTCGAGCGAGCGGGTACCCGTGAACACAATGCGCTCGACCGTGCCCGCCACGGGCGCGGTGATCGCGGCCTCCATCTTCATGGCCTCGATCGTCGCCACGGGCTGTCCCGCCTCGACGGCCTCGCCCACGGCTGCCTTCATCGTGACGGTGCCCGAGAAGGGCGCGGCGACGTGACCGGGTGCGGTGCGATCGGCCTTCTCGGCGACGGGCGCCTCGACGGCCGCCCCCTCGTCCTTCACGAAGACCTGACGCAGCTGCCCGTTGACCCGCACCATTACGGTGCGCACCCCCTTGTCGTCCGCTTCGCCGATCGCTTCCAAGCCCACGTAGAGCCGGATACCCCGCGCCAGATCGATCGCGTGCTCCCGGCCGGACTCGAGCCCGTAGAGATAGTCGGGGGTGTCCAGCACCGAGAGGTCGCCGAACTGCTCGCGCGCCTGCTCGAACTGTCGCGTGGGCTGGGGGAACAGCAGCCGGTTGAGGGTCGCCCGACGATCCCGGCCTCCGCTCGCGAGCGAGGCCTCGTCCTCGGGAGTGATCGGAGCGACGGAGATATCGACGCTGCGGCCGGCGAGCACCTTCGAACGGAATGGCTCGGGCCAGCCGCCCGGGATCTCGCCGAGCTCTCCGGCGAGGAACCCGACCACCGAGTCGGGCACGTCGTAGCTCTGCGGGTTCGCTTCGAAGTCGGCGGGATCGGCGTCGACCGCGGCGAGGTGCAGGGCGAGGTCGCCCACCACTTTCGAGGAGGGCGTCACCTTCGGGATGCGGCCGAGAATGCGATCCGCCGCCGCGTACATGTCCTCGATCTTCTCGAAGTTCTCCGAGAGGCCCAGGGCGATCGCCTGCTGACGCAGATTCGAGAGCTGCCCGCCGGGGATCTCGTGCGAGTACACGCGACCGGTCGGCGAGGGGAGCCCGGACTCGAAGGGGCTGTAGAGCGCGCGGACGGCGTCCCAATAGGGCTCGAGGGCGTAGACCGCGTCGGCCTCGAGCCCGGTGTCGCGCTCCGTGTTCGCGAGCGCTGCGACCAGAGCCGACAGCGAGGGCTGGCTGGTGGTGCCCGACATCGGTGCGGAGGCCGCATCGACGGCATCGACGCCCGCCGCGGATGCCGCCAGCAGGGTGGCCAGCTGCCCACCCGGCGTGTCATGGGTGTGCAGGTGCACGGGCAGCTCGAAGCGGTCCCGGAGCGCGGCGACCAGTTTCGCGGCCGCAGCGGGCCGCAGCAGGCCGGCCATGTCCTTGATGGCGAGCACGTGGGCCCCGGCGCCGACGATCTCGTCTGCGAGCCGCAGATAGTAGTCGAGGGTGTACTTGTCCTCGTCGGGCGAGAGCAGGTTGCCCGTGTAGGCCATCGCCACCTCGGCCACCGCGGTACCGGTCTCGCGCACCGCATCGATAGCGACCCGCATCTGGTTCACGTCATTGAGGGCGTCGAAGATCCGGAACACGTCCACGCCGGTCTCCGCGGCCTCGCGCACGAACGCGCGCGCCACGCCAGCAGGATAGGGCGTGTAGCCGACCGTGTTCTGCCCGCGCAGGAGCATCTGGATCGGCACGTTCGGCAGCGCCTCGCGGAGAGCGGCGAGCCGCTCCCACGGATCCTCGCCGAGAAAGCGCAGCGCGACGTCGTAGGTCGCGCCGCCCCAGGCCTCCACCGACCACAGCTGCGGGGTGAGCCGCGCGACGTAGGGCGCGATCCGCGCGAGATCCTTCGTGCGCACTCGCGTCGCGAGCAGACTCTGGTGCGCATCGCGGAAGGTGGTCTCCGTCACCGCGAGCGCCGTCTGCTCACGCAGGCTGCGCGCGTAGCCGTCGGGCCCCAGTTCGAGCAGCCGCTGCCGGTAGCCGTGCGGGGCGGGCAGGGCCAGGTCGGCCGCCGGCAGCTTCGCCGCCGGATCGATCGCGCCGGGGCGCGGCCCGTTGGGCTGGTTCACGGTGACGTTCGCGACGTGCTGCAGCAGGCGGGTCGCGCGATCCTTCGGCTTGTTCATCTCGAGCAGCTCGGGCCGCTCCTCGATGAACGATGTCGCCACATCGCCCGCTTGGAACGCCGGATCGGCGAGCACGGCCTGCAGGAACGGGATGTTCGTCGCGACGCCGCGGATCCGGAACTCCCCCAGGGCGCGCCGCGCCCGCACGACCGCGTCCTCGAACGTGCGGCCGCGGCAGGTGAGCTTGGCCAGCATCGAGTCGAAGTGGGGGCTGATCTGCGCGCCGACGTTGATCGTGCCGCCGTCGATGCGCACCCCGCCGCCGCCCGGCGAGCGGTAGGCGGTGATGCGGCCGAGGTCGGGGCGGAACCCGTTCGCGGGATCCTCGGTGGTGATCCGGCACTGCAGCGCAGCGCCGCGCAGTACGATCTGCTCCTGCGCCAGGTCGAGCTCCTCGAGCGTCGCCCCGGCGGCGATCCGCATTTGAGAGCGCACCAGATCGACGTCGGTGACTTCCTCGGTCACCGTGTGCTCCACCTGGATGCGCGGATTCATCTCGATGAAGACGTGCTCGCCCGCGCGCTCCCCCTCGGTATCGAGCAGGAACTCGACGGTGCCGGCGTTCTCGTACCCGATCGACCGCGCGAACGCGATCGCGTCGCGCGTCAGCTCGTCGCGCTTCTCCTGCGTCAGGTTCGGTGCCGGCGCGATCTCCACCACCTTCTGGTGCCGGCGCTGCACCGAGCAGTCCCGCTCGAACAGATGCACCGTCGCGCCGGTGGAGTCCGCCAGCACCTGCACTTCGATGTGCCGGGGGCGCAGCACCGCCTGCTCGATGAACATCGTGGGATCGCCGAACGCCGACTCGGCCTCGCGCATCGCGCTCTCCAGCGCGTCGCGCAGATCCTCCTCACGCTCCACGCGACGCATTCCGCGACCGCCTCCGCCCGCGACCGCCTTCGCGAACACGGGGAAACCGATCTCGCGCGCCCCCGCCAGCAGCGACTCGATGTCGGTCGACGGCGGCGTCGAGCGCAACACCGGCACGCCGGCCGCGATCGCGTGCTCCTTCGCAGCGACCTTGTTGCCCGCCATCTCCAGCGCTTCGCGGCCCGGGCCGATGAACCGGATCCCCGCCGCTTCCGCCGCCGCGGCAAGCTCGGGGTTCTCGGACAGGAAGCCGTAGCCCGGGTAGATCGCATCGGCGCCCGCCTCGACCGCGACGCGCACGATCTCCGCCACATCGAGGTAGGCCCGTACCGGATGCCCCGCCTCGCCGATCAGATACGCCTCATCGGCCTTCAGACGGTGCAGCGAATTGCGATCCTCGTAGGGGAACACTGCCACCGTCGACGCGCCCAACTCGTGCGCCGCACGAAACGCGCGGATCGCGATCTCACCGCGATTGGCAACCAGAACCTTCTTGAACACGCGGAATACTCCTCTTGTCGTCGATGATCGTCGGCTGCCCAGGCCGGAATATCGTTCGATATCAAGATACATCGTAGTCATTCCGCGGCGCGTAGGAGAATCCGCGATGAGAGCCGCCTCGGGCCTGGACGTTCCCCAGCGGGCATCGACTAAACTTGTCGCGTGCATGTATTGAGTGTGAGTTCCCTCAAGGGCGGGGTCGGCAAGACCACCGTGACGCTCGGCCTCGCTTCCGCCGCGTTCTCCCGCGGGCTGCGGACCCTGGTGGTCGACTTCGATCCCCAGTCCGATGTATCGACCGGTCTCGCGGTGAACCCCGAGGGCTATGCGAACGTGGCCGATGTGCTCGAGAGCCCCAAGGAGAAGACGGTGCGGTCGGCGATCGCGCACAGCGGGTGGAACGAGTACCACGAGGGCGGAGCGATCGACCTGCTCGTCGGCAGTCCGTCCGCCATCAATTTCGACGGCCCGCACCCCTCGACGCGCGACATCTGGAAGCTCGAAGAGGCGCTCGCCGTGGTCGAATCCGAGTACGACCTCGTGCTCATCGACTGCGCACCGTCGCTCAACGCGCTGACTCGCACCGCGTGGGCGGCGAGCGACCGAGTGCTCGTGGTCGCCGAACCGAGCCTCTTCGCCGTCGCGGCGACGGACCGCGCCCTGCGCGCCATCGAGGAGATCCGCCGCGGTGTGAGCCCGCGCCTCCAGCCGCTGGGCATCCTGATCAATCGCACGCAGCCCCAGTCGATGGAGCACCAGTTCCGCATCCGCGAGCTGCGCGAGATGTTCGGCCCTCTCGTGCTGAACCCCCAGCTTCCGGAGCGCACGTCGCTGCAGCAGGCGCAGGGCGCCGCGAAGCCGGTGCACATGTGGCCCGGCGAGGCGTCGCAGGAGATGGCCGCGAATTTCGACCTGGTGCTCGATCGGGTGCTCCGCTCCGCGGGCATGGACGCCGCGCGAGCTGCCAAGTAGGCTCGCGGAGGATCCTGCGCGAGCCCGGTCCGCGGTCTGCCCGCGGTCTGCGCGAGCCGCTCCCGTTAGGAGATCTTCTTGCGCGTCTGGCGCCGCGCGGCGAGTTCGTCCACCGAGGCCTCGGCCTGCTCGCGATGCTCATCCATGTCGACCAGCGAGGTCTCGACCTCGCGGAGCACCTTGCCGACGGCAATGCCGAAGACGCCCTGACCGCGGCTGACGAGGTCGATGACCTCGTCGCTGGAGGTGCAGAGATAGACGCTGGCGCCGTCGCTCATGAGGGTCGTCTGCGAGAGATCGTGCACTCCGGCCTCGTGGAGCTGCGCAACCGCGGTCCGGATCTGCTGCAGTGAGATGCCGGTGTCGAGCAGTCGCTTGACGAGCTTCAGCACGAGGATGTCGCGGAAGCCGTAGAGGCGCTGCGATCCCGACCCCTGGGCGCCACGCACAGTCGGTTCGACGAGGCCGGTACGGGCCCAGTAGTCGAGCTGACGATAGCTGATGCCCGCGGCTCGCGCCGCGGTGGCGCCCTTGAAGCCGCCGTCCTGATTGGGGCGGGGCAGGCCGTCGTCGAAGAGCAGATCGGAATCGATCGAGAGCGGCTGCGCACCCGGTGCTGGTGCCGACGGAGGGACCGCGTCACCGGACGGCTGCTGGGTGTGCTCCATCGTGTTCCTCTCTCCGAGGCGCCGCGTGCACGTGCGCCGAACTCCATCAACGCTACCCAGATGAGCACCCCCGTGCAACGACCGCCGAGCATCAATTTGGGCGTGTCGACCTCTACTTGAGGTTGAAGGTTGAAACGACGCCGATCACGGCCCGTTCAGAGGCCGCCGAACCTCCTGCGCAACACGCCGGAGCGCACGGTCTCGAGGTGCCCAGCGAGTTCGAGCGACCCCTCCGTGCCCGCCGGCGTGCCGCTCTTCAGCCCGCGCGTCGACACCGCGTGCGCGATGAGCTCCGCCTCCCGCTCTGCCGAGACCCGCAGCGCACGCAGATGCCGCGGCGTGATGCCCTGCTCGGCGAGCTTGAGGAGCGCGGAGAGCTGCGCGACGGCGTCGTGGGGGAACACCTCGGCAGCCGGCAGGAGCCCGGCCGCGATGGCCTCCCCGAGGAAGCGTGCGCTCGCCCCGGTCGCGCGTCGCAGCTCGTCGCTGCTGAGCACGCGCTTCGGAGCGAGGATGCTCGACGCGCTGCGAGACGCCGCTCCGGGAATGAGCGGATCGCGCCCCGCGTCCATCTCGTCGAGCAGCTCGGCGATCACCTTCAGCGGAAGGTAGTGGTCACGCTGCAGGGTGAGGATCAGCCGCAGGCGCTCGATGTGCTCCTGCGAGAACTTGCGGTACCCGGACTTCGTGCGCTCGGGGGTCACGAGCCCCTGCTCCTCGAGGAAACGGAGCTTCGACGGGGTCAGATCCGCGAAATCGACCTGGAGACGCGCCAGCACCTGGCCGATGCTGAGGAGACCCGGCGCGCGCTGATCGGCCTGCGCGGCCGCCATGCTAGGCGCCCTCGCCCAGGTCGAAACGCGAGGCGAAGAACGTGAAGCGGAATTTGCCGACCTGCACCTCGGCGCCGTCCTGCAGTGGGACCTCGCCGTCGATGCGCGCTCCGTCGCAGAAGGTGCCGTTGAGCGACCCCAGGTCGACGACCGAGAACGCGGTGCCGCTCCTGCGGAACTCGGCGTGCCGTCGAGAGACGGTCACGTCGTCGAGGAAGATATCGACCGCGGGGTGGCGCCCCGCCACGGTCACGTCCTGATCGAGCAGGAAACGCGCCCCGAGATCGGGGCCGCGACGCACCACGAGCAGAGCGGCGCCGGACGGAAGGGCTTCGACCGATTCGCGCTCGTCGATCGTCAGATCGGTCACCCGGGTGCGGATCATCGCCCCCAGATCATCCCGGAACTGCTGAGTGGAGCGCACCTCGGTATTGTCGGCGCGACGAGCATGATTCTCAGTGTTCACGTCATCACCCCTTCTTGACTCTCGAACCACACGGCGGGCCGTTCGCCCCCGTTCCTCTACGCTATCGCAGCCGCGGGCGGGCGCGCACCTCCGCGCACGAAAAATCGGACGGGGATCCGTGTCGGACTCACTCGTGCGATTCGAGGAAGGCGTAGACCTCGTTGGAGTCCACACCCGGGAAGGTGCCGGTGGGCAGGGCAGCGAGCAGACTGGTGGGGGTGGCCGCCTCGGGCCACGCCGCCGCCTCCCACTTGCGGGTGAGGTCGCTCGAGGCGCGCCGACAGCACTGATCATCGGGGCAGAACGACTGCGAGCGGTGCGAGGTCTCACGCCCGCGGAACCACTTCACGTCCTCGAAGCGCACTCCGACGCTCACCGAGTAGAGGCCCTCTTTCGCCTTCTCCACGCGGGATGTGCACCAGTAGGTGCCGCCTGAGGCCATGTCGGTGTACTGGTACCAGGGGTTGAACCGGTCGGGCTGAGAGAACACCGTGCGCGCCGTCCAGTTGCGACACACGGTCGCGCCCTCGAAGTTGCCGAGCGCGTCCGACGGGAAGCGCACGCCGTCGTTCTCGTACGCCTTGATCAGCGTGCCCGACTCGTGCGCCTTCATGAAGTGCACTTCGAGGCCGAGACGCTCGGTCGCGAGATTCGTGAAGCGGTGCGCCGCCATCTCGTACGACACCGCGAAGGCGTCGCGCAGATCCTCCATCGAAATCTGGCGCTGCTGCTTGGCATCCGAGAGCTGCGCCACGGTCGCCTCCTCGGGCAGCAGCACCGCGCCGGCCAGGTAGTTGGCCTCGACCCGCTGACGCAGGAAATCGCCGTAGTTGCGCGGCTCCTCATGCCCGCAGACGAGACTGGCGAGCGCGCGCAGAATCGGCGCCCGCGCGTCGCGCGACGGGAGGTTGCTGCTGAGATATATGCGGCCGTTGCGGCGATCGATCACCGAGCGCGTCGAGTGCGGCATGTCGGAGACGTAGTGCAGGCTGAAGCCCAGTTTCTCGGCAACGGTCGAGATGGTCTGCTGCGACACCGGCCCGCCGACGTACCCCACACTGTCGAGCAGCTGCGCCGCCGCTCGCTCGAGTTCGGGGAAGTAGTTGCCCGCGACGCGCATGTCGCGCCTCAGTTCGGTGTTCGCGCGACGCGCCTCCTCGGGCGTCGCGGCGCGCTCACGGTGCAGGCGCTCCACCTCCTGGTGCAGGCCGAGGATCGCCTGCAGGGTCTCGTCACTCGTGGCCTTGGACACGCGGATCGGCTGTATTCCCAGCGACCTGAATACGGCTCCCCGCTGCGCGCGCTCCACCGCGATCTCGAGGGCGGCGCGCTCACTCGGGGCCTCGTCGACGAGCAGCTCGTCGACGGTGGAGTCGAGGGCTGCGGCGAGCGCGCGCAGCAGCGGAAGCCGGGGCTCGCGTTTGCCGTTCTCGATCGCCGAGAGCTGCGACGGCGCCCGGTCGACCGCTGACGCCAGCTGTTCGAGCGTCAGGCCCATCCGAGTGCGCCGCTCCCGGATGCGCCGGCCGAGCGTGAGAGCGTCGCCGCCCTCCTCCGGGTCGAGCTCGGCGCTCCGAAGGGCGTCGGCTCCCGTTTCGAGAAGTGTCATGCCCCCATGGTGCCAGAGGCCCGATCTTCCGGCAAGCAGAAGAATCGCAGAATTTCATCCCCGAACTCACCCCTCGGGGGCCCTTCGGCTCCCCCAGGATGGAACTACCCCGCAATCACCCACACGAAGGATCAGATCATGACCACCATGCAGGCGGCTCCACTGTCAAGTCAGACCGCCATCTCCTCAGGCACCGCCCGCATCGAAGTTCTCGGTCGCCCGTTCGACCGCAGCGACGAGATCCTCACCCCCGATGCCCTGCAGTTCCTCACCGAGCTGCATCACCGATTCGCCAGCAGCCGCCATGAACGGCTCGCCGAGCGGCAGCGCCGCCGCTACGAGATCGGCAACGGGCGCGATCCGAAGTTCCGCGAGGACACCCGGGCCATTCGCGAGGACGACTCGTGGCGGGTGGCCGGAGCGGGCCCCGGTCTCGAGGATCGTCGCGTCGAGATCACCGGCCCTACCGACCCGAAGATGACGGTCAATGCGATGAACTCGGGTGCGCAGGTCTGGCTCGCCGATCAGGAGGACGCCACCAGCCCGACCTGGCGCAACGTGATCGGCGGGCAGCTCTCGCTGTTCGACGCGATCCGCGGGCGACTGGAGTACACGAGCCCCGAGGGCAAGCAGTATCGCGTCACCGCCGAGCGCACTCCCACGATCGTCATGCGGCCGCGAGGGTGGCACCTGGTCGAGAAGCACCTCAGATTCGTCGATGCGCAGGGCCGCGCCGGAGCCGCCTCCGGCAGCCTGGTCGACTTCGGACTCTACGCGTTCCACAACGCCGAGGAGCTCGTCGCGCGCGGGCGGGGGCCCTACTTCTACATCGCCAAGATCGAGTCGAGCGAGGAGGCGAAGCTCTGGGACGACATCTTCACCTACACCGAGCAGGCCCTCGGCCTCGCTCACGGCACGATCCGCGCGACCGTGCTCATCGAGACGCTGCCCGCCGCCTTCGAGATGGAGGAGATCCTCTACGTCATGCGCGATCACATCGCGGGCCTCAACGCCGGGCGGTGGGACTACATCTTCTCGATCATCAAGAACTACCGCGGCCGCGGGGCCCGCTTCGTGCTCCCGGATCGCAGCGAGGTCACCATGACCGTGCCCTTCATGCGGGCCTACACCGAGCTGCTCGTCAAGACGTGCCACAAGCGGGGCGCCCACGCGATCGGCGGCATGAGCGCGTTCATCCCGAACCGGCGCGATCCCGAGGTCACCGCCCGGGCCGAGGAGAAGGTGCGCGCCGACAAGCACCGCGAGGCGAACGACGGTTTCGACGGCACGTGGGTGGCGCACCCCGATCTCATCCCGGTCGCCCGGGCCGAGTTCGACGCCGTGCTCGGGCGCAGGCCCAACCAGGTGGATCGTCAGCGCGACGACGTCGACGTGACCGCGGCCCAACTGCTCGACGTGCGCATCGGGCGCGATATCACCGAGGCCGGCGTGCGCGACAACGTGTCCGTCGGGATCCGCTACATCGAGGCCTGGCTGCGCGGTCTCGGGGCCGTCGCGCTCGACAACCTGATGGAGGACGCCGCCACGGCCGAGATCAGCCGCTCGCAGATCTGGCAGTGGATCCACCAGGATCAGTCCACGGCCGAGGGCACCCCGATCACTCGGGAGTGGGTGGCCGCGCTGGTGCGCGAGACCGTCGACGGATTCGCGCGCTTCGAGGGGGACCGCTTCGACGATGCGGCCGAGCTGTTCGCCGATGTGGCGTTGGGAGACGACTTCCCCACCTTCCTCACCGTTCCCGCATACAGCCGCTACCTCGTGGACGCCTGAGCGGTCCGGCCGCTCGGTGCGAACACCGGCGCGCTCCTGGGGGACGGCTCCCGGGAGCGCGCCGGTGTTCGCACCGAGCAGCAGCCGACGCACAGCATCGTGTCCTAGAATGACGTTGGGGTGCACTGGACCGCGAGGTTCGGGCGCAATTGGGAGAGCAGCACAGTAGATTCTCGGCGAGAGGCAGCTCCCACCCCTCATGAACGTCATCACTGAGCCTGACCGGCTCCGCGCCCACGAGAGCCACCCGATCGATTCCCGCGAGGCGAACCTGCTCGCTCTCGGCCTCCAGCCGCTCGTGCTCATGGGCGCGAACTGGAACGATCCCACGGCGAGCGCCCTCTCTGACACGGAGAAGCAGCACTTGCAGAAGTCCTGGCAGCTCGACTCGACGGCAGACGTGCTTATCGCCGCATTCGAGCTCGTCAACCACCGGCACCAGAACGTCGAGTGGCGTCGCATGCTCGAGTTGCGCGGCCGACTGGCCGAGAGATCGGAGCCGACACCGCACGCGTGGCTGACGGCCATCGCCCGCGACGGGATCGACGGCGACCGGGCGCGTGCGTTCGTCGACGCGATCCAGGGGTACGAGCAAGAACTCGGAGCCGGCCCGGATGACTCGGTCGAGGCGGTGATCAGCCTCGACGCCTTCGCCCTGGCGCAGGCGGTCGCGGTGAGTGTCTGGGGCGTGGGACTGGGGTTCCTGTCTCGCTCCAAATCCCTCCGGCTCATCGGCCATGTGAATGAGATCGCGAGACGCGAGTTCGCGTCTTGGGCGGCGTTCGGCCGCAGCTACGCGGTGGGCAGTGCGATGTTCTCGAGCGACGGCGAGCTCAAACGGCGAGGGTCGCGTCAGGCGGCGATCACCTCGATGATCATGCGCACGGCGCTCGACCCGGCGAGCGACGGCCCGTGGGCGGTGCTCCCGTGGCGCATCTGACCCCGGCTGCGGAGGCGCCCCTGAAGTTCTTGTTCACCGGCGACTTTCTCGATCGATGGACCGAAGATGCGCTCCGCATCCTCTCGATGTTCGCCCGGGATCCGGTGCACCGGCCGCTGGTGCTGCTCCCCCACGACATCCAGGTGGAGGACTACGAGCACGTCGGCCGAGTCCGATGCGGACACGACGCGAGTCGCGCCCTCGAGCAGCTGGTGACCGGGAACGGGTCCCGGGAATCCGATCTCGTCCTGATCGACCTCGCCCCCGATCCCTGCCCCGAGATCGACCCCCTGGTGCCGGTGCTGAACGCCCACCTTCGCGGCGACTGGCCTCGCGGGCTCACGCTCCTGGTGCTCTCCCCCACCACCGAGGGCTTGCACGTCGACGGTTTCGACGCCCGACTGCGCCTGCCGTCATGAGGCGCGGGTCGACGCCCCGACACCCGTGAGCGGAAGTTTCTCGACCCGACTCGGATCGACAGGCTCAGTCCCTTCCCTCGTTGGCCCGCTCGATGGCGGGCCCGAGTTCGTCGACCACCAGCGTCTCGGTGTCGAGCTGCCCCGTGCGATACGCGGCACGACCCACCATGTGGGCGGCCACCGGCGCGGTGAGCGATTGGAAGACGAACACCGGCACGAGCGCGAGCAGCGTCGCGATGGACCGCTGGTCGAGGGCGATCGCCGCGATCACCAGCAGCAGCCCGAAGATCTGCGGCTTCGTAGCCGCGTGCAGCCGGCTCAACGCGTCCGGGAAGCGCAGCAGGCCGATCCCCGCCGCGACGGAGAGCACTGCGGAGAGGAAGACGCACACCATCGCGGCGACGTCCATGATCTGCTCGACGACTGCGATGTCAGACATGTCCGGCCCCCGTTCCCCGGTTCTGGATCTTTGGCTGCTCGGCGCGACGCTTGACGAATCGGGCGACGACGATCGTGGCGAATGTCGCGGTCGCCGCGATCACCGTCATGAGCGGGATCGTATCGGTGTGCCCCCGCACCACCATGTCGATGCCCACCGCCAGCATCAGCGTCGTCAGCAGCACGTCAGAGGCGACCATCCGATCGAGGATCGTCGGCCCGCGCACGATCCTCACGATCGCCGCGAGCGCCGTCACGGTGAGGCCCGTGCCGGCCGCGATCGCGAGTGCCAGCATCACCGCGCTCATGTCAGCCCCCTGATCTCCTGCTTCGACCCCACCGTGAGGATCAGCAGGCGCTCGATGCGACGCACCTCTCGGCGCATCGCGCTGATCTCGCGCTGGCTCGGAGTGTCCAGCACATGCAGATAGAGGACCGACGCGAAACGGTCGACCTCGGCGACGAGCGACCCGGGCAGCAGCGAGATCGTGAGCCCGACGATCGTGAGGATGAAGTCCGATCGCGTACGCAGCCGGACCGCGATGATCGAGGTCGGCGGCGGCGGCCCGGGACGCACCGCCAGCCACGCGACCTGCCAGGACGCGACAGCGAGGTGCCAGAAGAAGTAGCCGACGTAGAGCGCCGCGTACCAGGGGTTGAACCGGCCCGCGAGCTCGACGGGAGGCAGATAGAAGACCCGCATGACGACGATCGCGACGATTGTGCCGCTCAGGATCGAGAGCAGGGAGACCTCGTGCCAGAGCATCACCCACAGCAGCACTAGGCCGACGAGCAGCGGCAGTTCGTGCAGTCGAACGCCCCACTCGACCCGCCGCGCCGCGCTCGGCTCTTCGCCCCGGCTCATGGCGTCGTCTCCTCGGGTTGCGTGTCTCCACTACCGCCGCCCAGCTGGCCGGGCGTATCGCCGAGCACGAGCTGCGCCAGCTCCCCCGGCACCGCCATGTTGCGCCCCGCCCGATCGGCGTAGGCGTAGAGAGGGCCCGCGAACACGGTCAGCGCAACGCTCACTGCAACCATGCCGGCGGTCGCCGCGGTCATGAGGCGGGGGGTCTCCTTCTGCTCCTGCGTCGGCTGCGCGTCCGGGGCGTCCTGCAGCCGCTCGAAGAGCTCTTCCTCGCGCCGACGCAGCATGAGCGCCTCGGTGGTCGGCTTGCCCTCCGTCCCGCGGATCTGGATCGCACCGGTGTCGACCAGCTGCTCCGGTCGCTTCCGCGGGCGCCAGAACGCGAGCACCCACGCCCGGGCGAGCGCATACAGCGTCAGCAGCGAGACGAGCGCGCCCACACCCATCAGCCAGTATGCGCCCGGGGTCTGCAACTCGGCGGCGACCGTGAAGAGGCCCACCTTCCCGATGAACCCGGAGAACGGCGGGATTCCCCCCAGGTTGAGCATCGGGATGAAGAAGAGCACAGCGATCACGGGTGCGCTGCGCAGCATTCCGCCGAGCCCCGAGATCGAGGTCGTGCCGCCCTTCCGCTCGAGCAGGCCCACCGCGAGGAACAGCGTCGTCTGCACGATGATGTGGTGCGCGATGTAGTAGATCGTTGCGGCGAACCCTGCGGCATTCGCCATGGAGATGCCGAAGATCATGTACCCGATGTGACTGATCAACGTGAAGGAGAGCAGCCGCTTGATGTCGAGCTGCGAGATCGCGCCCAGAATGCCGACGACAAGGGTGAGACCCGCCACCACCATGAGCACGCCGTCGACGCTCGAATCTGGGAACAGCAGCGTCTGGCTGCGGATGATTGCGTACACGCCCACCTTGGTGAGCAGCCCCGCGAAGACCGCGGTGACAGGGGCGGGAGCCGTCGGGTAGGAGTCGGGCAGCCAGAAGGACAGGGGGAACACCGCGGCCTTGATCCCGAACGCGATCAGCAGCGCCAGGTTGAGCAGCAGCTGCATCTCGCTCGGCAGTTCCGCGATGCGCACCGTGAGCTGCGCCATGTTCACCGTTCCCGTGGCGCCGTAGATGAGCGCGATGGCCGCGAGGAAGAGTACCGAGGAGACGAGCGACACGATGACGTAGGTGACGCCGGCTCGAATGCGCTGCACCGTGCCGCCGAGAGTGATGAGCACGTAGCTCGCCACGAGCAGGATCTCGAATCCGACGTAGAGGTTGAACAGGTCGCCGGCGATGAAGGCGTTGAACACGCCCGCACCGAGCACGAGATAGGTCGGATAGTAGATCGAGACCGGCGTATCCTCGTCTCCGTCGGCCAGGCCCTGGCCGATGGAGAACAGGAACACGCCCAGCAGCACCACCGCCGAGACGGCCAGCATGAGCGCCGAGACCCGATCCACCACCAGCGCGATCCCGAACGGCGCCGCCCAGCCGCCCACCTCCATCACGAGCACACCCTGAGCGTCGACGAGCCACATGAGCACGCCGCTCAGCAGGAGCACCAGAGTCAGCGCGATGAGCGTGATGCCCTGCTGCAGTCTGCGGTGGCCAGGCACGGCGAGCGCCAGTGCGGAGCCCGCGAGCGGGATCAGCACGACCAGGGGAACGAGTGCGGTCATCGGCTCGCCTCCCCGTCGCCGGTCGTGTCGCCGGCGGGCTCTGCGGATGCGGGGGCCCGGTCCGTATCGACGCCCGCACCGGTGCCCGGGTGCTCATCGGCATCGGCGTCGACGAATTCCGGGGCCTCTGCGAGGTCCTCGTCCGTTACCTCGACGGTCGTGAGCGCTTCAGTCGCGGCGATCTCGAGATCCGCCTCGTCGTCCTGCACCGTGTCATCCGTGTCGTGCGCCAGACGCCAGGAGCGGTAGATCAGCGCGAGCAGGAACGCGCTGACCCCGAAGGTGATCACGATCGCGGTCAGAATGAACGCCTGGGGCAACGGGTCGCTCATCTCTTCCGCGGACCCGTTGCCCACGATGGGTGCGACGCCGAACGAGCCCGACATGAGGAAGATGAGCAGGTTCGTCGCGTTGCCCACCATCAGGAATCCGAGCAGCACGCGGGTCAGGGTCCGGTCGAGCATGAGGTATACGCCGCAGGCGTACAGCACGACCATGGCGGCGACCAGCACGAGAGGCATCGTCATCGCGCGCTCACCTCTTTTCCTTCTTCCGCGAAGGCCGCGACATCGGCTTCCTCGTGCTCGTCGATCTCCGCACCGAGGCTGCGCAGGACATCGAGGATGAGCCCGAAGACCACCAGGTACACGCCGATGTCGAAGAGCGTCGAGGTCACCAGCGGCAGCGTCCCGAACGGCCCGAGATCCACATCGACCCAGGCGGACGCGAGCGCGGCCTGCCCGAAGAGCATCGGCAGCAGCGCCATGGACACCGAGAGCGCCAGACCGATGCCGAGAATTCGGCCGGCGTCGAGGGGCACCGTGGCACCGAGTTCGTACCTGCCGCCGGCGAGATAGCGCGCCACGAGCGCGAGACCGGCGACGAGACCTCCCGCGAAGCCGCCCCCGGGAGTGTTGTGTCCGGTCAGCAGCAGGTAGATCGAGAGGATGATGAGCGCATGGAAGAGCAGGCGCACGACGACCTCGAGCAGAATGGAACGGCGCGCCGGGTTCAGGTGGCGCCCGGCGAGCAGCCACGAGACCCGGCTCGCCGGATCGTCGGGATCGGCGATGCGCAGCAGGTGCTCGCGCGCCTGCGAGCGCGCGTCGCGACGGCTGAGCTTCGGACGGAGATCGGCACGCGTGCTGAGGAAGACGAGCGAGGCGACGCCGGTCGCCGCAGCGAGGATCACCGAGAGCTCGCCCATCGTGTCCCAGCCGCGGATGTCGACGAGCATCACGTTGACCACATTCGCGCCGTGCCCGCCGGCGTACGCCAGCGCGGGATGCTGGAGCGAGATGGGATCGGCGATGCGGGATCCGAGCGCCACGACGGCGAAGGCGCCCATCACCAGGCCGACGGCGGCACCGATGACCCCCCGCCCCCAGCGCACGCGGCGCGTCGACCGGCTCCCGAGGCGCTGCGGGAGGCGGCGGATCACCAGGACGAAGGCGATCAGCGTCACCGTCTCGACGAGCGCCTGCGTCAGTGCCAGATCAGGTGCGCCGTGCATCGCGAAGACGGCCGCCATGCCGTATCCGGTCACGCCGACGAGCACGACCGCTTGAAAGCGAGTCCGCGCGCGCAGCGAGAAGATCGCCGCGACGATCACGATGATCGCGATCGGGATCTGCACCGGCGAGCTCATGAACTCGAAGGTGTTCGGCCACTCCCCCGTCGCGATCAGCGTTCCGCCGAGCGCGACCACAACCACGATAAGAATCACCGCGAGGTAGAAGGGCAGGGAGCCGCGCTGAGTCAGCGAGGTGACCTTGACCGCGAGACTGTCGACCCAGTGGGTCACGACCCAGTACGCGTGCGATGCGGAGAACCGCTCGGGCAGCGCCGGAAGCTGCGCTGTGCGGCGCGAGAGCACCACTGCGAGCAGTGTACCCACCGCGATGACCGCTACAGAGGTCCCGAGCTCGACGGTCAGACCGTGCCACAGCGCGAGGTGCTCGGGGTGCGCGCCCGGAACGGTGGCCTGCAGAACGGGATCGAGCGCCGACGAGAACACGCCGCCTGCGAGCGCGGCGAGGGCGAACACGGCAGGTGCGATGCAGATGCTCCACCCGGGACGATGCACGACGGCGCACTCGACGGTGCCGGGCTTGTCTGCGAACGCACCCCACAGGAAGCGCCCCATGTATGCGACGGTGAGCATGCTTCCGACCACCAGAACCGCGAATGCAAACAGAGCGAGCGGTTCGTCCGCGCCGATCCGGAGCAGCTCGGTGAGTGCCGACTCCTTGGCCACGAACCCGAGAAACGGCGGAAGACCCACCATCGAAGCGGTCGCCGCGGTCGTGATCAGGGCGAGCACCGGCATGCGCCGGCCCACACCGCACAGCTTTCGCAGATCGCGAGTGCCCGTGGAGTGATCGATGATCCCGACCGCCAGGAACAGGGGCGCCTTGGCGAGTGCGTGGGCGAACAGCAGCGCCAGCCCGGCGAACGCGGCGCGCGGGTCCGCGATCCCGAAGACCATCACCAGCATGCCCAGCTGGCTGACGGTGCCGTGCGCGACGACGAGTTTGATGTCGAACTGCTTGAGCGCACGCACCCCGCCATTGAGCATCGTGATGGCGCCGAGCACGACGAGCGTCTCACGGTACCCGACCACATCGCCGAACCCCGGGCTGACGCGGGCGATGAGGTACACCCCCGCCTTGACCATCGCCGCCGCGTGGAGGTAGGCGCTCACGGGGGTGGGTGCCGCCATGGCGCCGGGCAGCCAGAAGTGGAACGGGAAGATCGCCGACTTCGAGAGCGCACCCGCGAGCACCAGGAAGACCGCAACGCTTGCGATGGGACCGCTCGGCGGCGCTGAAACGATCTCCGAGAGCAGCGAGGTACCCGTCTGCTGCGCGAGCAGCACGAAACCTACGAGCATCGCGAGACCGCCCAGAGTGGTCACCATGAGGGCCTGCAGCGCGGCGGCGTTCGCGGTGCGCAACCGGGTCGCGTGCCCGATCAGCAGGAAGGAGAAGACCGTTGTCCCCTCCCAGAAGATGAAGAGCAGGTAGAGGTCGTCGGCGAGCACGAGCCCCAGCATCGACGTCGCGAAGCCCATGAAGACTGCGGCGAATCGGGCGAGGCCCGTCTCGCCATCGTCGAAGTAGTTCGTGCAGTAGAGCAGCACGAGCGCGCCCGCGCCCGTGACGAGCAGCGCGAACAGTGCCGACACCGCGTCGAGCCGGAGCGTGAGCGTCATCCCCAGCTGCGGGACCCACTCGACAGATTCGACGAGCACCGCACCTGAGAACACGGGCTGCGCCCACCACAGGAGCACGGCGAAGGCGGCCGCCATGAGCAGCGCAAGACCGATGAAGGCGCGGCGTCCGAAGCGCCGCACGATCGGATGAATGACGACGGCACTCAGAGCGAGGACGAGCAGCATGCTCATCATCGCTCCCATAGGCGGCCCGCTTCCGTCTGAATCGCAGTGTGCTGTTCTCGGAATACGATTCTATCGGAACGGTCCGGGGGAAGTCTGCGCGGACCGGTAGCAGAGACCCTCGCGCCCATTGCTCCGCCGACCCTGCGGCGCGGATACGCAGATTCTGCAGCGGGAACGACCGGTCACAGGGCACAGATCGCGGGTTCCCCGGTACGGGTGGCCGGATCCACGGCACGGAGTCGGAACAGAGCCGGAACATGAAAAAGGCCCCGAGCGCCTCACCTGCGATGGTGGGGTGCTCGGGGCCTCTGAAAGGGTGTCCGGCGGTGTCCTACTCTCCCACGAGGTCCCCCTCGCAGTACCATTGGCGCTGTCAGTCTTAGCTTCCGGGTTCGGAATGTGTCCGGGCGTTTCCCTGACGCTATGGCCGCCGTAACTCTATCAACATGTGGCACACCGTCCCCTGGGGGTGTTGCGTGTTCAGGGGGTGGGTGTGGGCCGTCTGTTGGGAACCACAAAGTGGACGCGATACATCGTTACGATTTGCTTTGGTGCTTATTTCTCACGCACACACGCGACCGGGGTCGTGGTGTGGTGGGATGTAAGTCAAGTTGTCGGCTTATTAGTACCAGTCAGCTCCACACGTTGCCGTGCTTCCACATCTGGCCTATCAACCCAGTCATCTACTGGGAGCCTCACACCCGCTAAGGGGTAGGGAGATCTCATCTCGAGGCCGGCTTCCCGCTTAGATGCTTTCAGCGGTTATCCATCCCGAACGTAGCCAACCAGCCATGCCCTTGGCAGAACAACTGGCACACCAGAGGTCCGTCCAACCCGGTCCTCTCGTACTAGGGTCAGATCCTCTCAAATCTCCAACGCGCGCAGAGGATAGGGACCGAACTGTCTCACGACGTTCTAAACCCAGCTCGCGTACCGCTTTAATGGGCGAACAGCCCAACCCTTGGGACCAACTCCAGCCCCAGGATGCGACGAGCCGACATCGAGGTGCCAAACCATGCCGTCGATATGGACTCTTGGGCAAGATCAGCCTGTTATCCCCGAGGTACCTTTTATCCGTTGAGCGACAGCGCTTCCACAAGCCACTGCCGGATCACTAGTCCCGACTTTCGTCCCTGCTCGACCTGTCAGTCTCACAGTCAAGCTCCCTTGTGCACTTACACTCGCCACCTGATTGCCAACCAGGTTGAGGGAACCTTTGGGCGCCTCCGTTACTTTTTGGGAGGCAACCGCCCCAGTTAAACTACCCACCAGGCACTGTCCCAGAACCCGATCAGGGTCCGTAGTTAGATATCCAATATGACCAGAGTGGTATTTCAACAATGACTCCACCCGAACTAGCGTCCGAGCTTCACAGTCTCCCACCTATCCTACACAAGCCACACCGAACACCAATACCAAGCTGTAGTAAAGGTCACGGGGTCTTTCCGTCCTTCTGCGCGTAACGAGCATCTTTACTCGTACTGCAATTTCGCCGAGTTCACGGTGGAGACAGCTGGGAAGTCGTTACGCCATTCGTGCAGGTCGGAACTTACCCGACAAGGAATTTCGCTACCTTAGGATGGTTATAGTTACCACCGCCGTTTACTGGGGCTTAAATTCAAAGCTTCGACCGAAGTCTAACCTCTCCTCTTAACCTTCCAGCACCGGGCAGGCGTCAGTCCGTATACGTCCACTTGCGTGTTGGCACGGACCTGTGTTTTTAGTAAACAGTCGCTTCCCACTGGTCTCTGCGGCCACCACACCCTTTCCGGAGTAAATCCGTATAAGTGGATGGCCCCCCTTCTCCCGAAGTTACGGGGGCATTTTGCCGAGTTCCTTCACCATGATTATCTCGATCTCCTGAGTATTCTCTACCTGACCACCTGAGTCGGTTTGGGGTACGGGCAACAGCAAACCTCACGTCGATGCTTTTCTCGGCAGCATAGGATCACCAGCTTCCCCATACGGGTCCGCATCGTATCTCACCCTTCACGTCACGATCTCTTAAAAAGTGACAGGCTACATACTTACACCGGGACAACCATCGCCCGGCACTGGCTACCTTCCTGCGTCACACCTCACGCTCACCACCCCAGTTCGGGTTCACAGCCGCCACCCGGCTTCACCCGAAGGATCCACCAAGTCTTGGTTTGTTTAGCACTACTGGTTAGGTCTTTGACGGTTTACCGCCGGTACGGGAATATCAACCCGTTGTCCATCGACTACGCCTGTCGGCCTCGCCTTAGGTCCCGACTTACCCAGGGCAGATTAGCTTGACCCTGGAACCCTTGGTCTTCCGGAGGACGGGTTTCTCACCCGTCTTTCGCTACTCATGCCTGCATTCTCACTCGTGTGGCATCCACGACTGGATCACTCCGCCGCTTCACTCGCCACACGACGCTCTCCTACCCATCCATACGGCTGGACCACGAAGGCCTACCTGTTATATGAATGCCGCAACTTCGGTGGTGTGCTTGAGCCCCGTTACATTGTCGGCGCGGAATCACTTGACCAGTGAGCTATTACGCACTCTTTCAAGGGTGGCTGCTTCTAAGCCAACCTCCTGGTTGTCACAGCAACTCCACATCCTTTTCCACTTAGCACACGCTTAGGGACCTTAGTTGGCGATCTGGGTTGTTTCCCTCTCGACAATGAAGCTTATCCCCCACTGTCTCACTGCTGCGCTCTCACTTACCGGCATTCGGAGTTTAGCTGACGTCAGTAACCTTGTAGGGCCCATCGGCCATCCAGTAGCTCTACCTCCGGCAAGAAACACGCAACGCTGCACCTAAATGCATTTCGGAGAGAACCAGCTATCACGAAGTTTGATTGGCCTTTCACCCCTATCCACAGCTCATCCCCTCAGTTTTCAACCTAAGTGGGTTCGGCCCTCCACGACGTCTTACCGTCGCTTCAGCCTGGCCATGGATAGATCACTTCGCTTCGGGTCTAGGACATGCGACTGAATCGCCCTATTCAGACTCGCTTTCGCTACGGCTACCCCACACGGGTTAACCTCGCCACATATCGCTAACTCGCAGGCTCATTCTTCAAAAGGCACGCCGTCACCAGTACAAGCTGGCTCCGACGGATTGTAAGCAAACGGTTTCAGGTACTCTTTCACTCCCCTCCCGGGGTACTTTTCACCTTTCCCTCACGGTACTAGTCCGCTATCGGTCATCTGGGAGTATTTAGGCTTATCAGGTGGTCCTGACAGATTCACACGGGATTTCTCGGGCCCCGTGCTACTTGGGATACACACCACGCAGTGCCACCATTTCGGATACGGGACTCTCACCCACTCCGGTCCGCCGTTCCAAGCGGTTCTCCTATAGCTACACATTCACGTCGAAGACTCAGCAGCGTCTTCCGGCATGTCCCACAACCCCGACCATGCAACCCCTGCCAGGTATCACACACGATCGGTTTAGCCTCATCCGGGTTCGCTCGCCACTACTACCGGAATCACATGTTGTTTTCTCTTCCTGTGGGTACTGAGATGTTTCACTTCCCCACGTTCCCTCTACCCGCCCTATATATTCAGGCGGGAGTCACCAGGTACGCACGCGCCCTGGCGGGGTTTCCCCATTCGGAAATCCTCGAATCACAGCCCGTTTATCGGCTCCCCGAGGCTTATCGCAGATTACTACGTCCTTCTTCGGCTCCAGATGCCAAGGCATCCACCGTTTGCTCTTTGAAACTTGAAATCACATAAGCAATCAATTAGAACACGCACCCACCCGATCATCCCGAAAGAATCACAGACGATGCGCGACCAATGAAATTAAAGTAAATCAGCCACCATCAACCACACCCCCCGCAAACGGGAAGCGCGCTCAACGCTGGCTAAGATGCTCGCGTCCACTGTGTAGTTCTCAACGTACGGCCGATCCCGCAATCAACGAACAACACGTTCCGTGACCGCGGGTCAGAAGTCTCAGTCCACCCACCCACAAAGGGCGAGCCGGCTGGTCCTCCAGGACCCAATAGTATGCACCCGACGCAACACCCCGAACCGCGCATGCCCGTTCCAACCACTCCCGAAGAAGCGGCGTACTGAAACCCACACGATCAAAGCATTGCTTGTTGTCATATGTTCCACCCATGAGCGACTCGCAACGAACATTCGCCGTTGTTCGAGTCAATCTACGGAACCCGAAAGTTCCGAGTGCTCCTTAGAAAGGAGGTGATCCAGCCGCACCTTCCGGTACGGCTACCTTGTTACGACTTAGTCCTAATCACCAGTCCCACCTTCGACAGCTCCCTCCACAAGGGTTAGGCCACCGGCTTCGGGTGTTACCGACTTTCATGACTTGACGGGCGGTGTGTACAAGGCCCGGGAACGTATTCACCGCAGCGTTGCTGATCTGCGATTACTAGCGACTCCGACTTCATGGGGTCGAGTTGCAGACCCCAATCCGAACTGAGACCGGCTTTTTGGGATTCGCTCCACCTTACGGTATCGCAGCCCTTTGTACCGGCCATTGTAGCATGCGTGAAGCCCAAGACATAAGGGGCATGATGATTTGACGTCATCCCCACCTTCCTCCGTGTTGACCACGGCAGTATCCCATGAGTTCCCGGCATAACCCGCTGGCAACATAGGACGAGGGTTGCGCTCGTTGCCGGACTTAACCGAACATCTCACGACACGAGCTGACGACAACCATGCACCACCTGTATAGAAGTGTCCAAAGAGTCCTGCATCTCTGCAGTGTTCTTCTACATGTCAAGCCTTGGTAAGGTTCTTCGCGTTGCATCGAATTAATCCGCATGCTCCGCCGCTTGTGCGGGCCCCCGTCAATTCCTTTGAGTTTTAGCCTTGCGGCCGTACTCCCCAGGCGGGGAACTTAATGCGTTAGCTACGACACAGAACCCGTGGAACAGGCCCTACATCTAGTTCCCAACGTTTACGGCATGGACTACCAGGGTATCTAATCCTGTTCGCTCCCCATGCTTTCGCTCCTCAGCGTCAGTTACGGCCCAGAGATCTGCCTTCGCCATCGGTGTTCCTCCTGATATCTGCGCATTCCACCGCTACACCAGGAATTCCAATCTCCCCTACCGCACTCTAGCTTGCCCGTACCCACTGCAGGCCCGAGGTTGAGCCTCGGGTTTTCACAGCAGACGCGACAAGCCGCCTACGAGCTCTTTACGCCCAATAATTCCGGACAACGCTTGCACCCTACGTATTACCGCGGCTGCTGGCACGTAGTTAGCCGGTGCTTTTTCTCCAGGTACCGTCACTTTCGCTTCTTCCCTGACAAAAGAGGTTTACAACCCGAAGGCCGTCATCCCTCACGCGGCGTTGCTGCATCAGGCTTGCGCCCATTGTGCAATATTCCCCACTGCTGCCTCCCGTAGGAGTCTGGGCCGTGTCTCAGTCCCAGTGTGGCCGGTCACCCTCTCAGGCCGGCTACCCGTCGTCGCCATGGTGAGCCATTACCTCACCATCAAGCTGATAGGCCGCGAGTCCATCCCGAACCGATAAATCTTTCCACCTGCACACCATGCGGTGACAGGACATATCCAGTATTAGACGCCGTTTCCAGCGCTTATCCCAGAGTTCGGGGCAGGTTACTCACGTGTTACTCACCCGTTCGCCACTCATCCACCCAGAGCAAGCTCCAAGCTTCAGCGTTCGACTTGCATGTGTTAAGCACGCCGCCAGCGTTCGTCCTGAGCCAGGATCAAACTCTCCGTAAAAAACAAAAGCGAACACAACCCGGGAAAAACGGGCCATGACGCGAGTTTGACCTGACAACAGAAACCATCAATACTGACGATCTCGTTATCCAAAAAGGAATCACCAACACCAACCAGAAAACCAGTCGATGCCGGGGATTAAATAAATTGGCATATGACAATCAAGTGCACACTATTGAGTTCTCAAAGACCAGACACCACCCGTCACCCCCCACCAACCGGCAAGAAAGCTCCGAACAGCAACCTGTCTAACTTACCACCCCGACTTGCACTTCGCAAATCCGCTCCACTCGCAGTGAGTGAGCATGAGAAACTTAACCTCTTCGAGGAAGTATCTCAGTGGTGAGATCGAGAGTCTCACTTTACACACTCGGACAGAACTTATCAAGTCCCAACCAGGGTGATCTTCGTGAGATCCGATTCGCTACCGATCCGGGCCGCTTTCGCGTCCCGCTCCGTCGCGCTGACAAGGGAATACATTACGCGGATCCCCAGGGGCCTGCAACACAGCCACGGATCCCGGGCGTGTCTCCGCATGATTCCGCCGAATCGGGATCTCCTCGCCTCCCCGAGACATCGCCTCGCATCTGCGGAGAAGCCCGGGAAGTCGGGGATTTCGCCTGAGAACGCCGGTTTCCCGGGCGCGTCGTCCAAGCTTCACCGCGGGGGCGCGCCACAGGGAGGTCATCGCTGCCGCAGCCCGGCGTTGAGGCCGCCGAGTATGCCGCCGGCCTCCCACCGGACCGCCCTGCCGCACCCCCTCCGCACCCCCTCCGCGCCTCCGCCGCGCCTCCGCCGCGCACCCCGCCCGACGCATCCCGCCCAACGCATCCCGCCACTTCAGGCTGCGGTCGCACCCCGCTGGGCTCGCCGCCGCGCACGCCGGGTCGTCGGCGTGTAGCTCTGCGGCGTGATCCCCCGCACCCGGAGGGGCAGCGCGGCGGAGGCCGTGCCGATCCCCCGCGCGCGCCAGCGCTCCGCCTCGCCCAGGTCCACGCCGTCGACGAGCCACTCGCGCGCCTGCAGCAGCGTGAACCCTCGCGCGAGCCATTCGCGATACTCCTCGGGCCCCGGTCCGCCCGCAGTCCCCAACGCCGTCTTCACGATCCTGCTCCCCTCTTCCGCTCGAGTCGCGCACCCCGTCCGTATTTCTGATGCACCGCCTGCTTCGAGACGCCGAGCACCGACGCGATCGCGGCCCAGCTCTCCCCCGCGTTGCGGGCTCGCCGCACGAGCACCGCTTCCTGCCGCTCCAGCTCGCGCCGCATCCGCATCACGGCGTCGAGGGCGATGAGCGCGTTCTCGTTCTCGCTCGCATCCGCGAGCTCCCGCAGCTTGTCGACGTCCATGCGTCAATGTTGCTTGACGATTGCCTCGAAGTCAAGCATTCTTGACGAATGTTCGCCCGGAGCGACAGCCGCAGCACCCCCGCTGCACCTCATCCGCTTCCCCAACTGCTTGCCGCATCCCGCACAAGCGCACAACACGGGAGTGCTTAGATGGACGGGTGAACGAGAGCCCCGCACCAACGCGCCCCCTGCCCTCCCCCGCCGACTTCGGATTCGACATCGCCCACCGGCTCGAACGGGGCGGCGTTCGCGGCACGGGCGATCAGCCGCTGGGACGTGCGGGCACGATCCGCACACCGCACGGGGACATCCAGACGCCGGCCTTCGTCCCGGTGGGCACCAAGGCGACCGTCAAGGCGCTGCTTCCGGCGACGGTGCGCGAGCTGGGCGGGCAGGCCGTCCTCGCGAACGCCTACCACCTCTTCCTGCAACCGGGCAGCGACCTCGTCGACGAGGCCGGCGGGCTCGGACGGTTCATGAACTGGGACGGTCCCACGTTCACGGACTCCGGCGGGTTCCAGGTGATGTCGCTCGGCGTCGGCTTCAAGAAGGTGATCTCGATGGACGAGAACCTGCATCAGAGCGACGAGGTGATCGCCGAGAACAAGGAGCGCCTCGCCCACGTCGACGAGGACGGCGTCACGTTCAAGTCCTTCCTCAACGGCGACCGCCACCGATTCACTCCCGAAGTATCGATGCGCATTCAGCATCAGCTGGGCGCCGACATCATCTTCGCGTTCGACGAGTGCACCACGCTCTTCAACACCCGCCGCTACCAGGAGGACTCCGTGGATCGCACCGCCCGCTGGGCCGTGCGCTGCCTCGACGAGCACGCCCGGCAGACCGCGGAGCGCGCGCACCGCCCCTACCAGGCGCTCTTCGGGGTGGTGCAGGGCGCCCAGTACGAGGATCTGCGGCGCGCGGCCGCACGCGGGCTAGCGGAGATGACCGGTGCGGAGGCCGACGGGCAGCGATTCGACGGCTTCGGGATCGGCGGCGCCCTCGACAAGAGCGAGCTCGGGACGATCGTCGGCTGGGTGAACGACGAGCTCCCCGAGAACAAGCCCCGCCACCTGCTCGGCATCTCGGAGCCCGATGATCTCTTCGTGGCGATCGCGGCGGGCGCCGACACCTTCGACTGCGTCGCCCCCTCGCGGCAGGCGCGCGGCGGCACGATGTACTCGAGCACGGGTCGGATCAACGCGAAGTCGGCCGCGCAGCGGCGTCGCTTCGAGCCATTGGATCCCGAGTGCGACTGCTACACGTGCGAGAACTACACCGCCGCGTATCTGCACCACCTCTTCAAGGCGAAGGAGATGCTGGCCTCAACGCTGGCGACGATCCACAACGAACGATTCATCGTTCGGCTGGTCGACCGGATCCGCCAATCGATCATCGACGACAGCTTCGCCGAGCTGCGCGACGAGGTGCTCGGCCGGCAGTACGGCCCGGATTTCGCGCGGAAGACCGCGGCGCAGTCGCCGCGATAGGCGGCTCGGGATCCCTGACGTGCGGGATCCCTCACCGCTCAGCGGACCCGCGCTACGCCGCGGCCCGCTCTTCGGCCGCGCGAACCGCGCGGATCACCCGGGTCGTCACGGGCAGCAGCACGACCTCGGCCAGCACCTTGACCACGTAACCGAGCACCACGTACATCACGAAGTCGATACCGGTGATGATCCCGGCGAACGCGATCGTGCAGAACAGCAGCGTGTCGAGCAACTGCCCGGCGACCGTCGAGGCGATGAGGCGGGTGCGCAGGAAACGACCGGAGGTGCGCCGGCGCAGGCGATCGAGCACCCAGGCGTTCAGCAACTGCCCCGCTAGGAAGGCGATGAGGCTCGCGGCGACGATGCGCGGCACGAAGCCCAGCACTGCGGCGAAGGCGTCCTGATTCTCCCAGCCGTCGGCGGGCGGCGACATCTGCACCGCGAGGATGGTGAGCGAGGCGACGAGGGCCAGGGCGAACGCCGTGAAGATCGCGCGGCGCGAGGCTTTCAGCCCGTAGACCTCGGCGAGCACGTCGCCGAGGATGTACGCGAGGGGGAACAGGAAGACGCCGCCGTCGAAGACGAGGGGAAGCGCGAACTCGCCGAGCGGAATCGCGCCGAACGCGATCGGCTTGACCGCGACCACGTTGGAGATGAGGAGGATGCCGACGAACGCCGCCATGATGACCGCGTATCGGGCGCCCGCCTGCGACGCGCGCGCAGCGACGGGCTGGGGCTGGCCGGTTCCGGCTGCCGGGTCGACGCCCGGCTGCCCAGACCCCGCGTCATCCGGGGTGCGCCCGGCCGCTCGTTCCTCGGTCATAGTCGTTCTCTCATTCACAGTGGTCTCCTCGGGGATTCCGTTCGGCGGTGATCGAACCCGGGCGGATCCGATCGAGTCAGTGATCCGTCTGCCCGACGCCGACGGCGCCGCGGATCATGTCCATGTTGAGCTTCGCCGCGACGCGCGCACCACTGCCCGCCGCGATGATGAGCTGCTGGGGGCCGGGCGGCACGATGTCGCCCACCGCGTACACGCCGCGGATCGACGTCTCGCCGCGATCGTTCACCGCGACGAGGCCCCAGTCGTCGCGGTCGATGTCGAGGTCTCCCAAGAACTCGACGGGGGCATGCCACCGCGGGCGCACGAAGCCGCCGACGCGCGGGATCACCTCGCCGTCGACGAGCCGCACACCCGTCATCTCGGCCCGCTCGCCGACGATGTCGTCGATCGGACGACGCTCGACGCGGATGCCGATCGACGCGAGCTGCTGCTCCTGGAGCGGGAGCACAGCGTCGGCGCCGTTGGTGAAGACGATCAGGTCGGAGCTGAAGCGGCTGATGAGCAGCGCCCGCGCGAACACGTCGGAGGTCTCGCCGATGAGCGCGAGCGGCTCGTCGGACTTCTCGAACCCGTCGCACTCGACGCAGCTGTGGAGCGCCGTGCCGTAGTAGGCGCGGATCATCGGGAGCGCGGGGAGCTCCTCGGTGAGGCCAGCGGCGATGAGCACGCGGCGGGCCACGAACTCGACGTCGGCCGCGCCGCGGATTCCGGTGCCGCGCACCCGGAACCCGATCCCGTCCGGGAATCCGACGGCTCGCGCCTCCTCAGCGCTCAGCGGCACCACCTCCCGCGTGAGCGCCTGCGCATAGATCGCGGTCGGATAGGACTCGAACTCCTCGCGGCCGAGGCGGCGCAGTTCGAGCGGGGGCGCACCGTCACGCGTCAGGAAGCCGTGCGACCGAAGGGTCGCCGAGTGCCGGGGACGATTGCTGTCGAGGATCGCGATCCGTCGATTGGCCCGCACCAGCTGCAGGCCCGCGGACAGCCCGGCGGGCCCGCCGCCGATCACGGCGACGCCGATGGGAGCCTCGCGATCCTCGGCCGTCATGCCCGCGGCTCCGCCCCTTCCGCGAGCTGCGCATCGAGACGGCCCAGGCGCGCGAGGGATTCCTCGCGGCCCAGCAGCTCGAACGACTCGAACAGCGGAGGCGACACACGGCGCCCGGAGGCCGCGACCCGCAGCGGCCCGAAGGCGAGGCGAGGCTTGAGACCCATGCGCTCGATGAGAGCTGCCTGCAGCGCGTCCTGGATGGGCTCCGTGCGCCACGACTCCTCGGAAAGCGCCTCGAGCGCGGCGATACCGGCGCGGAGCACCTCGGGGGCGTCGCCCTTGAGGGACTTCAGCGCGTCGTCCTCGTACACGAGTGCATCGGCGGTCGTGAACAGGAAGCCGAGCATGCCGACCGCCTCGGAGAGCACCGTGATGCGGGTCTGCACGAGCGGCACCGCGGCTCGCACGGTGGCAAGCTGCGCATCGGTGGGCTCGACCGGCAGCGCACCGCCGGCGATGAGATAGGGCAGGATGCGCCGGCCGAAATCTTCCTCGTCGAGCAGCCGGATGTGATCGGCGTTGATCGCGTCGGCCTTCTTCTGGTCGAAGCGCGCGGGGTTCGGGTTGACGTCCGCCACGTCGAATGCGGCCACCATCTCGGCGCTCGTGAAGATGTCGCGATCCGGCGCGAGCGACCAGCCGAGGAGCGACAGGTAGTTGAGCAGCCCCTCAGGGATGAAGCCGCGCGCACGGTGATTGAGCAGGTTCGATTCCGGATCGCGCTTCGAGAGCTTCTTGTTGCCCTCGCCCATCACGTAGGGCAGGTGGCCGAAGCGCGGGATCGCGGGCTCGATGCCGAGCTCGACGAGCGCCCGGTGCAGCGCGATCTGACGCGGCGTCGACGACAGCAGGTCCTCTCCCCGGAGCACGTGGGTGATGCCCATGAGCGCGTCGTCGACGGGATTGGTGAGCGTGTAGAGCGGGGCTCCGCCCGGGCGCACCACGACGAAATCAATTGTGGAGCCGGCCGGGAACGAGATGTCGCCGCGCACCAGGTCGTCGAACGAGAGGTCGGTGTCGGGGACGCGGAAGCGCAGCGCCGGCTCGCGCCCCTCGGCACGGAACGCCTCGCGCTGCTCCTCCGTGAGGTCGCGGTCGTAATTGTCGTAGCCCAGCTGCTTCGGACGCCCGGCTGCCGCGTTGCGCGCGTCGATCTCTTCCGCCGTGGAGTAGCTCTCGTAGAGGTATCCGGCCTCCTGCAGGCGCGCCGCGATGTCGCGGTAGACGTCGCCGCGCTGCGACTGCCGGTAGGGCCCGTGCGGCCCGCCGACGTCGATGCCCTCATCCCAGTCGAGGCCGAGCCACCGCAAGGAGTCGAGGATCTGCGCGTAGCTCTCCTCGCTGTCTCGCGCCGCATCGGTGTCTTCGATGCGGAACACGAAGGTGCCTCCGGTGTGCCGGGCGTAGGCCCAGTTGAAGAGCGCGGTGCGCACCATGCCCACGTGCGGGGTGCCCGTGGGCGAGGGGCAGAAGCGCACGCGCACGTCGCTCCCGGAAGCGGTGGAGAACACGGGGCCCGCGGCGGCGGTCTGGGGGAAGGTGTGAGCTGACATCGTGTTCTAGTGTACTGAGTCGCGCCGGGACCGGAGGAGCGCCGTCGCGACGACGCCGAGGACGATGAGCGCCCCGGCGACCCCGGCGAGCACCGGGAATCCGCCTGCGGCGAAGATCGCGCCCGAGGCTGCACCGAACACGGCTCCCGCAGCGTTCATGATCGTGTCCGACTGCCCCTGCCGCCGCGGACGCACCTCCAGCGGGGTGACCTCGGTGAGCAGCGCGGATCCGGCGACCGTCACCATGCTCCACCCGATCCCGAGCAGCACCAGTGCAGTCTGGATCACCGGCATCGACTCTCCCCCGGTTCCGGCACCCACGGCCGCGAGCGCGAGCACCGCGAAGCCGAGTAGCACGACCGGCCGCGTGCCGATGCGGCCGGCCAGCATGCCGAACACCGGCGAGAGCGCGTACATGCCCGCGATGTGCAGGCTGATGGTGAATCCGACGAGCGTGATGCTGCCGCCGTGGTGCGTGATGTGGAGCGGCGTCATCGCCATGATCCCCACCATGGTGGCGTGCGCCAGCGCGATGAGCGCGATCACGAGGAACTGCGCGCGGCGACCTCGCCCGGCCGTCGCCTCCGGGTGCGGGCCGTCGCCGGAGGGGCGCACAGCATCGGCCGAGCGCGCGACCGCCGCCAGCCTGCGGGACTCGATCAGCGGATCGGGGCGCAGCCCGATCCACACCACGAGCCCGGCGGCGAGCTGAGCACCGATGGTGAACACGAAGATGCCCGCGAGGCCGGGGAGGCCGAGGGCCTCGCCGACCGCTTCGCCCGGGGTGATGAGGTTGGGTCCGATGACGGCGCCTATGGTGATCGACCAGACGACGAGCGAGAGGTCGCGAGCTCGGTTCTCGGGCACTGCGAGGTCGGTGGCGGCGAACCGCGACTGGAGCTGCACGGCGCTCGCGACGCCCAGCACCGCGAGACCGGCGAACAGGAGCGGCGATGCCCCGGCCGCCGCCGCCGCGATGATCGCGACCGCGCCGAGTACGGCGATCGCGTTGCCCGAGGCGAGCGCGATGCGGCGCCCGCGGCGCGCAGCGAGCCGCGCCAATGGCATGCCCGCGAGCGCGGCACCGACCGCGTTCATCGTCGAGCCGAGTCCCGAGAGCGCATCGTTGCCGGTGATGTCCACGATGAGGAGCGCACCGGCGGAGAGCGACGCACCGACCCCGAGTCCTCCGAGCACCGTGGCCAGCGCGAGGATCGCGACGATGCGCGACTGCGTGCGCGTCGCGGGCAGTCGCTCCGTCGTCGCGGTCACGCGACGGTCTCCAAGCCCCACCGCGCGCCGTCGACTCCCGCGAGCAATCGCTTCGCCAGCCGCACCTGCGGGCTCTCGTTCGCGGTGGCCATGGAGACGAGGCCGATCGTGCGGTACCGGGGCGGATCCAGCTGGAGTGCGCAGGCGTCGTCCGGAAGCGTGCGCGCCGCCGCGAGCGCCAGGCCGGGCACGAGGGCGACGGCCCCGCCCGCGGCCGCCATCGCGAGCATCGCGGGCACGTTGTCCGTCTCCTGAATGATGTCGGGTTCGAAGCCCGCCTCCCCGGCAGCGCTGAGCAAGTGCCCCCGACACTTCTCGCACCCCGCGATCCAGTGCTCCGCGGCGAAGTCGCCGAGGCGCGCGGTCCCGTTCTCCGTGCCGCGTTCGCTCGACACCACGAGCTGCACCTCCTCGCGCCACAGCGGCATGAACGCACTGCCGGCGGGCAGCTCGGCAGCGCCCTCGTAGTCGAAGACCAGCGCGCAATCGACCTCTCCGTCGCGCAGCATCGCGGTCGCGGCGGGCGGCTCGGCCTCGCGATACTGCAGCGCGACGTCCGGGGCCTCCTGCCCCAGTTCGCGCATCAGCGCAGGAACGACCGTGGCGCTCGCACTGGGGAAGCCGACCAGGCGCAGGATGCCGGCGCGCTCACCGCGGAGATCGTCGATCGCGGCGATGGCGGCGTCGATCTCGGCGACGACCGTGCGCCCGTGATCGGCGAGGATCCGCCCGGCCGGCGTGAGTCGGATCCCCCGCCCGCTGCGCTCGATGAGGGGCACCGCGAGCCGGGTCTCGACGCGCTTGATGCGCTGACTCACGGCGGGCTGGCTCAGGCCGAGGCTGGCCGCCGCGGCGGTGAGCGAGCCGGTGGTCGCGAGTGCATGGAGGATGCGCAGCTCGGTCGAATCGATCGACCCCAGCGGGTCTGCGTGTCGAAGGGCGGTCATACCTCCGATGGTAGCGGATGCATAACCTCAACTGAAGCAAAAGATAAGAATGATTCTGTTTCATTATGACAGCTCGTCTCCTACCCTGTTCGCATGGGCCCCAGTCATTCCTCAGCTCAGTCCACCGGACAGCTCCCGCCCCGCTTCGACCTCGGGTTCGCGGCCGGGCCGGGGTACCTCTCCGCCTGCACGGCGGGGCTACCGTCGGCCGATACCGCAGCCGCCATGCGCGCGTTCGTGGACGAGTGGGAGCGCGGTCGTCTCGACGCACGAGCGCTCGGCGAGCAGGCGCGGCGCTGCCGCGACCTCTTCGCGGAGATCGCCGGCGTCCGGACGGATCGGGTCGCGCTCGGCACGCAGGTCTCGCAGCTCGTCTCCGTCGTGGGGACCTGCCTGCCCGACGGCGCCGAGGTGCTCTGCGCGGCAGGCGACTTCGCTTCGCTGGCGCACCCGCTGGAGCAGCTCGCGCACCGCGGAGTCCGCGTGCGCTTCGCGCCGGTGGAGCGGCTCGCCGACGAGGTGACCGAACGCACGGCGCTGGTCGCGTTCTCCCTCGTGCAGTCCGCCACCGGGGCCGTCGCCGACGCCGCTGCGATCACCGACGCCGCCGCACGCGCGGACGCCCGCACCCTCGTCGATCTCACGCAGTCGCTCGGCTGGCTGCCCGTCGGGGCGACCGGCTTCGACTTCACCGTCTGCCACGCGTACAAGTGGCTCTGCGCACCGCGCGGAACGGCGTTCCTCACCGTGCGCGAGGGACTCGACGACGCGCTCGTTCCGATCGCGGCCGGGTGGTGCTCGGCCGACGAGGTCTGGGAGTCGTGCTATGCCGGGCACACGCCGCTCGCGGCCGGTGCCGGACGGTTCGACGTCTCGCCCGCGTGGCCCGCGTTGGGCGGCACCGAGGCGGCGCTGCGCGGAATCGCCGCACTCGACCCCCGGGCCGTGCACGCGCACGACCTGACCCTGGCGAACGCCGCACGCGAGACGCTCGGCCTGCCCGCGGGCGACTCGGCGATCGTCACGTGGGCCGATCCCGACGGCCGCGACCTCGCCGCGCTCACCGCCCACGGGATCACGGCGTCGGGTCGCGCGGGCAATGCGCGCATCTCGTTCCATCTCTGGAACACCGTGGACGACGTGGAGATGCTCGCGCGAGCGCTCGGGCGCTGAGCCGGCGGACGCCCCACTCTGCCCCGCCCCACTCTGCCCGACCCCACTCTGCCCCGCCCTACTTTCGATTTCGAGGCCTCTGCGCTGCGCTATCATCGCGATAACGCAGCGCAGGGGCCTCGAATTCGCCCGGAACAATGGCGCGCTGGCTGCGAGTTTCGTTCACAACGGAACATCAGGACGACTGCCTGAGCAGTCATGCACAGATTCCGTGCCCCGGCGTTGCACGGTGCCGGATCTTGCGAGGATTCGAGCATGCCCCGACCGCCGTTTCCCCTCCCCGCGTCTCTCGGCCCGGTGTTCAGCGCGGCAGAGGCGCGGCGCGTTGGAGTGTCCGCCCGGCGCCTACGGCAGCCCGATGTCGTCCGGCTCGGCCCGGGCCTCTACCGGCGCCACCCCGAGAATCCTCCGAGCACGTACGGCACACACCCCGATCGGGCCTGGCGCGACCTGCAGATCGCGCAAGCGCGCGCCCTCGCTTCGAGCCTTGCTCACGGCCAGTTCTATGCGGGGTTCACGGCGGCGGCGCTCTGGGAGCTGCCAGTACCGCGCCCGACCCGCCGCGCCGAGACCCGTGCCGGCACCGGCCACGATCCGGGCCGCGGCTCCCGGGACCCGTGGCAGCCCGACGACCGGATCACGATCGGCTGCTGCACACCGCGGCGGATCAGTCGCAGGCACGGGCAGCGCGCACTCACCCTCTCCCCGCACCTGGCGACCGTCGTCGAGCACAATGGCCTGCCGGTCACCGATCCCGCGACGACGTGGGCCGTGGTCGCTCCCCTGCTCCGACGAGACGACGCGGTCGCCCTCGGCGACGCCATCATCCGCGATCACCGGATCGCCGGCACCACACGGTTCAGGCGCCCCCAACTCGCCACCGCGGAAGACCTCGCGGCCGCCTCGGCGCTGCGCTACCGCAGGCATTCCTCCCTGCTCGGAGAGCTGCTTCCGCTCCTCTCGACGCACAGCGCCTCACCGCCCGAGTCGCACCTGCGGCTGCGGATCCGTGAGTGGGAGCTGCCTGAGCCCGAGCTCGACTACGACGTGCGGGCAGCGAACGGGGTCCTCCTCGGGTGCAGCGAGTTCGCCTGGCCGCGCTATCGGCTTGCAGCGGAGTACGAGGGGGATCACCATCGCAAGGATGGTCCGCAGTGGAATCGCGACATCGAGAAGTACCACTACTACGAACGGCACGGCTGGGAGGCCGTCCGCGCGACGTCGTCGCTGCTGTACCGTCAGCAGCCCGAGCTGAGACGCCGCCTCGCAGAAGCCCTCCGCGATCGCGGCTGGGATGGACGGTGAGCGGCGATCCGGACTCGCCGCGATGCCAACTCGAACTCTCCCGAAACTCGAGGCTCCCCCGCTGCGGTACTCGCCGAATACTGCAGCGGAAGGGCCTCGGATTCGCGAGAGACCACCTGGGCGAGCGCCATTGTCCCTCAGGAGGCCGCGAACGCCGCCGCCTCCGCCTTGTCCTGCTCGGTGGCGACGAGCTGGCCGCAGGCGCCGTCGATCTCCTTGCCGCGGGTGTCGCGCAGCGTGGTCGGGATCCCCGCGGCGTTCAAGCGGTCGACGAACTCGCGGGTGACCTCGCGCGTCGACGCGGTCCAGATCGAACCGGGCGTCGGGTTGAGCGGGATCGGGTTCACGTGCACCCAGCCGCGGCCGCGCGCGTTGAGCTTCTCGGCGAGCAGATCGGCGCGCCAGCCGTGATCGTTCATGTCCTTGATGAGCGCGTACTCGATCGAGACGCGGCGCCCTGTCGTCTCGTAGTAGTGGTAGGCGGCGTCGAGCACCTCCTCGACCTTCCAGCGGCTGTTCACCGGGATCAGGTCGTCGCGCAGCTGGTCGTCGGGCGCGTGCAGCGACAGCGCGAAGGTGATGGGGATGTTCTCGTCGGCGAGTTTGCGGATCGCGGGGGCGAGCCCCACCGTCGACACCGTGATGCCGCGGGCCGACATGCCGAGTCCCTCTGGCGACGGCGCGATCATGCGGTGCACCGCATTCATCACGCGCTTGTAGTTGGCGAGCGGCTCGCCCATCCCCATGAACACGATGTTGTTGACGCGCTCGGTCTCCGCGCCGTTGCCCGCCTCGCGCTTGCGACCCAGGCCTCCCTCGGCGATCACCCGGTTGGCCTGCACGATCTGGTCGAGGATCTCGGCCGTCGACATGTTGCGGGTAAGCCCGGCCTGGCCGGTGGCGCAGAAGGGGCAGTTCATGCCGCAGCCGCACTGACTCGAGACGCAGAGCGTGATGCGGCCGGGATAGCGCATGAGCACCGACTCGACGAGCGCGCCGTCGAAGAGGCGCCACAAGAACTTGACCGTCGCGCCGTCGTCGGTGACGAGGCGCTTCACCTCGGTGAGCAGCGGCGGGAAGAACGCTCGGGCGAGTTCTTCACGGCGGTCCTTCGGCAGATCGGTCATCTGCTCGGGATCGGTGGTGCGGTGCTCGAAGTAGTGCTTGGAGAGCTGCTTCGCGCGGAACTTGGGCAGGCCCATCTCCACGACCTTCGCCTCGCGCTCAGCGAGCGTCAGGTCGGCGAGGTGGGTGGCGGGCTGCTTCACCCGGGGGGACGCGAACTGCAGCGTCGGGCGCCCGTCGGGGCTGGTGATCTGCGTCCAACCCTCCGCCTTGGGTCGCACCTGCGGACGCGACGCGTCTCCGCTTCGCGGACGGGTGCGGATCAACTTGCCTTCGGCAGGCTGCGCGTCATGGTTGAGCTTGTTCGGATCCATAGCGCCCCCATTCTCTCATCCCCGGCTGTGCGCACCGCGCGGCCGGGAACCCGCACGGACGGGATCCCGCGCGCCGCGCGCCGGCCCGGCTGCTCAGAACTCTTCGTAGCGCGCGGGATCCTGATCCTTCAGGCGCCCGTCGGGCCGGCCGAGCGCCGTGATCCTCGCGATCTCCTCCGCGCTCAGCACCACCTCGGCGGCCGCAAGGTTCTCGCGCTGGCGGCCCGGATCGCCCGACTTGGGCAGCGGAACCACACCACGCCCCACGTGCCAGGCGAGGATCGCCTGAACGGGCGTGATGCCGTGCGCTGCGGCGATCTCCCGGACCACCGGCTGCTCGGCGATGTCGTTGCCGCGGCCCACCGGGCTCCACGCCTCGACGATGATGCCGCGCGCTCGGTGGTACTCGACCGCTTCGGCCTGGGGGAAGTACGGATGCAGCTCGATCTGATTGACGACCGGGCGCACACCGGTCTCCGCCTCGACGCGTTCCAGGTGCTCCGGCAGGAAGTTCGAGACCCCGATGTGCTTCACGAGCCCGCGGTCGCGCGCCTCGACCAGCGCGCGCCAGGCATCGGAGTAGCGATCCGTGATCGGGTTCGGCCAGTGGACCAGATAGAGATCGATCGCGTCGAGACCCGATCGGAACACGCTCTCCTCGATGGTGCGCAGCGCCGCGTCGTACTCGTGGTGACGCCCGGGCAGCTTGCTCGTGACGATGAGCGAGGATCGATCGACGCCCGCAGCCCGCGCACCGCTGCCGACCGCACCCTCGTTCTCGTAATTGAACGCCGAGTCGAGCAGCCGGTAGCCCACCTCGACCGCGGAGCGCACGGCGGCGGCACCCGCGACGCCGTTCAGCTTGTAGGTGCCGAGCCCGATGGCCGGCAGGGCGAATCCGTCGTACGCGTGCTGTTCGATCATGCGCCCCAGCCTACGCGCCGCGACGCCGCGACGCCGCGATCCCCGAGCCGTGCCGACCGCTCAGAGGAGCCGGGAGCGGATCAGGAAGCGCATGCCCTCCGGCGCCTCGAGCGAGAATCCCGACCCGCGCCCCGGCACCGCGTCCACCGTGAGGTGCGTGTGGGCCCACACCTGGAATTGCTCCCGCGACATCCAGAAGCCGATCTCCCGCGTCGCGCCCGTATCATCCGCGTCCCCGGCGGCCGCGCTCGCACCGGGCTCCCCCGTGCGGGTCGTCGCGGGCAGTTCGAGCGTGCCGAGCAGCACGTCCTGGCCACCGGTCCTGAACTCGCCCTCCTGGTAGCACATCGGGGCGCTGCCGTCGCAGCAACCGCCGGACTGGTGGAACATAAGCGGACCGTGCAGCGCCCACAGCCGGTCGATCAGCTCGAGCGCGGCGGGCGTGAAGGCCAGCCGGCTCGCGGTCTCGCCCGCGACGTCGGGCCTCGCGTCGACGCACCCGGGTATCGCTGCGCTCCCCGCGGGAGCGGGCGGCGCAGCGGGAAGGTCGCAGGCGTCCGCCGTCTTCTCGTTCATCAGTTCCCACCTCTCTGGAAGAACCTCGTGGGTCCAGGGTACGCTCCCGGGTGTCGACTCGCCTGCGGCTCGCTCGACCAGCGGGACGGTCCTCCGCCGGTTGAGCGAGCGCAGCGAGTCGAACCCGCGAACCGTCTCCTAGAAGAAGCCCAGTGCGCTCTCGCTGTAGCTCACGAGCAGATTCTTGGTCTGCTGGTAGTGATCCAGCATCATCAGGTGGTTCTCACGCCCGATGCCGCTCGATTTGTAGCCCCCGAACGCCGCGTGCGCCGGGTAGGCGTGGTAGTTGTTCACCCACACCCGGCCGGCCTGGATCTCGCGCCCCGCGCGATACGCGGTGTTGCCGCTGCGGCTCCACACCCCGGCTCCGAGCCCGTAGAGCGTGTCGTTCGCGATCCGGATCGCATCGTCGAAGTCGCTGAACGTCGTCGCCGAGACGACCGGGCCGAAGATCTCCTCCTGGAAGATGCGCATCGAGTTGTCGCCGCGGAAGATCGTCGGCTGGATGTAGAAGCCGCCGGCGAACTCGCCGCCCAGATCTGCCACCTCTCCTCCGGTGAGCACCTGAGCGCCCTCCTGACGGCCGATGTCGAGGTACGACCTGATCTTCTCGAACTGGTCGTTCGAGGCCTGGGCCCCCACCATCGTGTCGGTGTCGAGCGGGTTGCCGCGCGTGATGCGCTCGGTCCGCTCGACGACCGCGTCGAGGAAGTCGCCCGCGATCGACTCCTGGATCAGCGCGCGAGAGGGGCACGTGCAGACCTCGCCCTGGTTGAGGGCGAACATCGTGAAGCCCTCCTGCGCCTTGTCCCAGTAGGCGTCGTCCTCGGCCATGACGTCCGAGAAGAAGAGGTTCGGGCTCTTGCCGCCGAGTTCGAGCGTCACCGGGATGATGTTCTCCGACGCGTACTGCATGATGAGGCGGCCGGTCGTCGTCTCGCCGGTGAAGGCGATCTTGCGGATGCGCGAGTTCGAGGCGAGCGGCTTGCCCGCCTCGGCGCCGAATCCGTTGACGATGTTCACGACTCCGGGCGGCAGGAGATCGCCGATCAGTTCGAAGAGCACGAGGATCGAGGCCGGCGTCTGCTCGGCGGGCTTGATCACCACGGCGTTGCCCGCGGCGAGCGCGGGGGCGAGCTTCCAGGTCGCCATGAGGATCGGGAAGTTCCATGGAATGATCTGCCCGACCACGCCCAGCGGCTCGTGGAAATGATAGGCGACGGTGTCGTCGTCGATCTGGGAGAGCGCTCCCTCCTGCGCGCGGATGGCGCCCGCGAAGTAGCGGAAGTGGTCGATGGCCAGCGGCAGATCGGCGTTGAGCGTCTCGCGCACCGCCTTGCCGTTATCCCAGGTCTCGGCGACCGCGAGCATCTCGAGGTTCGCCTCCATGCGGTCGGCGATCCGGTTCAGGATCACCGCACGTTCGGCGGGGCTGGTCCGCCCCCACGCGGGGGCAGCGGCGTGGGCCGCGTCGAGAGCCGCTTCGATGTCTGCCGCGGTGCCGCGGGCCACCTCGCAGAACGCCTTGCCGGTCACCGGCGTGACGTTCTCGAAATACTGTCCGGAGGCGGGCGGCACCCACTCCCCTCCGATGTAGTGCTCGTACCGGCTCTTGAACTGCACCAGCGCATCCGGCTGGCCCGGGGCTGCGTATACGGCCATGGCGGCTCTCCTTTGACGTCGTTGTCGGGCCGGCTCCGCCGCTGCGGGCCGGCGGTCCCGACGCTACGCCCGCCACCGTTGCACGAAGGTTGCACGGGCGTTTCCGGGCGGTGTCCTCCGCGCGGGATCACCGCTCGCGCGCGATCTGCTCCAGGCGCGCCACCACCCGGGCCCGCTTGGGCGAGAGCGGCGGCAGCACCTGCAGAAGCGTCTCCCAGACCTGCCCGTCGTCCGGGGCCCAGCTCTGCGCGTAGTCGAAGAGCGGCTCCGCGGCCGACGCCTGCAGCAGGGATTCGCGCAGCGTGCCGTCCACCTCGGCACGCAGCCGCTCGATCACCGGCGCATTCGATCCGGGCAGCACCGGGCCCTCGTAGGCCGCGAGCGCCAGTCGATGCGCGCCACGGCCGAGGGCTTCCAGGGTCTCGACCGCGTCGACGCGCAGCGGACGGTTCAACCGGTAGGGCCGCGACAGCAGGTCGATCCCGGCGCCCTGCACCGAGAGCCAGCGCCGCAGGCGCACCAGTTCCGGGCGCAGCGTCTGCTCGAAGCCCGCGGCTCCGTAGACCTGCTCGGCCAGCGCCGCTGCGGCGAGCCCGCCCGGAGCGGCGGCGAGCGCGGCGAGGATCTCGGCGTGACGGCCCGACACGACCGCCGACCCCCCGTCGTGCTCCAGGAGCGCCGGATCTCGCCCGAGCAGCACCAGGCGCGGCGCCGCGCGGCGCACGGCCGCGGTTCGCCGTTCGGGGCGGCGCGACTCGACGAGTGCCCGCAGCGACTCGAGCTTCAGCTCGGCCTCCACCGCGGCGAGCGTGGCCTCGAGCAGTGGGAGGAGGTGCGGCGAGGCCGCCGTATCGCCGCCCGTGACGTCGATGACCCCGATGATGGCTCCGCTCGCCGGATCGTGCACGGGCGCCGCCGTGCAGCTCCACTGGTGCACGGCCCGGTTGTAGTGCTCGGCGCCCAGCACCTGAATGGCGTGGTCGAGCGCGAGCGCACTCCCGGGGGCGCTCGTGCCTACCGCGTCCTCGGACCAGTCCATCCCCTCCCGGAACCCCATCTCCTCGGCGCGCGACCGCAGCGCCGAGTCGCCATCGAGCCAGAGGAGCCGCCCGGCGGCATCTCCCACCGCCACGATCAGGCCGGAATCGCCGGCCTCCTCGAAGAGCAGGCGCTGCACGACGGGGAGCACCCGAGCGATGGGGTGGATGCGTCTCAACTCGGCGAGTTCATCGTCCGAGAGGGCCGGCTGCTGCGGCGCGCGGAAGGGATCGATCGTGCGCTGCTGCGAGCGCAGCCACGATTCCACGACCACGGGTCGGAGCTCGGCCTGCGCCGCGAACCGCTCGATCGCGGCGGGATCGTCCGCCGCCACCGCGCCCGCGACGAACGCGTCGTGCGCGTGCGCGAGCCGCTGCCGCCGGTCACGGGCCGACTCGCCACTGCGCAGTGCGCGCCATTCGCTCGCCACTCTGGCTCCTCCTTCGCAGCCGCGTCTCCGCTCAGTGAGAGCGTAGCCGAGAACCCCGCCGGCCACGAGCGATGCGCTCGTGGCGGCTACGCTGCTGCGCGGTAGAGCGTCAGCAGGCCCGCCATGCCCTCGGCATCCCAGGCGTCGAGCTGCTGCTGCGCCGGACCGCGGTCGCGGCGTCGGCGCTCGATGTATCGCTGCACCGCCTCCGCGTCGCCGGAGGCGTCCAGTTCATCGGAGACGTGCTCGATCATCTCGTCGACCAGGTGGAAGGCCGGTCGCGGCTCGCCCTCGATCGGGTCGAAGAGATCGCCGGAGACGCCGTCGCGCGCGGCGCGCCAGTGCGCGCCGCGCAGCAGATCGGGCTGCGGGTGCACGAGGGATTCGGCCAGCTCGTGCTCGCGCAGCCCGCGCGCCGCCAGCGCGCGGAAGATGAGCGCGAGCGCCACCGAATCCTCGGCGTGCAGCTGCGCATCCGCGGTGCGCAGCTCGATCGTGGGGAAGCGCTCCGAGAGCCGGATCGCCCAGTTCACGAGCGCAGTATCGACGAGCGCGCCCGCGTGCACGAGTCCCGAGACGACTCGGTCGTATGCGGCACCGTCGGCGAACGCGGGCGGGTATCCCGCGGTGGGCCACTGCTGGGTGAGCAGGTATCTCCAGCTCGCGTAGCCGGTGCGCTCGCCGATGTGCACGGGCGAGTTCGCCGCGAGCGCCGCGAGCACGGGCGACCAGCGGGCGAACCGGGCGATCACCCCGACCCCGGCGTCGCGCGACGGCACCTCGACGTGGAAGTGCGCTCCGGTCGAGTAGTAGCGGGCGACGGATCCTCGCGACGCTTCGGCGATCTCGAGGTACCGGGGTTTCGCGACGACGCGGCCCGGCTCGTCTCCCCCGATCGGCGGCAGGCCGGTTCCCGCGAGCACCAGTCCCATTCCGTCGGCCGCGAGCGCTGCGCCGGCCCTGAACTCCTCGAGCGAGTCGAGCGCCTCCTCCCCGGACTCGCACACGGGGGTCGCCGTCTCGAGCTGGCTGTGGAAGAACTCGTGCTCGGCGCGCAGGCCCGGAAGCGCCCCGATCATCTTCTCGGCGCCGTCGCGGGGACGCCCCGATCCGGCGTCGAGCAGCATGAATTCCTCTTCGACGCCGAACCTCGGCGCTCGGGTGGAATCTGCGGCCATTCCGCCACCTGCCCTTCTCGCGGGGTTCCAGTGTGGCACACACCCCGCACGCGACACGCGCGCTACCCGCGAACGTTCCGGCGCGCGGATCCCGCGCGGGCTACAGCACCGGGTTGCTGAGGATCCCGATCCCCTCGATCTCCACCTCGACGGTGTCGCCGGCCTCCAGACGTCCCACACCGGCGGGCGTTCCCGTGAGGATCACGTCGCCGGGCAGCAGCGTGAACGCCTGGGAAGCATGGGCCACGATGCGCGCGAGCGAGTGGATGAGCTGCGCCGTGCTGCCCTCCTGGCGCACCTCGCCGTTGACCCGGGTGACGACACGCGCGTCGCCGAGATCCGGATCCGTCTCGATCACCGGTCCGAGCGGGCAGAACGTGTCGAAGCCCTTGCCGCGGGTCCACTGCCCGTCCGCGATCTGCAGGTCGCGAGCCGTGACGTCGTTGGCGCAGGTGAAGCCGAAGACGTGCTGCAGCGCGTCCTCCTCGGACACGTCCTTCGTCACGGCGCCGATGACCATCGCGAGCTCGCCCTCGTGCTCGACGCGGTCCGAGATCGCGGGCCGCACGATGGGTTCGCCCGGACCGATCACGGCCGTGTTGGGCTTGAGGAACAGCAGCGGCTCCTCCGGGACCTCCCCGCCGGTCTCGCCCTGCATCTCCTCGACGTGATCGGCGTAGTTCTTGCCCACGCAGACCACCTTGGAGCGCGGGATCACCGGCGCGAGCAGCCGCGCCTGCTCCAGGCGGATGCGCCGCCCGGTCGTCTCGAAGCCGGCGATCATCGGGTCGCCCGCGAGCTCGACGAGCTCGACACCGGTCCCGTCCTCCGAACGGTCCAGGACGCCGAAGGAGATCTCGCCATCGTGCTGGTAGCGCGCGACCTTCATGCTGCCGCCTCCGCTCCGACGAGCACCTCGAGCCAGCCGTGCCGATCCTCGCGGATCCCGCCCTGGATGCCGGTGAGCTCCTCGCGCAGCGACATCGTCAGCGCGCCGGGCGCGCCGTCGCCGAAATCGATCTCGAAGCCCTCGCCCGCCAAGCGGCGGATCGGGGTGATCACCGCGGCGGTGCCGCAGGCGAACGCCTCGGTGATGCTGCCGTCGGCGACCCCCGCGCGCCACTCGGTCACCGTGAGGTCGCGCTCCTCGACCGCGTGCCCGCGATCCCGCGCGAGCTGGATCAGGCTGCGCCGGGTGACGCCGTCGAGGATGTTGCCGTTGAGCTGCGGCGTGAGCAGCGTGCCGTCCGCGCGCACGAGGAACAGGTTCATGCCGCCCAGCTCATCGATCGTGTCGACCGTCGCCGAGTCGGTGAAGAGCACCTGCTGGCAGTCGTTCGCGGCGGCGATCCGCTGCGGCAGCAGCGAAGCGGCGTAGTTGCCGCCGCACTTGGCGGCCCCCGTTCCGCCGCGGCCGGCACGGGCGAGGCCCTCCGAGAGCCAGATCGACACGGGCCTCACGCCGCCGGCGAAATAGGGGCCCGCCGGGCTCGCGATGACGAGGAACCGGGCCCGCTCGGCCGCGCGCACGCCGAGGAAACTCTCGTCGGCGATCATGAAGGGGCGCAGATAGAGGCTCTGATCCTGACCGTTCGGCACCCAGTCGGCGTCGACGGTCACGAGCTCGCGGATCGCGCGCACGAAGAGCTCCTCGGGGAGCTCCGGCAGCGCAAGGCGGTGCGCCGACTCGTTGAGGCGGCGCGCATTGGCCTCGGGGCGAAAAGTGACGATCGACCCGTCGGGGCGGCGGTACGCCTTGAGGCCCTCGAAGATCTCCTGACCGTAGTGCAGCACCGACGAGGCCGGGTCCATGGCGATGGGGCCGTACGGCACCACCTCGGCATCGTGCCAACCCGCGTCCACGGTCCACACGATCGAGATCATGTGGTCGGTGAAGTGGTTGCCGAAGCCGGGGTCGCGCAGGATCGCCTCGCGCTCCGCGGCGGGCAGGCGCTCGGCGGCGGTGCGGGTGAAGGCCAGATCAGTCATGGGTTCGCTCTCTTGCGTCGGAGGGTTCTCTGAATGGAGTGCCGGGCGATCAGACGCCTCGCGGCGGCAGCTGCGCGATCACGGCGTCGCCGATCTCGGCCGTGCCCCGGCGGGCGTCGCCGCGCGAGACGAGGTCGGCACGCACTGCCTCGCGCACGCGTTCGCTCTCTGATGCGAGACCGAGGTGGTCGAGCATGATGGCCGCGGAGAGGATCGCCGCGGTCGGGTCTGCCTTCTGCTGCCCTGCGATGTCGGGCGCAGATCCGTGCACGGGCTCGAACATGCTCGGGAACGCGCCGTCGGGATTGATGTTGCCGCTGGCCGCGAGCCCGATGCCGCCGCCAATGGCGCCGGCCAGATCCGTGAGGATGTCTCCGAACAGGTTATCAGTCACCAGGACGTCGAAGCGCGCTGGATCCTGCACCATGAAGATCGTCGCCGCGTCGACGTGCATGTAGTCGACGGCGATGTCGGGGTACTCGGCTGCGACGGCCTGCACGATGCGCTGCCACGTCGCGCCCGCGTGCACGAGCACGTTCGTCTTGTGCACCCAGGTCAGCTTCTTGCGCGGGCGCTTCCGCGCGGTCTCGAAGGCGTAGCGCACCACGCGCTCGATGCCGACGGCGGTGTTGACCGACACCTCGGTCGCCACCTCGTTCGGGGTGCCGGGGCGCAGGCGGCCGCCGTTGCCCGCATAGGGGCCCTCGGTGCCCTCGCGCACCACGACGAAGTCGACCTCGCCGGGGTGCTTGAGCGTCGACTCGACGCCGGGGAAGAGCGTGCAGGGTCGCACGTTCGCGTAGTGCTCGAAGTCGAAGCGCAGCTTGAGCAGCAGCCCGCGCTCGATGTTCGCGCCCGCGAGGCGCGGGTCGCCGGGCACGCCCCCGACCGCGCCGAAGAGGATGGCGTCGTGCGCGGCGATCTCGGCCTGCTCGTCGGCGGGGAGCGTGTCGCCCGTTGCGAGGTAGCGCTCGGCGCCGAGCGCGAACTCGGTGCGCTCGAGCACCGCGTCGCCGCCCGCGAGTACCGCGTCGAGCACGCGGTTCGCCTGCTCGATCACCTCGGGTCCGATGCCGTCGCCCGGGATGACGGCGAGCTTGATGGTGCGGGTCACTGAACGCTCCTCTTCGTGCTGGGGACTGAGCGTCTCCAGCTTACTCGCGCGGTGGCCCGCCTCGGGCTATCGGCCAGAAGGTGCGGGCGGGATCCTGTTTCAGCCGTTCCGGGCGCCGGCCCACACAGCTCGGCCGGCCTACCCGCCCCTCCCGGAATTCGCGCGTCAGTAGATGTCACCAAACCCGAGGCGAGGTAGCAACTACTGACGCGCGTAGCGGGGGGGGGCGCAGGGGAGCAAGGGGGCAAGGGGGCACAGGGGCCGCCGCCCGCTCCGGAAACGGCAGAAGCCCCACCCGAGGGTGAGGCTTCTGCTTCCGGTGACCCCAGCGGGATTCGAACCCGCGTTACCGCCGTGAGAGGGCGGCGTACTAGGCCGCTATACGATGGGGCCGGACGCTTCCAGGCCTCGAGATTCTCACCTCGCTGCCGTGGCAACTCATATATCTTGGCACACGAGCGCGCATCACGCAAAATCGGGTCGATCATCCCGGGTGTGTCCCGCATGATTCGGCGCTGGAAGAGGCACGGCGAGCTCCGGATCATCTCCCCCCGCGTCGGCGGAGCCGCCCGCCCTCCCGCGACCGGAAGCATCACCTCCGGGACCGCCGCGAGACCTGCCGGGGACGCCGGGAGCAGTGGCGGGCGAGCGTCACCGCGAGCGCCACCAGCAGCCGCTTCCCGCTCGACAGCTCGTGCGGGAAGCGCTCGGCGAGGGGCGCGAGGCCGAGGCACTGGAGCGCGGCAGCACCCATGCCGGCCCATCTCGGCGCATCTGCGGCGCGCACCCCGCCCCACGCGGCCTCGACGAGCGCGAGGAGATCCCGAATCGTGAGATCGGGGCACAGCGCCGGAGGATCGATCAGGGCGGCCACGTGCGCCCGCAGCTCTCTCCGGCGCTCATCGAGCGCGCCCTCTGCCCCTGCCGAGCCGGGCTCAGGGCTTCGCCTGTCGCATCGCCTTCTGCGCGGCACGGCGCTTCAGCCACTTGTCGATGATGAACGCCATGAAGAGCCAGCCGCCCAGCGCGGTGATCACCCACACGATGATGGGGGCGAGCACCCAGGTCTCGACGCCGTGAATCTCGATGCCTCCCTGGAACAGCGACGCGATCCACAGCGCGAGCAGCGTCGCCACGAGGCCGACGCCGCCGGCGAGCGGGGCCGCGTAGCGCTGCGCGAGATTGAGCACGAATGGGCCGAGCACCGCGTGGGCGATCGTGAAGACGCCGAGCGCGGTGAGGAAGCCGCCGAGGTGCAGCTCGAAGCCGGGAAGCGCGAAGTGCACGATGACGAGCCCGATCGCGGCGAGCACCACCTGGGAGATGATCTGGAACAGCAGACGCACGATTCGCTCCTCACGACGGACTCGGGGACGGCGCAGTCGGCCGCCCCGCACGATTGCACTCAGCGTAGCGCAGCCACGACCCCGGGGCCGCTCGAACGTCCCATTCCGGACCTCAGGCGTCGGCCTCGGTCTCCCCCGGTTTGGGGCGGAACGCGCGCGCCGGGAGCCCGGGACCGTCCCAGACCTGGATGATGCCCCATGCGACGGCGGCGATGGGGACCGCGAGCACGGCCCCCAGAATGCCGCTCAGCACGGTGCCGATCGTCAACGCCAGCAGGATCACGAGCGGGTGCAGCTTCAGCGCGCGACCCATGAGCACGGGCTGCAGGAAGTTGCCCTCGAGCTGGTTCACCAGCACCACGACGCCGACCACGAGCACGGCGCTCAGCGGCCCGTTTGCCACGAGCGCCACGAGCGCTGCGAGGATGCCGGCGAGCGTCGCCCCCACGAGCGGGATGAACGAGAGCACGAACACCAGCACCGCGAGCGGGAGCGCGAGCGGCACCTGCAGGATGACCAGGCCGACCCCGATGCCGATCGCATCGACCGATGCGACGGCCGCGGTGCCGCGGACGTACGACCCCAGTGTCGCCACCGTCTTCTCCCCGGCGCGCTCGGCGCGCGCGAGCGGTTCACCCTCGAAGGGACGCAGCAGGAAGCGCCAGATGCGCGGCCCGTCCTTCAGGAAGAAGAACAGCACGACGATCATGAGAATGAGGCCGGTGACGAAGCTCGTCACGGCCCCCACTCCCGCGAGTGCCCCGGAGCCGAACTGGGAGCTGGTGACGAAGTCCGTGAGGAACGCCACGCTCTGATCCCACCACTCCTGCAGCTGCGCGTCCTCGGGGAGGAACGGCAGCGTGTGGGCCCAGTCGATCACCTGGGTGAACCCCTCCTGCGCCTGGGTCGAGAGGTCGTCCCACTGATCCCTGACCGCCCACACGATCAGCCAGCCGATCCCCGTCAGCAGCAGCACGATCGCGAGCAGCACGAGCACCGTGGCGAGGGCGGCCGGCACCCGGTGCGCACGCATCCAGGCCATGACCGGCGAGAACGTGCTCGCGAAGATGAGGGCGAGCAGGATCGGGATCACCACGGTCGACAGCGTGCGCATGCCGATCACCACACCGGCCGTCAGCACGAGCACGATGATGATCTGGAGCGAGCGGGTGGCGAGCAGGCCGAACCCGTCCCCCCAGACGCGTTTCGCCCGTGTCATCTCCGCGACGGCTCTCGGGTTCGACGTCGCGCGCGCCTCGAGCCGTGCGACGCGGTCTTCGATCCCGCGCCTCCCCCACCATCCGAACATCTCGAACCTCCGTACGTCGTCATCCAGACTAGGAGCACTGGCGGCCGTCTCGCGGATCCGGGACGGCCGGTCGGTGATCGGGCCGCCGACGCGGACGGCGCCGATGCTTAGCGCTGCACCGCGCGAGCCGCGATGAACGCGCGCAGCTCCGCCTCGTCGTCGGCCATCTCGGTGACCCGCTGCGGCCGCTCGAGGAGGCCCGCGAGGTGCTCGGGGATGCCGATGCGCTCGCCCGTCGCCTCGAACACGATCTCGGGAAACTTCGCGGGCTTCGCGGTCTCGAGCACGAGCATCGGCACTCCGGGCTCGACGTGCTCCCGCGCCACCTTCACGCCGTCCGCCGTGTGCGGATCGATGACGACGCCGCTGCGCTCGAAGACCGAGCGGATCGTGGCCACGCGGTCCGCGTGCGTGCTCGCCCCGCTCAGGAACCCGAACTCCGACTCGAATCGCGGCTGCTCGGAGGACAGGTCGATCCGACCCGTCTGCGCGAGCTCGGTCCAGGCCGCCGCGAGCCGCTCGGGATCCCGGCCCAGCACCTCGAACACGAAGCGCTCGAGGTTGGAGGCCTTGGAGATGTCCATGGACGGGCTCGACGTCGCGTGCGTGTCGGCCGCACTGCGCGGCGCGTAGACGCCGGTGCGGAAGAACTCGTCGAGCACGTTGTTCTCGTTGGCCGCGAGCACCAGGCGGCGGATCGGCACGCCCATCGTCTTCGCGGTGTAGCCGGACAGGATGTTGCCGAAGTTGCCCGAGGGCACGGTGAAGGAGACCTCGAAGCCGGCGCGCTCCGACTCCGGCAGAGCGTCGGTGGCGCGCAGCCACGCCCAGAAGTAGTAGACGGACTGCGCGCTGACGCGGCCGAGGTTGACCGAGTTCACCGCGCCGAGATGGTGGGCGCGCTTGAACTCGAGATCCTCGAACAGCGCCTTCATGAGGTTCTGGCAGTCGTCGAAGACGCCCTCGACCGCGATGTTGTGGATGTTGTCGTCGAGGAGCGAGTACATCTGAGCGCGCTGGAAGTCGCTCATGCGCCCCTGCGGCGAGAGCATGAACACCGCAATGCCGTCTTTGCCGCGCAGGGCGTACTCGGCGGCAGATCCCGTGTCGCCCGACGTGGCGCCGATGACGTTGAGCGCGCGGTCGCTGCGGGCCAGCACGTACTCGAGCGACTGGCCGAGGAACTGCATCGCCATGTCCTTGAACGCGAGGGTCGGGCCCTCCGAGAGGCCGACGAGCGAGATCCCGGGCTCGAGCGCCGTGATCGGGACGACCTCCTCGGCCACGAAGTTCTCAGCGCTGTAGGCGGCACGGCACATGGCGGCGAGCTCATCACGCGGGATGTCCGTGGCGAAGAGAGCGAGCACCTCGGCCGCGAGCTCGGGATAGGCGAGCGTGCGCCAGGACTCGAGCTGCTGCGCCGACACCCGCGGTACCGCCTCGGGCACCACCAGCCCGCCGTCGGTGGCGAGCCCCTCCAGGAGGATCTCGCTGTAGGGTGCCGGCTCCATGCCGCCGCGGGTCGAGATGTACTTCACCGATGCTCCTTCGTCGAGGCCAACCCGACCATTCTATTCGGCGTTGTCGCGCCGCCCATCCGCGCACGGCCCCGCCCCGGCGGTGCGGCCGGGGCACGGGCCGACACGGCGCGGGACTACCAGGAGACCGGCAGCGCCTTGCCCTCCTCGTATCCGGCCGCCGACTGCAGCCCGACGCGGGCGCGCACGTGGAACTCCCGCAGGTTCTGGGCGCCGGCGTAGGTGAACGACGAGCGCACGCCCGAGGTGATCATGTCGATCAGGTCCTCCACGCCCGGCCGCTGCGGGTCGAGGTAGATCTTCGAGGAGGAGATCCCCTCGGCGAAGAGCTCCTTGCGCGCCCGCTCGTAGGCGTCGAGCTCCCCGAAGCGGCCCTGCACCGCCTTGGTCGACGCCATCCCCCACGACTCCTTGAACTGCCGCCCCTGCTCGTCGGTGCGCAGCTCGCCGGGAGACTCCGCGGTGCCCGCGAACCACGAGCCGATCATCACCGACGCAGCGCCCGCCGCGAGCGCGAGCGCCACATCGCGCGGATAGCGCACGCCGCCATCCGCCCACACGTGCGCGCCGAGCTCGCGCGCCGCCTGCGCCGTCTCGAGCACCGCCGAGAACTGCGGCCGTCCGACCGCCGTCATCATGCGCGTCGTGCACATCGCGCCCGGCCCGACGCCCACCTTGAGGATCGACGCCCCCGCGGCGACGAGATCCCCCGCACCGTCGGCGGTCACGATGTTGCCGGCGACGATCGGCAGTCCGAGGCGCAGCGCCGAGATCGCGCGCAGGGTACGCAGCATGCCCGCCTGGTGGCCGTGCGCGGTGTCGACCACCAGCACATCGGCGCCGGCGGCCGCGAGCTCGCGCGCCCGCGCGACGGCGTCGCCGGTGATGCCGACCGCCGCCGCCACAGCCAACCGGCCGTCGCCATCGACCGCCGGCCGGTAGATGGAGCGTCGCAGCGCCGAACGCGCTGAGAGCGTGCCGACGAGCACCCCTTCCGATACGACGCAGACGGCCTCCACCCCGTGAGCGACCCCCGCCCCCTGGCCGGTCATCGCCGCGCCGGTGAGCGCGGCAACGGTGTCGAACGCCGCGCGGGGATCCTCGACCTCGCCCGCGCCGAGCACCGGAGCCGGTCCGTGCACGAGGTCGCCCAGCCGCGCATCGGGCGGCACCGAGGCGAGGCGGGTCGCGGAGAGCACACCTCTGATCGCGGAGGCGAGGATCGGCTCGTCCGCTTCCGCGGGTGCTGAGCCGCCCTGTCCCCCGTCGACGACCACGATCACCTGCCCGTCGGCGCGGGGGATCAGCCGCAGGCCGTCGTCAGCGGTCGCGTCCGTCGGCAGCACGATCGGTGTGTCGACGGCGGTCGGCTGAGCCTTGATCCAACGGATGGCGCGTGCGGCCGCGTCGGCGGAGAGATCCTGCGGCAGCACCGCAAGACCGCCTCTGCGCGCGAGGACCGCGGCCAGGCGCGGCCCGGTGACCGAGTTCATATTGGCCGCGACGAGCGGCAGCGTCGCGGGCGTATGGTCGGTCGGCGCGAGATCGACGCCGAGCCGGCTGCCCACGTCCGAGTGCCGTGGCACCAGGAAGACGTCGGAATACGTGAGGTCTACCGCGGGCATCGCGCCGATGAACTCCATACCCCTACGCTACCGCCACCCGAGCGTTCTCCCCGCTGAATCCCGAGATTCCCATAGGATGTCAGCGCGGGGGTCATTCATGAGTCGCGCGTGGAGCAGCGCCCGGACGCAGCGCCCCAGCGGGTGCCTGCCCGGGACGCCGATAGGAAGCAGCGAGGAGCACCGGCCATGTCCGATCCGACCAACCCCGGCAACAGCGAGACGCCCGAGCAGCCGACGACCCCCCTCCCGTCGACGCAGCCCGCGCAGCCGACGCAGCCCGCGCAGGCGCAACCGCACGCGCCCCACGCAGCAGCGGTGCCCCCAGCGCCCCAGCCCGGCCAGCAGCCCGGCTTCGCGGCGGCGCCCCCGGTGGGCGGCGCACCGCCCCAGCCGCCCGTCGCGGGCCCGCCGAACGCATATCCCCAGCCCGTCGGCGCCCCGCAGGCGCCCCTCAACGCGCTGGCGCTCGTTTCGTTCATCGGCTCGTTCTTCGTGAGCCTGGTGGGCATCATCTGCGGCCACATCGCCCTCAGCCAGATCAAGAGGAGGGGTGAACGCGGCCGGGGCTTCGCGCTCGCCGGCACGATCATCGGCTACGTCGCACTCGCGGGCACGATTCTCGCCGTCATCGTGGGCATCGCCGTCGCCGGTGCGGCGGTGAAGTACGCATCGGATCTCAGCGACTCCAGCATCGAGCAGCTGGAGCGCCAGCTCGAAGAGCTCGACTCGCTTCCCGGAACCGGGGACCAGTTCGCAGAAGACGGCACGGCGCTGCCCGACGAGTTCCTCGACGGCTCGGACTCGGCGGGCGGGGACGAGCGCTCAGCCGAATTCTGCGCCGTGTTCACGGAGCTCAGCGACTACGGCGCTTCTGACGGCACGGCGGACGCGCAGGCGCTCGAGGCGTTCCGCAAGCTCGCCGAGATCGAGAGCCCCAATCAGAGCGTCTACCAGCGCTTCTACGCGTATGTGCAGAACCCGCTCGCCGATGAGAACGGCGATATCGAAGCGTTGATGAACGACTACTTCGAGGCCGCGATGGCCGACGGGCTGGCTTGTCTGTAGGCTGTTCGACCGTCCGAACCACCTGCAGTCGCTCGTCGGCGCCGCCAGGAAGAAGTGTATAGAGGGAGTGCACATGTTCAAGGGGTTCAAGGAGTTCCTGCTCCGCGGAAACGTCGTCGATCTTGCGGTCGCCGTGGTCATCGGTGCCGCATTCAACTCGGTGGTCGAGCGGGTCGTCGATTCGCTCATCAACCCGATCATCGGCATGGTGTTCCGAGCCGACTCGCTCGACGGAGCGCTGCAGATCAGCCTTCCGGGAGGCGGCACGATCGCGCTGGGGGCGGTGATCGGAGCGATCATCAACTTCGTAATCGTCGCCGCAGTCGTCTACTTCGTCTTCGTCATGCCGATGAACCGTCTGCGCAAGCCCGCGCCCGAGAGCGGTGAGCCGCCCGTGCCGACCGAGCAGGAACTGCTCACGGAGATCCGGGACCTGCTGCAGGCGCAGACGGGCGGCGGCGGCGCGCAGCCGGAGCCGCCCCACAAGCACTGAGCTCGGCGGCGCCCGTAAGGGTAAGCCACCGCTGTGCCTCGCCCTACTGCCCCCGTCCGTCGAGACGCGACAGGAAGAGCGCCTCCGTGAGCACCGACTTGCGGAATGACTCGACGTGCAGCGACTCGTTGGGGCTGTGCGCGCGGCCGTCAGGGTCCTCGACGCCCGTGACGAGGATCTGCGCTCCGGGGAACTCCTCGACGAGCTCGGCGATGAACGGAATGGAGCCGCCGACGCCCATATCGATGGGTTCCCGCTCCCAGGCATCGGCCATCGCGGCACGCACCTCGGCGACCGCCCAGCCGCTCGTGTCGACCAGGAACGCCTGGCCCAGCCCCTCGTCCTCGAACGTCAGACGGGCCCCGAACGGCGCACGGGCAAGCAGGTGCGCCTTGATCGCGTCGAAGGCCTCCTCCGGCTCCTGACCGGGAGCGATCCGGGCGCTCACCCGCACGCGCGCGCTCGGGATCAGGGTGTTCGAGGCGTTGGCGACGTCGGGGGCGTCGATGCCGGTGATCGAGATGGCGGGCTGCGCCCAGATGCGGGAGAGGATCTCGCCGCGACCGATCGGGCTAACACCGTCGAGCAGACCGGCCTCCTGCCGCAGACGATCCTCGTCGTACTCGGGCGACGGCAGCTCGACGGAGCGCAGCCCCTCGACCGCTACCGCGCCGTCGGCGTCCCAGAGCGTGTCGAGCAGGCGCACGGTCGCGAGCATGGCGTCGGGCACCGCGCCGCCGAACATGCCCGAGTGCGAGGCATGGGCGAGCGTGTCGACACGCAGGTTGAAGGCGACGGCCCCGCGCAGCGCGACCGTGAGCGCCGGGGTCTGCGCATCCCAGTTGCCCGAGTCGGCGACGATGATCGCGTCGGCGGCGAGCAGATCCCGGTTCTCGCGCAGGAAGTTGCCGAAGGACTGCGAGGCCCACTCCTCCTCGCCCTCGATGAAGAGCGCGATGCCCAGGTCGAGTTCGCGGCCTTCGGCCTGCGCCGTGGCGGCGAGTGCCCGGACCGCGCCGAGGTGGGCCATCACCCCGGCCTTGTCGTCGGCCGCGCCTCGCCCGTAGAGGCGCCCGCCCCGCAGCGTCGGCTCGAAGGGCGGCGTATCCCAGTCGGCGTCCTTGCCGGGAGGTTGCACGTCGTGATGGGCGTAGAGCAGCACCGTGGGGCGGCCGCTGCGGGGCTCGCGGCGGGCCACTACTGCGGGATGGCCGAGTTCTGGGTCGTCACTCCCCTCCGCGCCGGCGACGGGTGCGCGGCGAATGTCGACCACGTCGAAGATGCCCGTCTCGCGCAGCAGCCCGGCGATCGCCTCGGCGCTCGCGGTGACGTGCTCGGGATCGAATGCGGGCCACGACACCGAGGGGATGCGTACGAGGCGCGCCAGGTCGTCCATCGTGCGGTCGAACTGCCCCGCCACCTCGGTGCGGAGCGCCTCCTCGCGCGCCGCAGTCCCATCGCTCTGCTCCGCCTGCTCGGCCATGTGTACTCCTTTACGTGCACGAGTCATGGGGCCCGTCCGGGCCCGATCCCGCGCTCAGCCTATCGGGGACGATCCGAGGCCGATCCGGGGCCGGGTGGCGGCGGTGGGGGGCGGCCGTGTGAGCGACGGCGTACGCGACGGCATTCGCGACGATCGGCGAGTCCCGACCGATTTCGCAACGCCTCACGACCGCGCCGTGTCGCGCTCCTCGGACTCTGCAGCCTCCGCGGCCCGCAACTCCCTCGTCGCCGCGTGCAGCACGTCCTCGGCGCGCCGGCGCCGGTGCTGCGCGAGCGTCTCGGCGCCGTAGCGCTCACGGACCCGGTCCTTCGCCTCCGCCGTGGCCGTGATGATGTAGCTGCTCGCCAGCAGGATCACCTGCGCCGAGAGATTGACCCACAGCAGCAGGGCGATGAGCGCGGCAAACGTGGCCAGCAGCGGGTTCGAGGTCGCGCCCCGCACGAACAGCCCCGAGAGCTCCTGGAGCACGGTGAGTCCGATACCCCCGAGGATCGCACCGCTCCACAGGGCGCGGGCGGGCGCCGCGACTCCGGAGAGCAGCCGGAACACGAGCGCCAGGGCCAGTGCGTCGATCACGAACACGACGACGATGCCGAATCCGCGCGTGAGCGCGTCGGCGACTCCCCCGATCGAACCGAGCCCCAGCCACGACGCGACGGCCGAGATGCCGAACGAGCCCGCGACGCTCAGCACGGCGGCGAGCACCAGCAGCCCGCCGAACGCTGCGGCGACCAGCAGATTGCGCAGCACCACCCAGAGGAAGAAGCCGTCGTCGTGCAATTCGTCGGCGAGCACCCGCAGCGCGGTGCGCAGGCTGCCGATCGCGCTGATCGCCGCTCCGACGAGCCCCAGGAGCGAGATCGTCCCCACGACGGTGAACCCGGCGGGCGCGTCGATCTTCGTCGGGTCGACGACGTCGGTGATTCCCGGCACGGCGGTGCTGAGCGCGTCGGTGAGCGCGCGCATGGCCTCCGGATTGCCGGCGAGCCACAGCGCCGCGAGCGAGAAGCCGAGCAGCACCGCGGCGAAGAGGCTGAACAGCGCACGGTAGGTGATGCTGTCGGCGAGCATCGCGCCGCGGTGCTCGGAGTAGCGCAGGTACGCGCGCACGAGACGCAGCTGGAGTGCGCGCGCGATGAGTCGCTGCACCGCACCGGCCGGGCCCGTCGTCTCCTCGCTCGCCATGCCTCCACCCTAGTGACGCTTCGCCCTGGCCTGCGAGGCCTTTCGTTCGGCGCCGCGATCGGCTATGTGAGCGGATCCGGCCCGGCACTTCGGGCCATCCGGGCCGTGCCAGACATCCGGGCCCTGCCGGACATCCGGGACTTCCCGGCCCCGCCTGCGCCTCGCGCTCCCGCGCGATGACCCCCTGGTCAGGCGTCCGCGTCGTCCGCTTCATCCGCGTCGAGTTCGGTGTCGAGCGGCACCGGCCGCTGCTGCTCGGCCCAATCGGCCTCGCTCACCGGCTGTCTCGCGGCGGCGAGCGGCGCCGGATCCGGATCCTCGTCGGTCGGATCCGCCGCGGTCAGCTGGTCCAGAATGTCTGCCTCCGAGGCCTCGGCGCTCGGCTCGATGCGATCCGGTGTCATGATCTCCCCCTGTCGTTCGGCCTGTCGGTACTCGTTCTTCCAGCGGGTGGTACGCAGCAATCTACTGCCGGGGCGATCGCGGATCAACCGCTGGGTGCCCAGCGGTCGCATCCGACCCGAGCCCGCGCCTCCCATCTACGCGCGTCAGTAGTTGTCATGAATTCTCAGTTTTGACGACATCTACTGACGCGCGAAGTGTGGGTGGGGACCGTATGCTGTGTGCGGGATGGAGGGCCGCATGTCGATGACGGATGAGCTCCTGGGGAGTGCCGCCACGGAGACGCTGCTCGAGGCGCTCGGCGATGCTGTCCCCGGCAACCCGATGCGAGCGACCCGTGGCGCTGCGGACGCACTGGACGCGCTGACGCTGAGCGGGCGGGCACGAGCGCTTGCAGGCGGGATCCTCGAGGATGTTGCCGGCGACCACGCGGCGCTCGCCGAGGTGGTGCGCTCGGCGATGCCGCACCCTGGCTTCAAGGGGTGGCTGCTCTGGCCGGTGGGGCTGTCGGTGGCGCGGCGCGCCGTGCACGAGGACTCGCGGGCCGCCTTCGACGATGCGATGTCGGTGCTGCGCGAGCTGACGCCGCGATTCACCTCGGAGTTCGCGATCCGCCCGCTGCTGCTGCACGATCTGGATCGAGCGCTCGACCACCTGGCAGAGTGGACGCGGGAGGACGACTGGAACGTGCGCCGTCTCGCCTCGGAGGGCAGCCGCCCTCTGCTGCCCTGGGGCGAGCGGATCCCGGCGCTCGTGGCCGACCCTGCGCCGAGCCGGCCGATCCTCGACGCCCTCTTCGACGACCCGTCTGATTCGGTGCGCCGCTCCGTCGCCAACCACCTCAACGACCACAGCCGCGCCCACACCGCCTTCGCACTCGACACCGTGCGCGGGTGGCAGCGACGCGGGGGCGAGCACACGCCCCGTACCGCGCGGCACGCCCTGCGCACGCTCGTGAAACGCGGGGATCCGGAAGCGCTCACCCTGCTCGGCTTCCCGCCGGCGCACGTGACCGTGTCCCCCCTCTATGTGTCGCCCGATCGGGTGGAGGCCGGCGGCACCGTCCGCTTCGGCGCCACGATCGAGAACCCGGGCGATGGCCCCGCTGCGCTCATGGTCGACTACGTGCTCTTCTTCCCCGGCGCCCGGGGCGAGGAGCGGACGAAGGTGTTCAAGCTCGCGCGGCGCGATGTCGGGCCGGGCGAGCGCACGTCGGTCGAGGCTGCGCACTCGTTCCGCCCCATCACCACGCGCCGCTACTTCACCGGGGCGTACGGGATCGCGCTGCAGGTCAACGGTGTGCGCCACGAGCGCGCCGACTTCACCGTGCTGGCCTGAGCACGGCGCCGGTAGTCTGGAGCCCGGTCGCATCGCATCACTGCAGAATGGACGTCGAATGGGAACCGCACGGGTACGCGAGCACCTCTCCGGACGCGGATGGTCGGGAGAGATCCTCGAGTTCGCCGAGTCGAGCGCCACGGTCGAGCTGGCCGCCGAGAAGGTGGGCACGGAGCCGGAGCGGATCGCGAAGACCCTCGGCTTCCACGACCCCGACGCGCCCGAGCGGGCCGTGCTCGTGGTGGCGGCCGGCGATGCGAAGGTGAACAGCGGCATGTTCAAGCGCCGCTTCGGAGGGAAGCCGCGCATGCTGCAGGGCGATGATGTGGCGGCGCTGACCGGGCACCCGATCGGCGGAGTCTGCCCGTTCGCCAACCCCGACGGCACCCGCGTCTTCCTCGACGAGTCGCTGCGCCGATTCGACATCGTCTTCCCGGCCGCGGGCACCGCGACGTCGGCGGTGCTGGTGCCCGTCGAAGCGCTCGAGTCGCTGAGCGGGGCCGAGGGCTGGGTCGACGTCACCGTGGGATGGCGCGAGACGCAGGACTCGTAGCACCGGGTGCGGCGCGGACCGGCGCGTCGCGCAGCGCGCGCTCCGCCCCTCGCACCCGCGGCGCTTCGCTCACAAGGAGCGCGCTGCCGCCCGCTGTCCACAGTTCTTGTCGCGCCTCCCCGGAGATGCTGCGCGTGACGTACAGTCATACCCACAGCCATTCGACCCCCGGAACAGGCAGGAGTGCTGCGCATGTCGCCCGAGACACTCACCGTCGTCCTGAGCGCACTCGGCCTGCTGATCACCCTCGGCGGCGGAGCGGCCGCGGGCCTGGCGTGGGTGGTGCGACGCATCGACGCGGTCGAGATGAGGCTCGCCGGGCAGACCAGCGCGCTCGACACCAAGCTCACCGGGCAGATCGGCGACCTCGACACCAAGCTCACCGGGCAGATCGGCGACCTCGACACCAAGCTCACCGGGCAGATCGGCGACCTCGACACCAGACTCACCGGACAGATCAGTGAGCTCGATGCCCGACTCACCGGACAGATCAGCGACCTCGATGCCCGACTCACCGGACAGATCAGCGACCTCGATGCCCGACTCACCCGGCGGATCGATGCCGTGGACCTCAAGGTCGACACCGTCGAGGCCCGGCTCGGACAACGCGTTGACACCCTGGTTCTGAAGATCGACGCGGTCGACGTCAAGCTCACCCAGCGGATCGACGCCATGCACGAGGACGTGACCGACATCAAGATCGCCATCGCGCGGCTCGAAGGGCCGTCACGACCGCCACGGCTCGTGACGCGCTGACTTCTCGCAGAGGATCAGGGACCGCCCCCGCCCCGCGTGGATGCCGCGACGAGCAGTCCGTGCAGCCGTTCCTCCAGCACCGGCACTCGCGGATCCGTGAGGAACCCGTCGAGGCGCGGAATTTCCCGACTCACCAGCACCTCCCCGGCCAGCGGCCCGGGCGTCCTGGGGAGCACGAGCACCCGGTCGGCCAGGCGCACCGCCTCGCGGATGTCGTGGGTGATGAGCAGGATGGTCCAGCCATTGGCCCGCCGGATGTCCAGCAGCCAGCGCTGGAGCTCGTCCCGGGTAATGGCGTCGAGCGCCCCGAACGGCTCGTCGAGCAACAGCATCGCACGCTCCTGCACCACCGCGCGCAGGAACGACACGCGCTGGCGCATGCCGCCCGAGAGTTGGCGGGGGAACATCCGCTCGGTGCCCGCGAGCCCGAACGGCTCCAGCAGTCTCCCCACTCGCTCGCGCGCCTCGCCCCGAGGAATCCCCGCGACCTCGAGTCCGATGCCCGCGTTGTCGACGATGCGTCGCCACGGCAGCAGCACGTCGCGCTGCGGCATGTATGCGAAGGGACGCCTGCCGGGAAGCACGGGCGAACCGTCGAAGCGGATCTCGCCGACGTCGGGCTGCAGGGCGCCGGTGAGGATCGAGAGCAGCGTCGACTTGCCGCTGCCGCTCGCGCCGACGAGCGCCACGACTTCCCCCTGCCCCACCCCGAAGGAGACCTGTTCGAGCACCCTCCGGGAACCGAAACGCTTGCCGACTCCACGCACCTCCAACCCAGCGCCCGCAGCGCCCCCAGCGCCCGCAGCGCTCACCGCTCGGCCCCCTGCTCGACGCGCAGCCATGGCACGCACCGCCGCTCGATCAGCACTACGGCACCGTACAGGGCGAGCGTGAGCAGCGTGCTCATGAGCACCGCCGACAGCACGAGGTCAGTGCGGAAGACGTTCTTGGCCGACTGCATGTAGACGCCCAACCCGGCGACCGCGCCCGCGTACTCGGCGAAGATCGCACCGACCACCGCGTAGGTGATCGAGATGCGCAGCGACGCGAAGAAGGAGGGCGTGGACGCGGGCAGACGGATCATGCGGAACACCGTGGAGCGCCCGGCACCCATCGAGCGCAGCAGGTGCTCGGCCTCGGGATCCGCCGACGAGAATCCCCGCAAGAACCCCACGACCATCGGGAAGAACGTGACGAAGGCGACGAGCAGGATCTTCGGCAGCAGCCCGAAGCCGAACCAGAGCACCACGAGCGGCGCGAGGGCGATGAGCGGCAGCGTCTGGCTGACGATGAGCAGCGGCAGCAGCGCCCGCCTGAGCGGCGCCCAGAAGTCGAGCAGCGTCGCCGTGAGAAACGCGACCGCGACCGACAGCGAGAACCCGATCAGCGTTGCGAGCAGCGTCGGGACGGTGTGGCGCAGCAGAGCCTCGCGCTCTCCGATCCCCGCGGAGACGATTCGGGTCGGGCCGGGCAGCATGTCGGCGGGCACGAGGCCCGCGCCCGCTACCGCCTGCCAGAGGCCGAGCAGCACGAGGAACGCGAGGATCGGGGGCACCGCGCCGCGTGCGATGCGCGACACTGCGGCTCCCCCGGCTCCGACGCCCCGTGCGCAGGTCACAGGTACTCGTCGGTGTAGTACTCGGTCCAGTCGGGCTCCTCGGCAAGCGGCCGGCCCTCGGAATCCGTGAGGAACCCGCCGTCGAACAGGAATGCGCCGAACCCCTCCCACGCCTCTGGATCAGCGGCCCCGATCGGCCGCTCTTCCGACACCAGGTACCCGTCGCCCGCCATCAGCTCCGCACTGCGGTGCACGAGCTCCTCGGCGGTGCCGAGCGTGTCGGGGTTCGCTGCGATGAGCAGATCCGCGGCCTCCTCGGGGTGGTCGGCGGCGTAGGCGTACCCGCGGGCGACCGCCTGCACGAAGGCGGTCGCGTCCTCCGAATGCGCCTCGAGGTACGACTCGCTCGACACGATGCCGGTGGACTGCTGCTCGGGCACGCCGAAGTCCTGGTAGCGGAAGGTGCGGTAGGGGTGCCCGTCGATCTGCGTCTGCAGATCCTCCCACGTCGACACCGACAGCGTGAAGTCGATGCGCCCCTGCGAGAGCGCCTCGTAGGCGCCGGTGTCGAGCACCACCTCCTCGAACTCGCCCTGCCCGCCGTCGCCGCGGATCGTCGACGCGGCGAGCGCCGAGTAGAGCGGAGCCCCGAAGCCGCCGAAGACGAGACCGTCGAGATCGGCCGGGCGGGTGAGATCCTCGCGATCCCCCAGCGTCACCAGCCTCCCGGTGTCGGTCTGCGTGACCCGGTACACCGACATCACGTCGAGCCCGGCCGTGCGCGCCATCTGCACCCCGGACTGGCCGCCGATGCCGAAGTCGGCCTCGCCCGCCGAGACCAGTTGCACGGCCGACGTGGAGCCGTACGGCAGGATCTCGACGTCGAGCCCGACCTCGGCGAAGTAGCCGAGTTCGTCGGCGACATACACGCCGATGTGGTTGGTGTTGGGCGCCCAGTCGAGCGCGAAGCTGACGGGCGTGAGCTCGTCGTGCGCCGCGGCGTCATCGGCGGGTGCCGCCCCCGCGCACGCGGTGAGCGCGAGGCTGCCGGCGAGAATCGCGGCCCCGGCGGTGACGACGCGCCGCAGCACGGAGCGGAGGGCGCCGGTACCGGCCTGATGAGCGGTACGGGCATGGGTGATGATGTGGTGGCGCATTGAAGCGTGCCCCTTCGATGATGGATGGGCACGGGTTCGTAGAGTGTCTCCCTGCGCTGGCATGATCCAGATCAGGTTCGACGGTCGAAGGTTGATGACCTTCCTCTCAGCCCGGCCTACCGGACTCCCGTGTGCCCCACATGTTAGCAACACTCCGCCGTCGCACGCGAGGCGATCCCCTATGGTGGTGGGCGTGACTCCCCTGTCGAACGATGCACTCCCGCCCGATCCGGCGCGCCCGTCCGATCCGGCGCGCCCGCCCGCACCCGCGTCACCCGGCCCGTTGCAGACCGCGACAGCGCCGATGACGCCGCAGCAGTACGGCGTGGGCGCCCGCTTCACGCTGTCCGTCTACGACTCCGACTATGTCGCGATCATCCTGGGTGCCCTCGGCGAGGCCGACGCGACCGACCTGCTCGTCGAGACCGGCGACATCTCGACGTTCGTCGCCGGCGGCGAGCAGCGGGTGCTCGCCTACCTCCGGGACGTCATCGCGGCGGCGGCGCGCAGCGGAGCGCACCTCTCGGCGTCGATCCTGCTCTCGCGGGGCTGCCCGGGCGAGCTGCAGTGCGCGCTCCCCGCGGGCGTCGCGGCACTCGGCGCGGATCCCGTGTCGCTCGCCGGCACCGGGGTGCGCGCCCGGGCCCACTGGTCGCTGTACCCGCTGCTCGACGGCGGCACCGGGCGAGGCTGCGGAGCGCGGCACGGCGGCGGATCGGCCGGTGGCGGCGGCCCGGCCGATGCCCCCGCCGACCACATGGCTCCCATCTACGCGGCGATCGAGCAGGCGAGATCCGCGGGCGTCTACTCGGGTTCCGACCACTACGCGACCCGGCTCGATGGAGACCTCGCCGCTGTGCTGCAGACCGCGGCGAACGCGTGGATCGGCGTCGGCGAGAGCGTGCAGCACGTGGTGACGCACCTCACGGTCTCGATCAACAGCCCGTCGCCCCTGCGGGACTGATCGATGCGCTGCACGAACGGGACGAGGGATCCGCGATGACGTCGAGACAGATGCACCTCGTGGGCATGGTGAATCCACCCACGAGCCAGTATGCCGAGAACTGGCGGGATCCGCTGGGACGAGCGGACTGGCTGAGCGGACGCTTCCACGCGGACCTGGCGCGCACCCTCGAGCGCGGGCTCTTCGACATGGCGTTCTTCGCCGACGCCCTCGCGGTGCCCGAAGATGGCGACGGCGACTACGCCACCACGCTGCGCACGGCCGGCAAGGGCAGTATCTACCTCGATCCGATCACCGTCGTCTCGCTGGCCGCGGGAGCAACGAGCCGCATCGGCCTCGGAGCCACGGTGTCGACGAGCTTCGTGCCGCCGTACGCGATCGCTCGCCAACTGCTCTCCGTCGACCACCTCTCCGGCGGACGGGCTGCCTGGAACATCGTCACCTCGACCACCGATGCCGAGGCGCGCAACATGGGTCGCGATCGCATCGACCCGCCGGGAGAGCGCTACGACCGCGCCGACGCGGTCGTGCAGACGGTGCTCGACCTGTGGCGCTCGTGGGAGCCCGGCGCGCTCGTGCACGACCGGGAGTCGGGACTGTTCGCCGACCCGAAGCGCGTGCACCGCGTACCCGGCGGGCTGTCCCGCGGACCGCTCACGCTTCCCCGCAGCCCGCAGGGGCACCCGGTGCTGATGCAGGCCGGGTCGTCGCCGCGCGGGCGGGCGTTCGCGGCGCGCTGGGCCGAGGTGGTCTTCGCGATCGGAGACACCGAGGAGGGAATGCGCGAGTTGCGGCGGGAACTGCGCGATCGCGCGCGGATCGACCACGACCGGGATCCCGACTCGATCCGCGTGCTGCAGGGGGTGCAGCCGGTGGTGGGGTGGACCGATGCCGACGCGCAGGCGAAGCTGCGCGCACTGCGGGAGCGCATCGACCTGCCCGCGGCGCTGACCAAGCTGGCTCGACTGCTGCACGCCGACGAGCTGGATCCCGACGCCCCGGCCGTCGACGCGCTCGCCGCGCACCGCGGTGCGACGGGCAGCGTCGGCTTCGAGGACATGCTGGCGTCGGTGAGCGCGCGGCGCGGCTTCACCGTGGCCGAGCTGGCGGTCGAACAGGCGCTCAACCAGCTGCACCCGCAGGTGGTGGGATCCCCCGCGACGGTGGCCGAGCACCTCGAGCACCTGTTCCGCGGCGAGGCGGCCGACGGCTTCGTCGTCTTCCCCGCGCTCTACCACTCGTCGTTCGAAGACTTCGTCGCCGGGGTGGTGCCCGAACTGCAGCGACGCGGCGTGTTTCGCACGGAGTACTCCGGGGCAACTCTGCGGGAGCACCTGCGCGGGTGACGCGCGGGTGACGCGCGGGCGGCCGCGCGCGCCCGCCGCCCGCTCCGTGCCGCTCCCGCACGCTCCCGCCCGCTCCCTGCTCGAAACCGCGCCGTTTGTTCCATTCCGCGCGAAATATCCACGCTGGAAGCCTCGTGTTCGAGCAACGGGGTCGGTTTCGCCAGTCAGTGCGCGTGGGGGGCGCCGTGCAGGGTGCCGTGCAGGGTGCCGTGCGGCACCGCCGATGCCCCCGGCGCGGTGTGGGCCAGCGCCGGGGTGGTGATCGCCGCGACCAGCATCGCCTGCGCGGCCAGGATCACGACGAACGCTGCCGGCCCACGATTCCACCCGCCCCGGAGCGCCCGCACTCCCGCAGCGCGCCCGTGCTCGCCGACCGGGTCGTCATCCCGCGGGCCGCGCGCGGCAAGGGTACCGGCCCGCCGGCGCAGGACCGCCACCGCGGCCATGGCCGCGGACCAGTGCAGCGCGAGCAGCGCGAGCGCCGGGAGGATCCCGACGAGCCCCTGGAACAGCAGCACGACCGCCGCCGCTGCGACGGCGGCGGTCGCCCAGAGCACTGCCCGCGGCGCGGGGACGCGGCCGAGGCGCAGCGCGATCCCGCCCCAGAGCAGCTCAGCACCACCGGCGACGACGAGCGGCACGGCGAGCGGCGGGTCGAGGCCGGCCGCGACGGCGCAGAGGATGAGCCCGGAACCCAGGGCGGCGAAACCGCACCAGCTCGACAACACCGGGACCTGCGTCTGCGTCACACCGCCGGTCGCGCCGCGACCGCGCGATCGCGGTCAGCGCCGAGGCTCACGCCCAGCAGGATGAGCGCGCTGCCCAGGTGGAGGATATGGTCGGCCGTGTTGAGCGCCAGGATGTTGGCGGCGGTTCCGGCGATGAAGAAGCCGATCACGCCGACGAGCAGATACACCACGCCGACGGTGCCGTTGATCCCCTTCGCGGCGCCCACGCCCGCAATCCCGCCGCCCAGCAGCGCTGCGCCGACCAGCAGGTGAACGATGTTGTGCAGCGGATTCACCTCGAACACGCCGATGAGCAGGCCGCCCTCCGTGGCGAGGAACCCCACGCCGCCGGTGACCGCGAAGCCCAGAATGCCCACGAGTAGATAGACGACGCCGAAGACGATGCCGACGATTCGGTTGGGTGAGTTCTTCACGATGCTTCTCCTTCGATCGAACGTGCAGTCGCGACGGCGATGCCGCCGGTGCCGGACCAGGCCGTCCGCGCACCTGCAACCCACTGTGGGCGCCGTCGCCGGAAGCGGAAAGGTGCTTGCGGAGAGTACGAACGTGCACTAAGTTCACCGCCGAGCAGGAGCGATCCGGCATCCGCTCCCGCACCTGCTCCCGGCGCCGGCCCATCACGATCGTGTCAAGCCCCTCCCCCTGCAGCGGAAGGATCGGGTTACATGGGGACATGTCAACGAAGATCCTCTCCATCGGCACGGCCGTGCCCCCTGCGCGGCTCTCGCAGCCGAAGACCCGCGACTTCTTCGCGGCTCAGCCCGGCGTGACCCGGCTCACCGCCCGCCTCATCGGCGCCGCGTTCGACCAGTCGGCCATCGAGAACCGGTACTCGGTGATCGGCGAGATCGGCTCGAGCGAGACGCTGTTCTCCGAGGACGGCGCCCGGCTGAGCGCGCCAAGCACCGGTGAGCGCAACCTCATCTACCGCCGGGAGGCGCCGCGCCTGTACGCAGCCGCCGCCCGCGACGCGCTCGAGCGCTCCGGCTTCGTCGCCGAGGAGGTCACCCACGTCGTCACGGCGTCGTGCACGGGGTTCTTTGCTCCCGGCCCCGACTATCTGCTGGTGAAGCAGCTCGGCATCTCCGTGACGGCCGAGCGCACGCACATCGGCTTCATGGGCTGCGCCGCGGCGTTCCCCGCGTTGCGCACGGCGACCGCGATCAGCGACGCCCGCCCCGGTGCGGTGGTGCTGGTCGTCTGCGCCGAACTCTGCTCGCTGCACATCCGCTCGTCCAGCGACCCCGAGCAGATCGTGGCGTCCGCGGTGTTCGGCGACGGAGCGGGTGCGGCGATCGTGTCGTCGGCCGAGCCTCGCGACGGCAGAGCCGCCCTGGAAGCGGTCGATTTCTCGACCGCGATCACCTCGGAGGGCGAGCGCGACATGGACTGGACCATCGGCGATCGCGGATTCGAGATGCGTCTCACCGCGGAGGTGCCGCGCATCATCGGACGCGAGATCTCGGGGGTCGTCGAGGCGATGCTGGACGGCGCGGATCCGCGCACCGACGTGGAGGCGTGGGCGGTGCACCCGGGCGGTCGCAGCGTGCTTGACCGGGTGCAGGGCGGAGTCGAGCTGCCGGACGAGGCGATGGCGCACTCGCGCGCCGTGCTGCGCGATTTCGGCAACATGTCGAGCGCGACGATCCTCTTCATCCTGCAGCGGATCCTGGCCGACGAGTCGCTCGGCGAGGGCGCGCGCATCGCGGGTCTCTGCTTCGGGCCCGGGCTCACCGTAGAAACCGCGCGCCTCGTCATGCGCGCGGGCAGACGGGAACCGGCGGGGGCGGTCGTGGCGAAGACGGAGCCGACCGGGGTCGCGGCGGAGACGGAGCCGACCGCGGCCGTGGCGGCGCAGGAGCCTGCCGCGGCCGCCGCACCGGCCTGATGCCGCGGTCGCGGGTGTCGCTCGCCGCGCGAGACGAGCGACTCCTCGAAGTGATGGACGATCCGAACTGCGACCCGGTGCGCCTGCATCGCACGCTGCGGCGGTTCTGGGCGGTGAACGGCGCCGTCTCGCGCTGGGGGCGCGTCTACCGCAACCACGTGCGGCCCGCGCTCGCGCGGAGCACAGGCCCGGTGCGCATCCTCGATATCGGGTGCGGCGGCGGCGATGTGCTGCGGCGGCTGGTACGGCTCGCGCGGCGCGACGGCTTCGCAGTGGAGGGCGTGGGCATCGATCCGGATCCCCGCGCCTGGGCGGCGGCGAGCAGCGGCGCGCCCGTCGACGGCGTCTCATTCCGCGCGGCCGCCAGCGGCGAGCTGGTGGCCGCGGGAGAGCGGTTCGACGCGGTCGTCTCGAACCACCTGCTCCATCACCTGGACGCGGTGTCGCTGGAGGCGGTGCTCGCCGATTCGCAGACTCTCGCGACGCGGGTGTGCGTGCACTCCGACATCGCGCGCAGCCGGCTCGCCTATGCGGCGTTCGCCGTGTGCGCGGCGCCGATCGCTCCGGGGACCTTCCTGCGGGTCGACGGCCTGCGCAGCATCCGGCGCAGCTACACCCGCGACGAGCTCGCCGCGCGGCTGCCGCGCGGCTGGCTGGCCGAGCAGCCGGCTGCGTTCCGCCTGCTCGCGGTGCACCGGACCTGGCGTTTCGGGGTGCGGCCCGACGAGGAGGCGCCCGCGTGAGGGCCGCGACGCACGAGGTCGCCGTCGTGGGCGCCGGCCCGACCGGACTCTGCCTGGCCGCCGAGCTCGCGCGCCGGGGCGTCGACGTCGTGGTGCTCGAGCGCCGCAGCGCTCCCGAGCCGGGCACCCGCGCAATCGGCGTGCATCCGCCCGCGCTGGCGGCGCTCGCGCCATCGGGAGCCGCCGAGCGCATCCTCGCCGAGGCCGCCCGGATTCCGCGCGGGATCGCGCGCTCGGGAGGGCGTGCGATCGGCGAGGTGCGCTTCGACCGGCTCGGCGGCCCGTTCCCCTTCGTCGCGGCGGTTCCGCAGGCCGTGACGGAGGCGGCCGTGAGCGCGGGATCCCCGGAGCCGATGCGCGGCGCCGAGGTGCTGGGGGTCGTCGAGCAGCCCGGAGGCGCGCTCCTCCGGGCCCGGGTCGGGACGGAAGACACCGAGGTGCGCGCACGCGCGGTCGTCGTGGCCGCCGGCGCCGCCGGGCGAGGGCTCGTGCTCCCCCGTCTGAGCGGGTCCGCGCGCGCCTGCGCCGACCGCTACCTCATGGCCGACCTCGCCGACGCCCCGGGGCAGCCGGCCGACACCGCGATCGTCACGCTCGACGCGCACGGCGTGCTGGAGTCGTTCCCGTTGCCGGGGGGCGGCCGGCGGCTCGTCGCCTGGGACGCCGGGGGCGCGGACTCCTCGCGCACAGCGGTCTCGCACGAGCAGCACGCGGACCGTCTCCGCCGGGCGGTCACCGAGCGCACGGGCGACGTCGGCTTAGCGGCCCGCGTGCAATCGGCGACGGCGTTCGGGATCCGGCGTTCACTGCTGCACCGCATGCGCGCGGGGCGCGTTTTCGCGATCGGCGATACGGCGCACGAGGTGAGCCCCATCGGCGGACAGGGCATGAACCTGGGTCTGCTCGACGCGGTGACGCTCGCCCCGCTCCTGGCCCGGTGGCTGCGGCGAACGGAGGGCGACCCGGAGCCCGAGCGGGTACTGGCGCGATGGGAGCACCGCCGCCTGGCATCCGCGCGCACGGCAGCTCGTCTCGCCGGTCTCAACACCGCGCTCGGCCGCGCCCGCTCGCCGCACTCCCACGCCGCGCTGATCGCTGCGATCAGCGTTGCGGCGGCGGGGCCCCTCGTGCGACTCGCCGCCCGCGCTTACGCGATGGGATTCGACCGCGACGCACCGCGCGCCGCTCGACGAGGCGCCGCGGGCGTGTGAGATGTCGCAGCAGCAGGCGGACGGCCGCATCAAAGTGGTGCTGGACCGGGCGGCGCGACCGGCGGAGCGAGGATCGAAGACCGCCGCGGGCGACGAGCGCAACCCCGTCGACACGCCCCGCCCCGTGGGCGAGGGTGGGGACATCACCATGCAGACCGAAGGAGGCGCACAGTGTCAGAGCACTCGACCGATCAGCTGACGTTCCAAAACCCGGTGACGCGGTTCCCCGTGATCTCGCCGCCGGTGCAGCACCAACCCGAGCCCGGTCTCGATCAGGAGCTCGTGCCGCAGACCGACCGCGGCCAGCACTCCTACCGCGGCATCGGCCGCCTGACGGGGCGCAAGGCCCTGATCACCGGCGCCGATTCGGGGATCGGCGCCGCCGTGGCGATCGCGTTCGCCCGCGAGGGCGCCGATGTGGCCCTGTCCTACCTCCCCGCAGAGGAGGAGGACGCCCAGGAGATCAGGTCGTTCATCGAGGACGCCGGCCGACGGGCCGTGCTGCTGCCCGGCGACATCTCCGACCGCGACTTCTGCGAGCGGCTCGTCGCGGAGGCAGCAGAGTGCCTCGGGGGCCTCGACGCCCTCATCAACAACGCCGGCCGGCAGATCTCCGTGGAGGATATCGCGGACCTGCCGGATGAGCAGTGGACCGCGACGTTCGACACGAACATCCACGCGATCTACCGGATCTGCCGGGCCGCGCTGCCCCATCTGCCCGCCGGCTCGACGATCGTGAACACGACCTCGATCCAGGCCTACAAACCTTCCCCGCACCTGCTCGACTACGCCTCGACCAAGGCCGCGATCAACAACTTCACGAAGGGTCTGGGTCAGCAGCTCGCCCCGCGCGGGATCCGCGTCAACGCGGTGGCACCGGGCCCGATCTGGACGCCGCTGCAGGTGTCGGACGGGCAGCCGAAGGAGGCGCTGCCCGACTTCGGCACGAACACCCCCATCGGCCGGGCGGGCCAGCCGACCGAACTCGCGCCGGCGTTCGTGTTCCTCACGTCGCCCGAGTCGAGCTACGTCATCGGAGAGACCCTCAACGTCAACGGCGGCACCCCGTCGCCGTGACCCGGGTTGCAGCGAACCGCGACGCCGATGCGGGCCGTCACCCGGAGCCGGCCGTGGAGAGGCGCCGATGCATCCCGATCGCGCCCTCGCGCGCGAAACCGAGGGACTCGTAGACGCCGACGGCTTCGTCGCTCGCGAAGAGGCCGACGAAGAGCTCCGCTCCCGGGGCAGGCCGCAGCAGTTCGATGAGTCGCTCGACGAGCGACGTCGCGATCCCCTCGCCATCGTGATCGGGGTGCACGATGACGTCCTGGACATATGCGTACTGCAGGCCGTCGCCGACGGCCCGCGCCATGCCGACGATTCCACCGTCGGCCGCATAGACGACCCCGGCGAGCGACGCCGCGAGCGACGCCGCCCGGACGTGGTCGTCGAAGTGCGCCTGCCATCCCACGGCTGCGGCGAGGGCCGCATGCTCGGCGGGGGTGGCGACCCGGTCGATGATCCGGCCGTTCACGGCGCCGCCGCTCCGCCGGCCCCGTCGATGCGCATGCCGTCCCCCTGCGCCGTCGGCACCCGCGCTTCCGGCGCGTCCCAGCGGTGCGCTGCGGAGGCCGGCGGCTCGACGACCACGTCTCGCTGCGCGTAGTGCAACGGCGACAGGAAGAACAGCACGCTCGCGATCAGCGCGATTGCGGTGCCCACCGCGCAGGCGCGGAACAGCACCCTCGGCGCCGCTGCAGCGAACCGGCGATGCGCCAGCGCGGCCAGCCCGAAGCCGATGAGGCCGCCTGCGGTGTTGACGATGAGGTCGGTCGTATCGGAGACCCCGATGGCCAGGACGTACTGCGCGGTCTCGAGCGCCAGGGCCGCTCCCGCCGATGCCCACGCGACCCGGCCCCACGACCACGCGGGAGCGATGAGACCGAGATACAAGCCGAACGGGAGGAAGAGCGCGACATTCGCGGCGATCTCGAGGGGAGCATTCGCTCCGAACCCGGCACCCGCCCCGAAGGGGACGAGCTTGAGCTGCCGCACCCCCGCGATTCCGATGTGCGGCACCTCGAGCTTCCACAGCACGATCCAGACGAGCAGCGCGAGGTAGACCGCGAACAGCGCGACGACCGGTGTGCGGCTGCGCGGCGCGGATCCGCGCTGCGTCCTCGGCCTCGCGAGTCCCTCGATCGGCTTCAGGTCCTCCATCCCATCCTCCATTCTGTGTCTGCCGTCACCGGCGATATCGGCCGCGATCGCCTCGAGACGGAGCCCGTGGCGGATGGCCCCGCCACGAGCGGTTCGTCCTCCACCACCAGCACGCGCATGCCCTCCATGCTACGAGCCCGCGCCTATCGCCGGCGTATCGAGACTGTCACTTCCCGCCGCGTCCGCCATGCCTGTACTGTGAGATTCATCGGAGCGCTGCGGAGAAGGAGGTCGCGTGTTCGAGCACGACGCGCTGGACATCGAGCAGCGGGCATCGACCGGGGCGCTGCCCCCGAGATCCCGCGTGGACCGGCTGGTGAGCGAGGCGTATGAGCGCTATGCCAGCGTCGACGACGGCGCGGTGGCCGACTACATCCCGGTGCTCGCCGCGGCAGACGCGTCGCACTTCGGCCTGTCCGTGGTGAGCGTCGGCGGCTCGCTGCACGAAGCCGGCGACGTCGACATCCCCTTCTCGATCCAATCGATTTCGAAGGCCTTCGTCTTCGCGCTCGTGTGCGAGGAACTGGGGCACGAGGCAGTGCACGAGCGCGTCGGCGTGAACAACACGGGCCTCGCGTTCAACTCGCTCATCGCGATGGAGCTCAACGGCGGCAGCCCCATGAACCCGATGGTGAACGCCGGAGCCATCGCCACCACCGCGCTCGTGGGCGCGTCCTCGGCGGAGGAACGCTGGGCCCGGGTGCAGCGGGGTCTGTCCCGGTTCGCGGGCCGGGAGCTGTCGCTCGACGAGGACGTGTACCTCTCGGAGAGCCGCACCAACCTCCGCAACCGCGCCATCGGCAAGCTGTTGCAGAGCTACGGGCGGCTGGATCCCGACCCGCTCGAGACGGTCGACGTCTACACGCGGCAGTGCTCGCTCGCGGTCACCGCGCACGACCTGGCGGTCATGGGCGCGACCCTCGCCGACGGCGGGGTCAACCCGGTGACCGGCGAGCAGGTCGTGTCAGCCGAGGTCTGCCGGGACACGCTCGCGGTGCTCGCCTCGTGCGGCATGTACGAGCGCTCGGGCGAGTGGCTGTTCGAGATCGGGCTGCCCGCCAAATCCGGGGTGTCGGGCGGCATCGTCGCCGTCGCTCCCGGCAAGGGCGCCGTCGGCGCCTACTCCCCCCGGCTCGACACCGCGGGCAACAGCGTGCGCGGGCAGCGCGCGTGCGCGCACCTCTCGCGCTCGCTCGGCCTCAATCTCTTCGCCTCCGTGCGCGGCGGCACGTCCGAAACGTCCGAACCGGAGGAATCGCATGGCTGAGCAGTCCGCTCCCGCTCGCACCGCACCCGATCCCGCGCAGCGGCGATCCTGGGCCCCGATGGTGGGGCTCTTCCTCGCGCAGGTGCTCATGTCGTTCAACGTGGCGGCGCTGCCCATCTCGCTCGGCGGCATCGTCGAGGACTTCGGCGTGCCGCCCACCGTGGCCAGCACCACCATCGTCGTCTACGGCATCGCCGTCGCGGCACTCGTGATGACCGGCGCGAAGCTGGGCCAGCGCGTCGGGTGGGTGCTCATCTTCCGCATCGTGGTCGTGGTGTTCGCGGGATCGTCGCTCATGATGATCCTCTCGCCGAGCATCGGATGGGCCATCGCGGGGCAGGTGCTGGCCGGCGCCTCGGCCGCGATCATCGTGCCGGCGCTCGTGGCGCTCATCGCCGAGAACTACCAGGGCGACCAGCAGGCCACCGCCGTCGGATCGCTCGGCTCGGCGCGCGCCTTCTCGGGCGTCAGCGCGTTCCTCATCGGCGGCACGCTCGGCACGTTGGTGGGGTGGCGGCCGGTGTTCGGGATCACGCTCGGCCTCGCGGTGCTCGTCTTCGTCTTCAGCTTCCGGCTGCGATCGGATCGCGGCAACCCCGGGATCAAGATCGACCTCGTCGCGTCGCTCCTCATCGGCGCGGGGATCGTGCTGCTGACGCTCGGCTTCAACAACCTCAACGGCTGGGGCATCCTGTTCGCCGAGCCGGGCGCGCCCTTCGAGATCCTCGGCCTGTCGCCCGCGCCCGTGTTCGTGGTGCTCGGCCTGATCCTCGGGCAGTCCTTCTTCCTGTGGACGAACCAGCGCATGGCGCAGGGCAAGGTGCCGCTCGTCGACCTGAGCGTGCTGAAGGAGCCGACCGAGCGCGCCGCCGTCTACGCCATGTTCATCATCGTCGCGATGGAGGCGGCCGTGAACTTCACGGTGCCCACCTACATCCAGATCGTGCAGGGCCGCACCCCGTTCGACACGTCGCTCGCGATGATGCCCTTCAACCTCACCGTGTTCGTCACCGCCACGCTGATCGTGCGCTTCTACAAGCGCTACGCGCCGCGCACCATCGCCCTGTTCGCGTTCGGGCTCACCACGGCCGCGCTCGTCTGGCTGGCCTTCGTGGTCACCAACAATTGGGAGACGCTGCCCACGATCCTCGGCCTCATCGTGTTCGGGATCGGGCAGGGCGCACTCGTGACGCTCGTGTTCAACGTGCTGGTCACCGCCGCCCCGAAGCACCTGGCGGGCGACGTGGGATCGATCCGCGGCACCACCCAGAACCTCGCCTCGGCCGTCGGCACCGCGGTGATGGGCGCGGTGCTGGTGACCACGCTGGGACTCGGGATCGGCAGCGCCGTCGCCGACCACCCGGAGCTGCCGCCGGAGCTCGCCGAGCAGGTGGACCTGGACAACGCGAACTTCATCAGCAACGACGAGTTGCGCACGGTGCTCGCGGACACCACGGCCGACGCCGCGCAGGTGGAGGCGGCCGTCGCCCTCAACGAGGAGCAGCGCCTGCGCACACTGAAGCTCGGCTTCCTGCTGCTCGCAGGAATCAGCGCGCTCGCCGCGCTGCCCGCCTCGCGACTGCCGAAGTACCGCCCTGAGGAGATCCCCGCCGAGGCGGTCGGATCGGCGGACTGAGCGCGCCGACGTATCATCCGCCTATGCGGCGCGGTCTCCGCACACGCATCCGCGGCATCCCCCCTGACGATCCCGGGCATTCGCGGTCAGCCGAGCTGCTCCGCACCCCGTATCGTGGTGCTGTGAACAGACACTGGTGGCGCCTCGCGCCTGGCGGGGTGGTCTTCGGGGTCGTCTGCACGGTGCTCTCGCTCACGCCGTCGCTCCTCCCGCGGCCGGCGTTCTTCCAGGGGGCGATCGGCGGGGTCTCCTTCGCACTCGGTTATCTGCTGGGCGTGCTGCTCACGGCCCTCTTGCTGCGCGTGTTCATGCCCGCGCCCAGCGCACGCGCGACACGGATCGTGTGGTGGTGCGTCGGGGGCGCACTGGCGGTGGCCGCGGTGCCGCTCGGATTCGCGGTGCTGTCCTGGCAGAACGGGGTGCGCGCGGCCGTGGAGATGCCACCGCTCGACGCCGTGGACCCCTGGCGATTCCTGCTGGGCTTCGGAGTGACGGCGGCGCTGCTCCTCGTGATCGGCAAGGGGTGCCGGGGCCTGTTCCTCATGATCCGCGCGAGGATCTCTGCGCCGCTCGCCGTGCTCGCCACGGTCGCGGCGGTGCTCGCAGCGGCCGTCGGCGTCGGCGCGCTCGGCATGGCCGCGGTCGACCGCATATACGCGGAGAGGAATACCGCCCCGCCCGAGGACGCACAGGAGCCGGATTCCGCCTTCCGCTCCGCGGGCGAGGGATCCGGGATCAGCTGGCAGGATCTCGGGCGTCACGGCTCCCTGTTCGTGGGCGGCGGCCCGGCCGCGGCCGAGATCGAGAAGGCAACGGGTGCCCCTGCACTCGAACCGATCCGGGTCTATGCGGGCCTCGCCTCGGCTCCCGACGCGGCATCGCGGGCCGAACTCGTCGTCGCGGAGCTGGAGCGCACAGGTGCCTTCGAGCGCGAGTGGTTGGTCGTCGCGACGACGACGGGCTCCGGCTGGCTGGAACCGCAGACGGTCGACGCGTTCGAGTACCTGCACGGCGGCGACACGGCGATCGCGTCGATGCAGTACGCCTACACGCCGAGCTGGGTGTCGTTCGTGTTCGATCCGGACGCCCCCGTGGAATCGGCGACCGCGCTGTTCGACGCGGTGCACGCGCGATGGTCGGAGCTGCCGGAGAGCGAGCGGCCGAAGCTCGTCGCGTACGGTCTGAGTCTCGGCGCGCACGGCACGCAGGCCGCGTTCTCAGGCGTCGACGACCTACGCGCCCGCACCGACGGCGCGCTGCTGGTGGGCAGCCCGAACGGATCCGAGATGTGGCGCGGGCTGCAGGCTGCACGAGACGCGGGATCGCCGGCCTGGCGGCCGGTGCTCGACGGCGGACGGGCGGTGCGGTGGATGTCGCGGGAGGGCGACGAACGGCTCATCGACGCGCCGTGGCAGGATCCCCGCGTGCTCTATCTGCAGCACGCCACCGACCCGGTGACCTGGCTGGGGCCCGAGCTGATCTGGGCGCCGCCCGAGTGGCTCGACGCGGAGCAGCGAGCCGAGGATGTGAGCCCGGCGATGCGGTGGATGCCCGGCATCACGGCGGTGCAGCTGGTCGTGGACATGTTCATGGGCGAGTCGGTGCCGGCCCGCCACGGGCACAACTACGGGGATCTCGTGCTCACCGCGTGGACGAGCGTGACCGACGACGGCGGTCTCGACGGCGCTGCGCTCGCACGGGTGCAGGCGATCCTCGAGTCCTACGCCGATCCGATCGACCCGGCATTCGAGTAGCCGCTTTCCGTCATCCTGCGCCCGCTCAACCAGCCGACTCAGCCGTCGACCCCTCGGCTCAGCGCTCCTCCGCCGCGCGCCGCACGACCTCCGCGAGCTGTTCCCACGCCTCTTCGGTCGGATCGACGAGCGCGTAGGAGGTCGGCCAGAATCCGCTCGCGTCATCGAGCCCGGCCAGCGCGCTCACCCCGAACGTGGAGTACCGCTCTTTGTCCATCTGCCCGCTGCGGAAGAACACCACCGGCTTGCCGCCCCGCGCGTAGCCGGGCTGCCCGTAGTACAGCTTGGGCGCGAGATCCGGCGCGACGGTCGTGACGATCTCGTGCACGCGCTCGGCCAGCTCCCGGTCGCCGTCGGGCATCTGCGCGATCTTCGCGAGCACCTCGTCGGCTTTGGCGGCGGCCTTCTCGGCCCTTTTTGCGCGCTTCGCCTCGGCCTTCAACTCGGCCGCGCGCTCCTGCATCGCGGCGCGCTCCTGCGCGGAGAATCCGCCTGCGGTGGAGTCCCTCTTCGTCATGCTCGTCGTCTCCTCCGGGGTCGGGGTGAGCCGGTGTCTCACGGGTGATGCATTTCACGCTAGCGGCGGCGGCAGCAGCGCCGCTTCTCGATTCCTGATCGCTTCGGTCCCGAGCCCGCTGCGCCGTCCGCTACCGCCGCCCGGTGAAGCGGTCCATCGACGAGTACACGTGGAAGACGCGATCCGCGATCACGTCCCAGGCGCGCGTGGGCAGGATCCCGCGCAGCGCCATGGCGAGCTTCACCGTCCACGGCTTCGAGACGATGGGTCTGCCCGCGATCATGCCCTCCCAGGCGGCGCGGGCCGCTCTCGTGGGCGTCATGATCGGGGTGAGCAGCGGGCCGCGGGCGCCCGCGAACATGCCGGTGGAGATGTAGCTGGGGCAGAAGGTGGTGACGGCGACGTGGCCGTGCCCGTCGCGGGCCAGCTCGAGCCGCAGCGAGTCGCTCCAGCCGATCATCGCCCACTTCGAGGCGGCGTAGACGCTCATGCGCGGATTGGCGAGCGTGCCCGCGGCCGAGGCGATGTTGAGGATCCGCTTCGGCCGCGACCGGTCGGCCATCATGGCGGGCAGCACCTCGCGGGTGAGCCACATGGGTGCGAGCGTGTTGATGCGCATGGTGAGTTCGATGTCGCGCTCGGGATCGTGCTCCCAGAAGAGGGCGCCGCGCACGATGCCGGCGTTGTTGACGAGGACATCGGGATCGCCGAGTTCGTCGACGGTGCGCTGCACCGCTGCGCGCACCGCCGCGCGATCTGAGACGTCAACGGCGAAGGCGCGCACTCGGGTGCGCGGGCCGTCGAGCTCGGCGGCGAGCGCGGTGGCTCGATCCTCGTCGACGTCCCACAGCGCGATCGCGCCGGCGCCCTCCTTCGCGGCACGGCGCGCGTACAGCTCGCCCATGCCGCGCGCGGCCCCCGTGATGAGCACGACGGAGCCGGGGATGACGGGGGTGTTCTGCGGTGTTCGCGACATGCTCACACGCCCGCCGGCGGCCAGAGGCCGAGGATCAGCGCCATGACCAGCACGGTCACGAGCTCGTGGGCGATGTTCATGATGGTGAGCGCGGAGGGCCGCCCCTCGAAGGCATCGTGGGTGATGAAGCGAGCGGCGGTGAACCCGGCCCAGAGCACTGCGCCGGTCAACAGCGCGGACATCACGAAGGATCCGCCGTAGAACTCGAAGGCGATCCAGATGGCGCCCGCGAATACCCACGCGGTGATGAAGCTGACGATCACCGTGACGACGATGGGCCCGACTGCCGACTTCGCGTCGCCACTCAGGTCGACCTTCGCGAGCCGCGCCCACGTGTTGCCGAACACCTTCGGGGTGTACCAGATCGAGCCGACCACCATAGTGGAGATGGTCGCGACGATCACCGCCCAGTAGTTGATCTCAGGGATCATGACTGACTCCTTTCGGCGTGCCCGCCTCGTCGTCGAGGCCGGTGGGTCTCATGGTAGTGGCCCGCGGCGGCTTGGTGTCGGAGGCTCGGGAACGTTGCGCGATGGCGTCTCCGGACCGTGTCGCTTCGCTCACAGACCGGTCTACCCGCCCAGTTGTGCACAGATTCCTCAGTTCCTGGTTCCTATCGCCTCCCTGTCGCGTAGAGTCGACCCAACAGCGCACGCATCGAGCCGCAGAAGGAGGAGCAGGAATGTCGAACGAGACTCTCGCCGTGATTCTGAGCGCACTCGGTCTGCTGATCACGCTCGGCGGCGGAGCAGCCGCGGGGCTGGCATGGGTAGTGAGACGGATCGACGCGAGCGAGACGAAACTCGCCCATCGGATCGACGCCGTCAACACAACGCTCACCGACCGGATCGACGGGTTGCAGGGCGAAGTGACCGAAGTCAAAATCGCGATCGCCCGACTCGAAGGGCGAGCTCAGCCTCCCCGTATGCTCACGCGCTGAAATGATGCACTGACATCGCGAAGTCCCTTGCGTCGGAGCGCTTCTTTGTCCAGGGGGTAGTCGTACCAGGATGGTCACGCGTACCGTGGCGGTATGGATGAGCTGATCGAACTCGTATCCCCCGAGCAACTGCCCGAGGAATCATCGACGCGCTTCCTGCTCGGCGGAAACGCGGTCACCGTCGTGGCCGAGGATCCGCACTGGTGGCGGTTCCCCGAGCTGGGGGTCAGCCTCATGCAGCACGACTTCTCGGCGGCCACCGCGTTCGTCGTCTCAGGCCACGGGCCGGGCGGCTCCTTCCTCGAGACGCTCGCGGTGCTCAGGGAGATCGCGCAGCACGCCTCGTCGGGGAGTTCCGCATGACCCGCTACGTGTGCACCCTGTGCGGCGCCGACGCAGTCACCGTCTCCCCCGATGGCAACACCCTCCCCCGAGCCGCTGAGGTGCTCGTGCCCGAGGTGACGCACTGCTCGAATCCGGCGTGCGCGAAATCCGATCCTCACCTCGCGAAGCGCACCGACTTCACGCGGGTCGACGAGGAAGACGGGGAGCACGCCCACCCCGCACATGAATAGCCACCGGGCCCGCTTCCACGAGGTCGTCCGGCACCACGCGGGTGCTGCGCAGCTGCGCAGCTACGCAGCAGCGCCTACAGGATCTGGCGCAGGTTCGTCTTCGCGAGATCCACGATCTCGTCGCCTCGCCCCGAGAGCACGGTGCGCAGCGCATACAGGGTGAAGCCCTTCACCTGCTCCGCCGAGATCGAGGGCGGCATCGAGAGCTCCTGGCGATCCGTCAGCACCTCGACCAGCGCAGGGCCGGTGTGGGCGAAGGCCTCGCGCAGCGCCGATTCCAACTCGTCGGATTCCGAGACCCGCACCGCGTGCAGTCCGATGGCACGGGCGACGGCGGAGAGATCCGGATTCTTCAGCTCCGTCGCTGAGTTCACGAACCCGGCGGCCTTCATCTCGAGCTCGACGAAGTTGAGCGAGGAGTTGTTGAAGACCACGATCTTCACGGGCAGCGGCGCGTTCTGGTCGAGGGTCAGTAGTTCGCCCAGCAGCATCGCGAGGCCGCCGTCGCCGGCGAGCGCGATCACCTGACGGTCGCGGTGCGCGGCCTGCACGCCGATGGCCTGCGAGACGGCGTTGGCCATGGATCCGTGGCTGAAAGAACCGATGAGGCGGCGGGCGCCGTTCATCGTGAGGTAGCGCGCGGCCCACACCACGGGCGATCCCACGTCGGGGATGAAGACCGCGTCGTCGGAGGCGAGCTCATCGATCAGCCGGGCCACGTACTGCGGGTGGATCGGCTTGCCCTCGCCCGCCGGCGTCGCGAGCTCGTCGAGCCGCTTGCGGGTCTTGCGGTAGTGGTCGACGGAGCCGTCGACGTGCGAGCGGCTGCGGCGGTGTTTCAGCAGCGGCAGGAGCGCCGTGGCGGTCTCCCCCACGTCGCCCACCAGCCCGAGGTCGAGCGGGGTGCGCCGGCCGAGATTCTCGCCGCGGATGTCGACCTGGATCTTGACCGCCTTCTCGGGGAAGAACTGCTGGTACGGGAAGTCGGTGCCGAGCATGAGCACCGCGTCGGCCTGCTCCATGGCGCGGTAGCCGGAGGCGAAACCGAGCAGTCCCGTCATGCCGACGTCGAACGGGTTGTCGTACTCGATGTGCTCCTTGCCGCGCAGGGCGTGCACGACCGGGGCGGCGAGCTGATCCGCGAGGGCGACCACCTCGTCGTGTGCGCCCGCGACCCCCGCGCCCGCAAGGATCGTCACCCTTTTCGCATCATCGAGCAGTTCGGCGGCGCGCTCGAGTTCGGCCCGACTCGGGATCACCCGCGGCTGCGACGGGGTGATGGTCGTGACGGTGTCGTCCGCGGCGTCGGCCAGCGCGACGTCGCCCGGGATCACCACGACGGCGACACCCCGCTTCTCGATCGCGGTCTGCATCGCGATGCGCAGCACGCGCGGCATCTGCGAGGGACTGGAGGCGTGCTCGACGTAGACGGAGCACTCGCGGAAGAGCTCCTGCGGGTGGGTCTCCTGGAAATAGTTGGAGCCGATCTCGTCGCTCGGGATGTGGGCCGCGATCGCCAGCACGGGCACGCGCGAGCGGTTGGCGTCGAAGAGCCCGTTGATGAGGTGGAGGTTGCCCGGTCCGCAGCTGCCGGCGCACACCGCCAGCTCGCCGGTCGTCGCGGCCTCGCCCGAGGCGGCGAAGGCCGCGGCCTCCTCGTGCCGCACGTGCACCCACTCGATGTCCGAGGTGCGCAGCGCGTCGGTGAAGCCGTTGAGCGAGTCGCCGGGGATGCCGTAGACGCGGTGCACCCCGTTCGCGGCGAGGGTATCGACGATGTTCTGTGCGACGGTGACCATGACTGGGCCTGCCTTCCTGCTCCGTCACTCCATCCTTGCCGGGGCGGCGCCGGTGGGGCAAGGGGTGCGGGTGGGGTGGCGCAGCACGGTCGCGGGTGCTACCGACGTTGGTGCGTGCCGCTGCCGCTGCCGCTGCCGCTGCCGTTGCCGTTGCCGTCGTGCACAGCGCCGCGGCAGGATGGGAGAGTGACCACCTCGCTGCTCCTGATCGCGGATACCCACGTGCCGGCGCGCGCGAGGCGCCTGCCTGCCGACGTGCTGGACGCCGTATCGTCTGCGGATGCGGTGGTGCACGCCGGTGACTGGGTCAACGTCGCCACGTTGGATCTGCTCGAGTCCCAGGCACGTGTGCTCTACGGCGTGCACGGCAACAACGACGACGCCGAGCTGCGAGCTCGGCTGCCGGAGGTGGCCCGGTTCACGGTCGAGGAGCTCTCGGTGGCGGTCGTGCACGAGACCGGGGCGGCGAGGCGGCGCGAAGAGCGCATGGACGAGGCGTTCCCGGGCGTCGACCTGCTCGTCTTCGGGCACTCGCACATCCCCTGGGACACGGTGTCGCCGGGCGGCATGCGGCTGCTGAACCCCGGCTCCCCCACCGACCGCCGGCGCCAGCCGCGCTGCACCATGATGCTGCTCACGGTCGACGGACGCGACGTCGATGTGCGGCTCGTGACAGTGGATCGGGATCGGTGACGAGATCGGGCCGATCCCGCGATCCTGCGAGCCCGTGATCCTGCGTTCCTGCGATCCTGCCTTCCCGTCTTGGCACAGTGCTGATCTGCCGCCGTGCAGCCTTACTGTCGTGCCGCCCTACTCCCTCACTGCGGGTGGTGGGTCTCCCCGTTCTCGAGCATGGTGAGGATCTTCGCGAGGCGGTTGCCGCGGGTGGTGGCGTTCGACGCGGTCATGAGGCGGTGCAGGATCGCGTAGCGGTTGGCACCGTTGAGCGACGCGAACATGGCCTCGGCTGTCTCCGATGCGGCGAGCGCGGCAGCGAGATCCTCGGGCACCTCGGCTTTCGCGGAGCCGGCGTAGGCGCGATCCCAGCGCCCATCGGCCTGGGCACGGTCGATCTCGGCCTGGCCGCGCTCGCGCATGCGCCCCTGCGCGATGAGTTCTTCGACGAGCCCGATGTTGCGCTGCGACCACATCGACGCGCGCCGCCGCGGGGTGAACCGCTGCCGGAAGGTGGCGGCGTCGAGGCTCCCCTTCTGCCCGTCGATCCACCCGCTGCACAGCGCCTCCTCGAGGGCCTGCGCGTAGCTGAGTGTGGTCGGCTCGGTCGTTCCTTTCTTCGCGAGCACCAGCCAGACCCCGTCGGAGGAATCCTCGTTCGCGTCCAACCAGGCGCGCCAGGCGGCGGCGTCGGAGAGAGTGAGGAGCTCGGGAAGCGAGGACTGCTGTGCGGTCATGGATCCATCGTAGGGAGTTCGGGAGCGACGCGTGAGGGTGCGAGGATCCCCAGCGACTCCCCCGGCTTCTGGTGCAGCGTGCAGCGCGCCACCCCGAGCATGGCTGCGGCAACACCGCTCAGCGCACATCGTGGTTCTCTCTATACACTGCAGCCACGCTTCATCGAGAAAGGAACGCTCATGACCGAGAACGCGGGCAATACAAGCGGCAACGACAGCAACTGGTACGAAGAGTTCAAGGTCAAGGGCGACGAACTCATGGCCAAGGTGCGCGAGATCATCGAGGAGGGAAACGCTCGCCGGCTCTACATCAAGCGGGAGAGCGGCGAGACGCTCTTCGAGATCCCGCTGACCGCCGGCGTCGCCGTCACGGCTGCGAGCGCCGTGCTCGCCCCGATCCTCGTCGCCGTGGGCGCCGTCGCTGCGCTCGCCACGAGCCTCACGATCGGAGTGGAGCGTAGGGGATCAGACGATGGTGACGATGAAAGCAGTTCGGAGTCGGGCGCGGCGGAGTAGTCGGGTAGGTCAGGCGCGAACGCTTCCGGTTGCAGCAATGGGTTCAAAGCCAAGCGTGTTCCGCCACCTGAACGCCGGACTCGAGCCAAGAACAACTGACGAGCTCCGGGAAAATCGCTCCCCTGCCAAAATCTGGCCAGAAACCGCGTGTTTCTGCGGATTTCATGGCATCAGTTTACCGGTTGTTACCGGCCGATACCAGCCAATCTGGTGACCTCGGGACGGGTTTCTGGTGACCATTCTGGTGAGCACAGTTACCCGTGATTGCAGTTCGGTAGATACCAGCGCTTAAGACTGTCGCTACTTCGACACCCAACTCAAGTGGGCTACAAAGCTGCCCCACATCCCGTTGCCTTGCGTTCACGGCGCTTGTCGCATCTTCTGGCGCTTGGGTCGACCAGCAACAGGCTGAACGCCGCGTCGCTGACGAAGAAGGTTCTCATCCCTGGTGTTCTCGCGGACTTCGAGTCGGCTCAGAATCCGCTTCTCGGTCTCTGGCGTCCAATACACTTCGAGATGCTTACGGGCACGCGTGATCGCCGTGTAGAAGATGCTGTGAGAGATGTTCTCTTCGTTGGCGTCTGTGATGACGACTTTCACGGAGTCATACTCCAAGCCCTGCGCCTTGTGGATCGATACCGCGTAGGCGATCTGAAACGGCACGAGCGTGTTGACCGTGTCATCATCGGCGTCGGTGTCGCCTCGCTCGAAAACGTCGAACTGCACCACCGAGCCACTAACCAAGCGGAGTTCCGAGAATGAGACTTCCGCCGCCGTCACGTCTCGCTCGATGTCCACATCGAACGTAATCCGTCCTGGCGCGCGGTCAATGTCGACGATCTTGCCCCTCATGTTGTTGAAGATGACAGGGCGGAAGCGATCCGTCTCGTTGAAAAGTACTGGATCGCCTACCTTGTAAACAGCCTCTCCCCAGGTCACGGGTGGACTCGGGTTGCTCGCTTGGAGGAAGCGGTTGACGTTGTTGATCCCGTAGAGGCCGTCATAGTTGAGACAGAGCACAATCTCGTCATCGCCATGCCGGGCGAAAAGCGACGCACCCAACACCTTCGAGTAGCCGTTCTTAGCCAGCGACTCCTCGATGCTGTCGTCGAGCTTGCGGACGCGATCCCACAAGGTCAGGAGAGCCTGGTCAGTGGTACGGAACGGGTGCGTCAGCTCGTGCACGGACCCCTGCGGGATGTACGAACGGATCGCGCCAAACCAGTTCCCAAACTCGATCGACTCAATCTGATAGACATCCCCGACGAGCACCAGCAGGTCGAAGGAAGTATTCTCCAGCACCTGCAGGAAGCTGGCATTACCGACGGTGCTGCACTCATCGATGACGACCACGTCGAAATGAACGGAAGAGCTCCAGTCTCCTCTCACGTGCTTGGCGATGGTACTGAAATGCGTGTTCGGTGCGTCCACTCGTCGTTTGAGATTATCGACGGCTGGATTTGTATGCGCGAGGAAGAGCTTGCGTTCGTTTTCGAAGTAGTTCGCGATGTGGTTGACCATCGTCGACTTGCCCGTACCGGCTGCGCCATAGATCAGCGCTACCTTTGATCGCGCAAACAGGCCCTTGAGCGCATTGGCTTTGAGGCTGTCGTCGACCTTCTTGGGGTCGCCATCGGGGAGCCGGGAATTGACGTCGAGCCATGACTGGACATCCTCGGTGTAGTTGTCAATCCCCTCGGAAGCTACTTCCTGCAGCTTCTCAATGATACTGACGGTGTCATCCTCGTAGCCGGTGATAAAGACGTGCCCATTGGCACGTTGCAACTTTCGAGGCGCGTGCCGCGCAGTCGGCGGCAGCAAATTGTTGTGCCGACTGATGAGATCATCGATGTCACCGAGGTCATCGAGATCGGTCTCGGGCGTGTAGATCATGCCGTGTTGCTCGACATTGTTGCGCACGCGTCTCGCTAGCAGCTCGTGCTTCCGCGTCGATGAGTCGATACTCTCCGCTAGGTCCACAAACCGGGGGTTGTGGCTCCGCGGTGATGTGCAGAACGGCATGGCGTCGAAGGGACGGCAACCGTGTGAGACATGCAAGTTCGATAGTGGCCCGCATTCGTCCATCTCGTACTGCGCCTTCAGGATCTGGTTATTCATCCTGAGCATCAGGTAGCGCAGCAGGCGCGTACCGGGACGATTGCGCCGGACAATCTCTCGTGCGGCGTCGAGCACTGGGAAGATCTGCGGCGTGCGCTGTGCGCTGGTGAGCGCCCAGGTCTTCACGCTGTCGTATGCTGCATCCGGGAGATCTATGAGGTCGAGTAGGCTGTGGCCGGTGCTCGTGAGGTATTGCATCAGGTTGCGATACTCGACGTGTCCCGATTGAACTCTCCCCTGCTGCCCGACGAGCCGCGCGAAGTTATCAACTTCACAGGGCCGGATTGAAACGGACCAACTCCGGATGATGATGATCGGCATTGTCTGACCGAGCACGTCGATGGAGTCACTTGCCAGCTCGAGTTTGGCGGCGTACTTGTTGGTTACGTCGATGTCTGTGAAGCCAATGACGCGATCGAACTTGCTGGTGCGGTTGTGGGCGAGACTGAACGTGACCTCATAGTAGATGCGACCGTCGATGAAGAACGGTCGGGAGCTGTTGATGTAGTACCGCTCGGTTCTTCCGGTCAGCAGGTCGTTCTTCGTGACATCAATACGAGCCGCGATCTGCTCGTAGTAAGCAGTAAGTGCAGGATCCTGGTGGAGCGGGAACTGCTCCAAGTTCTGGAGGATCTCGATACCCAACTCACGCTTTGCAAGATCGCGCGTACGCAGTAGGTACTCGTAGTACTTGAGCATTAGGCGCTCGGAGGGATCGCGGTCGAGGGTGTAGTGCGAGACGCTGATTTGCAGCATTCCGTGGAACCGGGCGAGGAGACGAAAGCGCGCACTCGCCTTTGCGGCATCCCGCGCGGTGTCGAACTGGGTCTGATAGTTGAAGGCGACTGAGGGGCTTGGGACGTGTGCCCAGACAATCAGGCCCTCGACTAGGTCACGCAGATACTGCAAAACGTTCTGGGACAAGAATCCGCGATCCGTCGTGACCAAGGCGATGTTGCTATCGATGGCACCACTCGCCGCACGTACCTGTTCTTCTACCGTGGCCATCTGTCGCTACTTCTCCCCGCGGTGGGCAGGCTCGACGGCAGCCGGAGCTACGGCGGAAGCATCGCGCGGTGGTCGCGGATGTCGAATCGGGCTGCGTCGCCTCATTCGGTGCTCTCCTCTTCGTCTAAGCGGAGGATCTGGCGAGCGATGCCCGTCAGGTCCCGTTTCCCTCCGACAACAATGTCAATTTCACCGCTGTAGATATCGTTGTGGTCGCGGGCAGTCAGCTCCCAAGTACCGTGAATCGAGGTCAACGAGTGATCAGCCACGATCAGCACGAACTCGTCTTCCTCCGACTCGTACGTTCCGCGGGGCCGCAGCTCGCGAACGTCGAGATCGAGTTCGACAGAACCACCGTTGCGGTAACTGACGGATGGTGGGTTGTATTGGCTCGCGCTCGACGGGACGTAGTTCGCCAAATGGGCGTAGTTCAGAATATCAAGGGTCCGTCGCCACGGCCCCCATGCTCGTGGAGGGGCCGGCAACTCTAGGTCGGAGAAGTCGTCCACCCACTCCGGCTCGCTGTAGTCGAAGGCAAAGACTTCGCCTTCGAGATGAAGTTTCATTTCGACGTCATGGAAGAAAGTTGTGGTTCGGTTCGTAACGCGAATAACGGTCGGGACAAGCTGACTCGCAGCAATCTTGGGTAGAGCAGCCTCCCATGCTTGCCGGAAGTTCTCCTCCCAGCGATCGATCGACGCCAGATACTCGTCCTCCGTCCGGTCTTCGGGCTCAGCCAACAGATCACCTCCGACGGAGGACAGGCCCTCAAACGCCGCCAGGTATCCCGAGATCCCGTTGATACCCTTGATCGAAGCAGTCGTTCCCTGCTGAGGGGCTGGCTCCTTTAGGGGCAACGCTGCAACCAGACGCTGCCTCTGTCTGGCGAGGTACTCGTCGATAGTTGCCGCCTTGTTGAACATCACGGAGGCAACCTCCCCAATGACTTCAACAGCGAAGTCGACTTCCAACGGAGCACCCGTCAAGCCTCGTTGAATGAGGAGGTCGACCTCCTCGGACTTCGCTTCCCGTGTCTCACCGTCGGCGCGAATATAGATGCGTCCGTCGGTGAGAGACTCTCCGTTTGCACGGCAGGGGAACGGCCCTTGTCCGGGCGCGGGAGGATCGACCACCACCACGAGCACCTGGTTGTCCGACCCCTCGACCGGCACCCAGACGATGTCCCAGCGAGGCCCTGCGGCACCTACGTACTGCTGGATGACCTTGGATATCTCCATCATCTCGACGGGATGGATGCCGGTGATCGCATCCTTCGCCACGCCGATGACCATGACGCCACAACCCTCGAAAGCAGCCGCCGCTACATCCGGCATGCGGTTCGCAGCACCGAGGATGAACTTGGCAACCTTTTCCTTGTCTCTCTTCGTCGATAGGTCGAGCGTGCTCTTCAGTTCGAGGTAGTGACGCTCTGCCAGATCACCTTGATCTGCAACTGCCAGCACAAGCGCCTGCGCGGCCAGGACACCTCTCGGTGCTCGGCTCAGATCCAGTTCACTCACTCTCCCTCCGATCCCACTCTTCAGCCGCCAGCGGTGCCCCGTTCAGCTCGTCCCGACGCGCTCGCCAGTCGGGCATGTGTAGATCCATGAGTTCGATGAAGCGTGCGTCGTGAGTGCGCTCGATGAAGTGGATCAGCTCGTGAACCACGATGTACTCGAGGCAGCGCGGGTTCTTCTTCGCCAGTTCGGGGTTGAGCCAGATGGAGCGTGACTCGGGGTGGCAAGTGCCCCACTTGGTCTTCATATGGCGCACGACGACCTTGGTGTCCTCCACGCCAACGAGCGGCTGCCACTTGGTCAGCAGCGCCGGAGCAGTGGCTTTGAGTTCCTTGCGATACCAATGGTCAAGCACTGCTCGGCGCTGGTCTTCGTCGTAGTCCGCCGGGGTTGTCAGCCAGAGGGTCTTGCTGGCCACGGCGACCTTCGATCGTCCATGCCGCGAGATGTCGAGACGTAGGCGCTCACCCCACACGTAGTGGGTCTCGCCCGAGAGCATGCGGCGCTCAGTCTGGCGTTCTGCGTTCTGGAGTTGCTCGCGTTGCCGCTTGATCCATGGCAGACGCTGCACGACGGCCAGGCGGATTGCGTCCTCATCAACGCGGTGTGGTGCCGCGACACGCACACGTCCGACTGGTGGGTAGACGGAGATGTGGAGGTTTTTGATGTCCTTGTAGACGACATCGATCCCGAGCCCGGCGACGGTGAGGTAGGCGTTAGCGGTACTCATCGCGCGCCTTTACCAGCTCAAACAGTTCCTCGAAGCGGTCGAACCCATCAGGGAGTGCGCGACGCAGCTCGCGGGCGAGGGCGCGTTCCTTCATGCGGTTGCCGACCCAGCCGTATTCTCTCTGGCGCGTCACGGTGTAGTCGATCACGATGGCGAGATTGGGATCAGCGAAGTGGAAATCGACCAATGCACGCTGTGCACCGTTCCTTGCCCATTCGGGATAGACCGTGTCGGACTCCTTCTTGCCGACTTTGGCCGCAAGCTCGAGGATCTGTTTCAGGTAGGCCTCATAGTTGAGGGCGTCCTGACGGCGTTGTTCGATCAACGCGTCGAGCAGTTCGGACATCCGGTCGTAGTAGCGCGGGTTCAGCGCGCGCTCGTCGACGATCGTCTTACGGACGTTATTGACGATCGTCTCCGCTGCCGCTTCGGGGTTTTTCTGGATGTTCGGCGGTAGCGTGTTCAGAGCGTCTTCGCCGCGCTCGACGATCAGGTCGACGAGTCCCTTGTCGAAGGTGGCGACCACCTCGGAAGGGTCGGCCTGGATGTAAGTGTCCAGCAGCGCGCGCATGCCTGCCTCGAATTGCTTGACGTCGATGTTTTCGCCGGCACCCAGCTCGACCTCATCGCGAACAGCCACGAAGTGAGTCACCTCGTTCTTGACTGCTGCAGCCTCAGCGACCGAGTAACCCGCCGCTTCCATGTCGTTGGCGAGCGCCGTGTAGGCGCGAACAAGGCTGGAGACGCTCTTATACAGTTCGACGCGCTTGACCTCGTTGGCTTTGATCTGAGCGGCATCTCCCGGCACCGATGCCACGAAGTAGTGCTGGTACTCCAGCGTCCCTTTCGGCGGCGCGACGGGCTCGACCAGGGCGCGGATCTTCTCCAGCGCCTCGTCAAGATCTTGGCGACCCTGCTCGACGCGATCCTTGAGCAGCCCCTCGACGTCCTTCTCTTCGTAGCCGTCCAGAGCACCCGAGGTGTAGTCGGTGATCGCGGACTCCAGCGAGTTGAACAGGTCACGGTAGTCGATGATGTAGCCGTAGGTCTTGTCGTCTCCGTCCAGGCGGTTGACTCGGCAGATGGCCTGGAACAGGCCGTGATCGCGCATCTTCTTGTCGATGTAGAGGTACGTGGCGCTCGGGGCGTCGAACCCGGTCAGGAGCTTGTCGACCACGATGAGCAGGCGCATCTGGCCGGGCTCCTCGATGAATCGGCGCTTGACCTCCTTCTCGAACTCCTCGATCCGTCCGACAGCCTCGTCGGCAGACACACCGAAGAAGTCGGCTAACATCTGCCGGTAGATGTCGTACTGGCGTAGCTTCTCGGTCGCCCCCGCACCGGAGTCTTCCTTGGAGATGTCGCTCGGGTTCGGCACGTAGCTCGTGACGATGGCGACCTTGTCCTTGAAACCGGCGTTGACGAACATCTCGTAGAACTTGCACGCTTGGTAGATGCTCTCACCCACGAGCATCGCGTTGCCGCGGCCGCTCACCAGGCGAGGCTCGGTCTCCATGTCCAGCAGGATGTCCTGAACGATCTGCTTGGCCCGGGGCTCGGCGGACACGACCTTCTGCATCGTGCCCCACTTCTTCTTGAGACGGGCCTTGCTGAGGTCGGTGAGGCCCTTGGTCTTGGCCTCGAACCACTTGTCGACCTTTCCCGGGCTGGTCAGATCCTGCTCAATGTTGCGCGCCTCGTAGCGCAGGTCCAGCACGACGCCGTCCTCGACGGCCTCGTCGAACTTGTAGGTGTGAATGAACGAGCCGAAGGTCTCGATGCTGGTCGCCTTATCGGCCTTGATCAGCGGTGTTCCGGTGAAGCCGATGAACATCGCTCCGGGCAGCAGTTCCTTCATCGCCCGGTGCATCTTGCCTGACTGCGTGCGGTGCGCCTCGTCGACGAAGACAAACAGGTTGCCCTTCGGCGTGAACCCGGCAGGCACGCGCGAGCGCAGCTCGGCGATGAAGTCCTGGCTGTCCCGGTCAACGTCGCGGTCGTCGTCGCCACCGCGGAACTTGTGGACGAGGGAAGCCATCAGCCACGGGTCGTGCTTGTTGATCTGCGTCAGCAGGTCCGCGCCGGAGGTCGTGCGGTAGATGCTCTCGTTGACCCCGCCGAAGACCTTCTCGATCTGTTCGTCAAGCTCGGTGCGATCGGTGATGATCAGGACGCGCGACTCCGGCTGGTGTTCACGGATCCACTTGGCCAGCCACACCATCGTCAGGCTCTTGCCCGACCCCTGGGTGTGCCAGATGATGCCGCCCTCGCGCTTGGCGATGCGCTCCTGGGCGGCCTTCACACCGAAGAACTGGTTGTGGCGTGCGGTCTTTTTCCTGCCCGCGTCGAACACCATGAAGTCGTGGATCAGCTCGAGGAAGCGATCCTTCGAGCACATCTGCAGGATGGCCTTTTCCAGCGGCTCGGCCACATCGATGCCGACCGTGCTGTGCTCGGGCTCCTTCCAGGCCAACCAGTACTTCTCCGGCGTCTCGATCACGCCGTAACGCAGCCCCTCAACGTCATTGCCTGCGAACACGAGCTGAACGGTCGAGAAGAACGGCCGGATGAAGTCTGCCCGCTGGTTGCCGATGTTCTGGCGGATGCCCTCGGTGACGCTGACCTTTGAGCGCTTGAGCTCGATGACCCCAAGCGCCAGGCCGTTGACGTACAGCACGACGTCGGGGCGCTTGTTGTGCTCGCCCGCGATCGCGACCTCTTCAGCCACGACGAAGTGGTTGGCCTCGGGGTTCTCCCAGTCGATGAGCCAGACGGTCTCGAACTGATCGCCCACGCCACGCTTGACCTTCACGCCGTAGCGCAGCAGGTCGTAGACCGCACGATTGGCCTCGTACAGCGTGCGGGCGCCACCAACCGATGCAGCCTTGGAGAGTTCGTTGATGGTCTTGCCGATGATTTCCTCGTCGTAGCCACGGGCCAGCAGGTTGTCCCGTAGGTACGTCTCCTCGATGTTTGAGTTCGCCGCGCGGTCTTCCCAGTTGCCTCCGTACTCGTAGCCGAGGCGCTCCTGGAAGAACGTGACTACCCGGTTCTGCGTCTTGCGCTCGACCTGTCCAACCGTGCTCATGCTGCTTCCTCCCTGGTCTGCAGGCGAGTGCGCCCGGTCAGCAGCTCCTGCATCATGCCCTGCTTGATGGCACGGGTAGCTTCGAGACGGCGCGCGAGAGCTTCGACCTCGATCTCTGCGTCCCGTACCGCCTCGGAGATCGCTGTCTGCTCAGCAACGCCAGGCAAGTTCAACTCGATGCGGGAAATGTATGCACGAGTAGTCGCGAGAACCTTCGTACCGGCAGCGAGCGCCAGGAGCTGCGCCCTGAAGTCAGCCATAAACTGCAAGTACGCCTTGAACCCATCGGCAAAGACGCGCTTATCAAACCTGGCAGCGATCGTGTGCAATCCCGGAATCACTCCCTCATCCGGAACGCCTGTGATCTCAACCGACTTGCCGACACCGTCTGGATCCTCGGAAGCATCAGCGAATACGAGGTCACCAACCTGGAGTAGTCCAGCATTGCGCGCGAGGAGCCTAGGTGCCCGAGGCATATGCTCCACCGAAGCATCCAATGTAGAGGCGCTTCGAGTATGGATGTCGCCATAGTGCAGGTAGCGGAGCGGGGACGACGAGTCGAGCTGAGCACGTGAGAGCGCCACGTTCTTCACATAGGTGACGTGGTCCCCGAGCCTTATGACTCGCCACGGCTCCGCGAAGCCAGGCAAGCGCCTCTTGCCAGTCAGGAGCTCCTGCATCATGCCTTGTTTGATCGCGCGCTTCTTGGCGATTAACCGCTCCAGCGAAGACATCAGGGAGTCGACATCTCCTAGGGCCGCGCCGATCCTTTGCTGCTCATCCACACCTGGCACCGGAACCAGTAGGTCTTTGATCTTTGTCAGGGTTAGACGCGTAATAGCATTTCCAGACATTGCGTCAGTGATCTGACGCTGCCCATCACCGGACAGGAAGTACTGCAGAATAAACGGCTCTACGGAGAGCTTCGGATTTGCTCGGATGAAGGCGACGCTTGAAAGGAGACTTATCTCTTCGTTGAACGTGTTGAGCGCGGCATTGCCCGTATTTGCTCCGTCCTTCGTCAGCAGGACATCACCGAATCTGGTGTCCGCGCGCCGGTAGATCTTTTCGTGTTCCTCGAACGAGATCGTGTCCACAGAATCGAGTCGGAGTTTACCGAATCCGATGTTCTTGGACGTGATGTACTTGAAGCCTCCTCCGCCCAAGCGGGGCGAGAAATGAGTGCCATCTTGGATCTTGTTTGCGACTTCCGCCAGCCGCCTGACTGGGAACGAACTCGCTGTCATACGCCGACCCCCATCGCAGCCAAATGAGCCGCGACCTTCGCGGTCAACGCCTCAACCTCAGCGTCAAGGTCGCCCACGGTCTGTTCGTAGCGAGCGCCGAGCACGTTCAGGCGCTGTACGAGCTTCTGGATCAGCGCGGCTCGTTCTGCCTGAACTCCGGCAACCACGCGGCCACCCCACTTGTCGTGGATGACGAGGCTCTGGATATCGGCAGTGGTGAGCTGCGAGTACCGCGTGAGCGTCAGTTGGTCAAGCTTGATCCGGGCTTCCTTGACCGCCTTCTTCGCGGCGGTCTCAGCCCTGAACAGGCCGATAACGTGGGCAAGGGCCTTGATCTCGTCGCTGTCAGCGCCCTCTGCTTTGGCAGCCTTCAGTCGGTCAGTGACTGTTTTGTTGGTGACCTTGCCATCGTCATCGGTTGCGTCGAGCAGGAGTCCTTCTTCGACGGCGTGCTCTTCGACGTACTCCTCGATCGCCTGACCAGCAGCCTCCACAGTTGCCTCCAGCGCGTCGAGGTCGGCCTGCTCCTTGGCGAAGTAGCGGGCAACGATCAGCTCGGGCGGTACCAGGTCCATCACCCAGCGCTGTGCTTTGACGCCGGTGCCGAACGTGATGTGCGCCGACTCGTACTTTGGCTTCTTGTTCTTGTCGTACCCGAGGATGCGGGCAGCGCGCGGCTTGGCCGCGCCGTCCCAGCCCTCGCTCATGATCAGGGCGACGTCGTCGTGCATGACGTCGTTCCAGTAGCTAATCAGCTGTTCGTACACCCCGTACTCGTCGAGGAGGGGCTGTGTGCGGAACTCATCCAGCAGGCTGTCGCCAAGTTCCGCAATCAATTCTGAGGGGCGGGTGGCGGGCGTAATGCCCTGTAACGCTCCTTCGTGCTCGTTCCACCAGCGATTGACCGAGCCGTTGGTGTTGCTCACGAACGCTGCGTATTCGCCGGATCCGGTGATCGCGGTCTGAATCTCATCGTTGTCGATGGCCAGCTCACTGTAGCCATCGCGCAGCGGCTGGAACAGAGCGGTGCGCAGGCTCGGGAAGGCGTTCCAGTAGGGCTGGAGTGCGTCGAGGTCGCGGTTCGGAATCCCGCCCTTAAGGTGGGCGTGCAGGTCTTGGATGTCCTCGGGTTCGGAGCCGTCGATGTAGCGAGGAATGTTGAGGTTGTAGTCGTTCTTCGGGTCGGTGATCTCGGCCAACGGTACCATGCGCGAGTAGCGCTCGATCTCCTTCTGGTAAACAAAGGCGTCGATGATCTGGTGCATGTCGCGCGGGCGAAGGCGGTTCTTGTTACCATCCTTGGCAAAGCCCCTGCTCGCATCGATCATGAAGATGCCAGTCCGACCGACGGCACTCTCCTTGTCGAGCACGATGATGCAGGCCGGGATGCCAGTGCCATAGAAGAGGTTCGCCGGCAGGCCGATGATTCCCTTGATGTAACCGCGCTTAATCAGTTCCTTGCGGATGGTCGCCTCGGCGTTGCCGCGGAAGAGCACGCCGTGCGGCAGGATGACTGCGCCCTTGCCGGTGCTCTTGAGGCTCTTGATCATGTGGAGCAGGAAGGCGTAGTCGCCGTTCTTCTCAGGCGGACGCCCGTAGCCGTCGAATCGGCCGTACTCATTCTCCAGGCCGTTGTTCCACGACTTCACACTGAAGGGCGGGTTGGCGACGAGGTAGTCAAAGGTCTGCAGTTCGTTGCCCCGGAGGAACTGCGGGCTCGTGATCGTGTCGCCCTGACGGATCTCCGCCGTCCCGTTCCCGTGGAGGTGCATGTTCATCACCGCAAGAGCGCGAGTGGCGTTGTCCTTCTCCTGGCCGTAGATCGTCAGCCCGTTCGGTGCGGCGTCGGCCACCTTGAGCAGTAGCGAGCCAGACCCACAGGTCGGGTCGTAGACGGTTGCCGACTTTGGGGTGTCCGGCTTGATGCCGACGAGCGCAGCCATGACACGCGAGACTTCGGCCGGCGTATAAAACTGGCCCTTGCTCTTGCCCGACTCGCTGGCAAAGTGACGCATCAAGTACTCGTAGGCATCGCCCAGCAGGTCGTCGCCCTCAGCACGGGAGCCGGTGAAGTCGAGGTCCTGGAAGATACCGATCAGCTTGGTCAGGCGGTCAACGAGCTCCTTGCCCTTGCCGAGCTTGTCCGGGTCATCGAAGTCAGCGTTGTTGATGACGCCTTGCAGGTCGTTGGCGTCGGCAAGCCTGCGGATGGCGACGTTGACCTGCTCACCAAGGTCCGGCTTGCCCTTCAGCACGACCAAGTCGTCGAACGAGCCGCCCTCGGGCACCTCAACATCCGCATAGGGGTCGGCCTTGGCCTTGTCCGAAACGTACTTCACGAACAGCAGCGTCAGGACGTAGTCCTTGTACTGACTGGCGTCCATGCCGCCACGGAGTTCGTCCGCGCCCGCCCACAGCGAGCTGTACAGATCCGACTTTTTCAGCGCCACAGAGTGCTACTCCTTCGCGCCCTTGGCGCTTCCGTACCTCAGTTGATCCTTCTTGATGCAGTTTATCGGCGAGTCACGTTTGGCACTTGATCCCGCCCTCTCAGTAGTCGTCCAGATCGCACTCCAGATGGTGATGGCCGAACTTTTCGTGGATTAAAACGCGTACGTCCTCGGGTCGTTGCACCGTGAAAGCCACGTCTACGATCTCGGAATAGACACGAGTGCAAGCCTCTTTCAACGAAACGCGCCTTGAGTCAGGCACCATCCTCATGATCCCAGCAGGTCTCGCGCGCCAGGGCTTCCTCACATGGCACATGCGAACGTCGAAGTTCCATCTTGAACCTAAGTACATGGCTGATCAGATGCGATGGCTACAGTTTTCGCAACCGCTGCTGCATTATCTGCATCGCGCTCGAGGGCGAGCCCCGGTTGCCCCGTTGCAGCTTTCCGCTGCGGCAACGTGCGACCTCACCCCGGAACTTGCAAGCTACCGCTGACGTAGGGGATTTAGATTGGCCGTCGAAGGCATTCGACGTATTCGATGCGGTGGGCCGATTGCGCAGACTACAAGCCAGGAGCAACGATGATACACAGACATTTCCTCGTCGAGAGGTCACCACGGCTATCGCGCGCTTGCGCTCCGATCTGGTCAGCCGCTGGGGAATCGAAGAACTCGCACGATAAGTTGCGGAGTCTCCCCCACATCCGACTCGGCTCTTTCCCTTCCCAAGTCGGCTTCTCGCCTGCCGCGGGCATTCGTTAGATCCTCGCCGCCACAAGGGTACCTGTGAGTGAGGCGGGTACTGCCGTAGGCGAACTCCCACCACGGCGCGGGACTTGGTTCCTCCCAGCGAAGGAACTCTCGTATGAAGAGCCGACAGCGCCATGACCGATGCGGGTGAGACGTGATATTTGCCGCGGCAATGCCCGAACGGTCGATGATTGCCGATCGTGTGAGGGAGAAACGCTAGGATGAACCTCGGCAAAGTTTCCGGAGTCGGCGGTCGCTCTTCAGCAGCAGGAATCCGTCCGCGAGCACGCGAGCACAGGTGCCGCTGTGTCGAGTCAGAAGACGGAGCCTGCCGTTGGGCCTCGTGCGCGGGGTGTCGTCGCGGCACGTCGCCGCGAGCGGCCCAGCGGAGCGCATTCCTCGGAGCCGAGGACTCCAAGAGTGTGAAGCCTACCCAACTGGCGGCTAGGGTTTGTGCGCTCTCAACTGGCTCGAGGTACGCGCCAACGAGTCCGGCGGCGTGGATCGAGTGACGGGAGCATTGGTCGAGAGTTCGACAGCGTTCGATGATTGCGACGGTCAGGCTTCGGTGACCCTTGCCCCGCCGAGGGCGGCACGCTCACTCGATCCCGGCGCGAGGTTGCTCGTTTCCTACGGCGTGCATTGCGCGTGCAAGGTCATCCCCAGCTCCTGTCCTTGCGAGTACGGTGCAGCGTGTGCCGCATCCAGCTCTGCAATCCTCGTTGCAATATCTCTTGCAGTGATCAGAACCATGATGATGCGCGCGACCGACGCTCCATGCGCGAGTGAGCACCCGGTAGGAATGCAGCGCACTCAAGTGCGTCAGATCGGTATCTACAGTGGCCGCTCTCATTGCGCTCAGCGATGGGGAGCACATTTTGAGCTTCAAGGTTCCGGGCCGTCTATGCTATGACCCCTGCGGCTCTGACGAGATCGGCCGTACCCGCGTTGATGAAGCGAACACTCCCAGGATGAGCACAGGAAGAAATCTGCGCACCTTGGATCGGTTCTGGAGAGTTCACGGGGGTGCCGAATCGGCACACCCGCACTCTGCTCGCCGAAAGCTAGAATCTGAGCCTTCTGCGGTGGTGCCGATTCGACACAACCACCCGATCTCCCTGAAAACTCGAGGAACTGGGCAACCTGAATCGGTTGCGGTTCCAGCACCCTAGCTCCGTTCCGAAAGTACGTCAACAGCAAGTTATCGACACCGTAGCCACTTTCGAGCGCCGTGAAGAGACAGGAGAGAGCGGTGTAATGCACGGATCACTGTCGGACGTCAGAGCTAACCTCGCTCCATGGAAGAAGAGCGATTCGAGCACTGGTGCGAGGCCTGTGGGTCAACTGCGATCCTGACCTCCGAAGAGGCCTTCGATGCAGGCTGGGATTTCCCGCTCCGAATGGGCGCATGGGGTGTGGTGTCGCCGCGCACCTGCGGCGATTGCGGCATCGAACAGACACTCTGGTGGGCGCTCACCGTCGAGAAGAAGAGCATTGACGACTGCACGCCGCGTCAACGGCAAGTGCTCGCACGAATACTGAATGAAGTACCCGATTAGGGCAGCAGGTCGATCATCTGCGGTCGAGCCTTCATTGCGTGAATCACCAGCTCATTACCGCTATCGAAGACGAGAACGACCGTCTCTAAGAGTCGACCGCGAGTGTCGAAGCCGAGCCGCAACTGACGCGCCGGGCTGTTCTCATCGAGATCCTCGATCCACACTGCCCATGTCGCCGCCTGAATCGCGTCTTCACGGAGAACACCGTGCTTCAACGCCGAATCGTGAACGTTCACGCTGCCGACAGATGAAGCGCTTCGCGGATGACTTCTGAGCGTGACTTGCCCTCACGCTCTGCGCGCTCATCGATCGCGGCAATCTCTTCAAGGGTGAGCCGGAGCGCGACCACCTGAGACGGCTCAGCCCCGCGACCGGGGCGTCCGCGACCACGCTTCTTCAACGCCGCAACGTCATAGCCGGCTTCGGCTTCGGCGGCCCAGGCTGCGATCTGTTCCTCGGTGACGGGAACCCCGTTGATCGTCTCGCGCTCGCACATGCCATTAATGTATAACGAAAATACTGGCTGGGCAAGAGCTCCCTTCGCATGGTCAACTCCCCAGGATCTGGTCGAGCACGTCAACCGTGATCGGGTCGACCTCCTCGGCGCTGACGACGTAGCTGGTTCGCGTGATCTGCTCGTTCGCATGCCCCAGCAGTCGAGACGCGAGCGTGAGGCCCGCCGCGCGCTCGACGAGTGTCGCGGTCGTGCGGCGGTAGATGTGCGTCGAGTATTGATCGACCTCCACGCCGAGTTCTTCGAGGGCATCGCGGTTGTCGTCGACGAAGGAGCGCAGGAGGCGTTCGTAGTTGCTGACGCTGATCGGGTTGCCGTTCTTCGTCGCGAACAACAGTGCCTCCTTCCCCCGACCCGCCAGCGCGAGACGACGACGCACCGCACCCGCCGACAGTGCCGGGAGCGCCACCCGACGGCGCTGCCGCGTGCGCTTGGGCGAGTTCTTCCGATGGATGCCCTGCTCCTTGGTCTGCACGATCGTGCCGCCGATGAGCACCGTCGGCGGTGACACGGTCATGTCCACATCGCACCGCCGCAGGCCGATACACTCACCCACGCGGGCGGAGGTGCCGAGCATGATGTCCATGCCGTCGATGAGCGCCCGGTAGTCGGGGCGCGGACCGTTCCCTGGCTTCACGCGCCACTGCTGCATGAGCTCGCGAATCCCGGCGATCTGCTCGGGCGTGAGGATCGAGGTCTTCTTCTCTGGCAACGGCAGCCGCTGCACATCTCGCACCGGGTTGAACGGGATCGCATCATCCCGCACCACGTAGCCGCAGATCTGTCCAAGCACTGCGCGGACGCGGCGGGCGGCGGAGACGCTGCGACCCAGCATGATCGCCTGGATGATTCGGTCGCACCGCCCGACGGTCAATGCGTCGAGGGTGATTCCACCGCACTGCGGCAGCAGCACGCAGCGCACGGTTCCCGAATACGACTCGTACGTCGAGAACGTCAGCGATCCGGCAACCGCTCGCGCTCTCACCTGTTCCAGCCAAGGCACGGAGGCTTCGGCGATCGTGTTCGCACCCGTGAGCCCGAAGAACGACGAGGTGCTGAGTGCTTCGACCTTGCGGCGCAGATCGATCCGCGCCGCTTCTTCGGTTGTGGCGACGGCGACGATCTGATGGAGTACCCCGGCGTCATCTCTCGCTCTCGCGCGAGCCCGAATCTTGCCTTTCGCAAGCTTCGTGATCTGGATCTTGCCGACCTCTCCGGCGCGGATGCGGGGCCTACCCACGGCGACGCTCCTTCACCCAGGCGAGCAGTTCCGCCTGCTCGTAGCGGACGTGCCGACCGAGCTTCACCCACGGCGGGCCGGAGCGGGTGAGTCGCCAATCCTCGACTGTGCGGACGGGCACGCGCAGAAGATCGGCGACCTCACGCTGGGTAAGGAAGACGGGGGTGAGGGGTGGCAGGAGATCTATACCGGGCAGGTACGTCTCCGACCAGGAGCGTCCGGCAGCAACCGGCACTCCCCCGCTGAGAAACCCACGGTTGGAGGCAACGGGAGGGTTTCTGGTGACCAAAGTGGTAAAAATGCCCGAAACGGGCCGAACCACGGAGTGGGCGGATGGGCTGTGTAGCCGCGGAATCTCGCCAGATTTATGGCTGGGGTACCTGGACTCGAACCAAGAACAACTGAGGGCGTAGTGTCGTGGCAAGGCCTCGGAGCGGAGGGAGTCACGAAATGGTCGAACTCATCTTGGTGCGGCACGCGAAATCGGACTGGGGCGTTCCCGGGCTCGACGACCATGAGCGGCCGCTCAATGGGCGGGGCGAGCGCGATGCTCCCCTGATGGCCGAGCGGCTCGCTCAGACGAGCGTCGAGGTAGAGCGCATCGTGTCGAGCACGGCCGTGCGGGCGCGGACGACGGCTGGCGTGTTCGGGGTTGAGCTGGGGGTCGAGGTTGAGCTCGATCCGGAGCTGTATGCCGCGCCTGGATCGACGCTGCTGGCGAAAGCGGTCGCGACCGGTGCGGGTTCCGTGATGGTGGTGGCGCACAATCCCGGAATCTCCGATCTTGCGGCGCGTTTTTCAGGTGGCGGGATCGAGCACATGCCGACGTGTGCCGTGGCTCGGTTCGAGTGGGATGCCAGGGGTTGGGATGAGGTCGGGGGCCGGGTGGCGGATCGGTGGGGGTTGGATACGCCGCGGTAGGGCAGCGGCGGGGTTCGACTCGCTTCGCTCACTCAACCGGCGAAGCTCGCGTATGGATCCTGCGACTCCTTCGTCGCGCAGGATGACGAGAGGGCGCGCAGGATGACGAGAGGGCGCGCAGGATGACCGATTCAGCTCGCTCAACCAGCGGTTAGGCGCAGTACGCTGTGGAGATGGCGATTCTCATCGACCCGCCCGCGTGGCCCGCGCACGGCACGCTGTGGAGCCACCTCGTCTCCGACAGCGACTACGACGAGTTGCACGCCTTCGCCAAGCGCCTTGGGATCCCCCGCCGCAGCTTCGACCTCGACCACTACGACGTGCCCGCCGCGCGATACGAGCAGGCCGTCGCCCTCGGCGCGCAGAGCGTGACCGCCAAGGACGTCGTACACGAACTGCGCAGTGCGGGCCTGCGCGTGCGGCAGATCGAGCGCGAGACCGTCACGCCGGTGCGCCGCCGGCAGTACCTGCACGCCGAGTGGACGGAGCTCGGCGCGCTGCTCGGCACCGCCGACTCCCACCGCGCCGACGACTGGCACCACCTCGGCGAGCACCTCATCGCCCGCTGGAACGAACCCCACCGCAGCTACCACGACGAACGCCACCTCGAAGACGTGCTGCTCGCCCTCGACCACCTCGCCACCCGCGGCGAGCGCCTCTCCCCCGCCACGCTGCTCGCGGCATGGTTCCACGACGCCGTCTACACCGGCACCGCCGAGTCCGACGAGTTGGGCTCGGCGCACCTCGCCACGACTTCTCTCAGCGGTCTCGGCATCGACCCGGATCTGGTGAGCCAGGTGGGCGAGTTCATCGTCGCCACGATCCCGGCGCGTGAGGTTCCGGATCCCGCAGCACCGCTCGCCCACCTGCTCGACGCGGACCTCTCCATCTTCGCCGCTCCCCCGCACCGCTACGAGCAGTACTCGGTCGCGGTGCGCGCCGAGTACGCGCACGTGCCCGAAGCCGACTTCGCGTCCGGTCGATCCAGCATCCTCAGCAGCTACCTCGAGCAGCCCGCCATCTACCGCACCGGCGCTGCGCAGCTCCTCTGGGAGCGGCGGGCGCGGGAGAACGTGAGCGCCGAGATCGAGCGGTTGAGGGGGTAGATCCTGCGACTTCGCGCAGGATGACGGGGTGGGCGCGGGATCGGGTTTCGACTCCGCTCCTGCGTCGCTCCGCTCAACCGGCGGACGGCTCGGTATATGGATTCTGCGACTCCTTCGTCGCGCAGAATGACAGGACTCTCTCATCGCGCAGGATGACGGGGTGGGCGCTGGATCGGGTTTCGACTCCGCTGCGCTCCGCTCAACCGGCGGGGCGGGCGGCGCGGCGCCGGCGGATGAGCGCCGCGATCCACTCGACCAGCAGCCAGACGAACCCTGCGATCCACAGCAGAGCCGCGCCCGTGGCGACGACGGAGTTCAGCGCATCGGTGGCGGCGTGCACCGCCTCGCTGTTCGGCCCGTACGCGCCCGCCCAGACCTGGAAGGTCGAACCGTAGTCCATGTCGCCGCCGTCGGGCATGAAGACGCCGAGCGCGAGCACGCCGAGCGAGGTGACCCACGCTGCGACCGTCGCGCGGGGCTTCGCAGCCCTGAACAGCTCCCGCTTCGAGAGGAACCCCTGCGCGGCGACCACGATCTGCAGCACATACCCGGCGATGAGCAGCAGGATCGGCCCGAAGAGGATGAACACCATCATCCAGCCGAAGGAGAAGAGCTTCAACGCCCAGGCGAGGAGCGGCAGGACGATGAGCGCGACGCCCGTGAGGGTCGAGAGCGGGGTTCGTGAGGAGGGCATGGGGTCAGTCTGGCAGGTTTCGGGGCGAATGCACCGAACGGCGCTCGCGTGCGCGGCAGCGCCGCACACGGAATCGCGCGGAGGGTGTGGATCCTGCCGGCGGCGGTGGGATTCCTGGGGTATGGATCCTGCGACTGCGCGCAGGATGACACGGGGGCGCTCGCGCGTGGATCCTGCGACTGCGCGCAGGATGACGGGGGACGACCGGAGCGACCGCGGCAAGACCGAGAACCCGCACCGATTACGTCACTGTGTTACGGGCGTCTTTCGCGATCCGCAGGCGATTCGCCAGGGTAGTGAACTATGCCGGAACATCACGGAACGACCGCGGCCGCTTCTACGGCCTCGGCAGCGACCCCGCCCGCGGGGCGGGTGCACGTCGCCGGCGTCGAGCGCACGTTCCCCACGAAGGACGGCGCCCGCACCGTGCTGCGGGATCTCACCCTCGACGTGACCGCCGGCGAGATCATCGCCGTCGTCGGCCCGTCGGGGTGCGGCAAGTCGACGCTGCTGCGCCTCATCGGCGGGCTCGACTCCCCCACCGCCGGCTCGATCGCGCTCGACGATGAAGAGGTCAGAGCTCACGACGACTCCACCGCGATCGCCTTCCAGGAGCCGCGCCTGCTGCCGTGGCGCACGATCGCCCAGAACGTCGCGCTCGGCCTGCCCCGCGGCACCCGCGGCCGCCCGGGCAGGGAGCGCGTCGCCGAGCTGCTCGAGCTCGTCGGGCTGACGCACGCCGCCGACCAGCGCCCCCGGGAGGTCTCGGGAGGCATGGCGCAGCGCGCCTCGCTCGCCCGCGCGCTCGCCCGCAGCCCCCGCGTGCTGCTGCTCGACGAGCCGTTCGGCGCCCTCGACGCGCTCACCCGGCTGAAGATGCACGACCTGCTGCTCGACATCCACCGCGCGCAGCCGACCACGATCGTGCTCGTCACCCACGATGTCGAAGAGGCCCTCTACCTCGCCGACCACGTGCTGCTGCTGCGCAACCTGCACGCGGCCCAGGCCGAGCCGCAGCGCCCGCGCGCCCAGGTGGTCGCCCTCGGATCGACCTCGGGCCTCGGCGCCCTGGGCTCGGCCCGCACCCCCGATCTCGCACCCGAGACCGCGGCCGATGCCCCCCGCACGACGGGGTCGATCGCCCGCCTCGTGTCCGTTCCCGGTGCGCGCCCGCGCGACCGCGGGGCGCGCACCTTCACCGATCTGCGCACCAGCCTGCTCGACGGGCTGGGCGTGCACAAGCTCACCACACAGGAGAACGCATGAGCACCCACACCCTCACCCGACGCCTCGCCCCCGCCATCGCCGCCGCTGGAGCGCTGGCACTCGCCCTGACCGGCTGCGTGCCGGGCGAGGGCGGCACCGACGCCGACGCCGCAGCCGCCGAGGGCGGCGAGTGGTCGACCAGCACCCTCGCGGTCGACTGGGCGACCTACAATCCGCTCAGCCTCGTCGTCAAGGACCAGGGCCTCATCGAGGAGGCCCTGGGAGACTCGGTCGAGGTCGAGTGGCTGCAGTCCGCCGGCAGCAACAAGGCCAACGAGATGCTGCGCTCCGGCTCGGTCGACGTGGGATCGACGGCCGGATCGGCCGCGCTCTTCGCCCGCGCCAACGGCTCCCCCATCCAGGTGATCGACATCTACTCCCAGCCCGAGTGGTCGGCCATCGTGGTCGGCGCCGACAGCGGCATCACCGATGTGGCGCAGCTGGAGGGGCAGTCCATCGCGGCGACCAAGGGCACCGATCCCTACTTCTTCCTGCTGCAGGCGCTCGAGGAGGCCGGCCTCGGCGTCGACGACGTCGAGGTGCAGAACGTGCAGCACGCCGACGGCCGCGCACTGCTCGACGGCGGATCGGTGCAGGCCTGGAGCGGGCTCGACCCGATCATGGCGGCGGCCGAGGCCGAGTCGGGCGCGCAGCTCATCTACCGCAACGTCGACTTCAACACCTACGGCTTCCTCAACGCCACCGAGGAGTTCATCACCGATCACGCCGACGTGGCCCAGGTGGTCGTCGACGCCTACGAGGATGCCCGGGTCTGGGCGCTCGCGCACCCCGATGAGGTGGCGCAGCTGCTCGCCGATGCCGCCTCGATCGACCTCGAGGTCGCGAAGACCGTGATCGCCGAACGCTCCAACCTCGACGTCTCGGGCGTGCCCGGCGACGATCAGCTGGCCGTGCTCACCAAGATCTCGCCGATCATCGCCGAGTCGGGCGACGTCGCCGGCGGCCAGGAGGCGCTCGACGAGGCGATCGCCACGATCGTGCACGACGAGTTCGCGCTCAAGGCGACCGAATGACCGTTGGATCGACCGCGGTCGCGAGCGCTCCCGGGCGCGCGACCGGCACCGCAGGGGTGGCGCAGCAGCGCACACCCCTGCGTTTGCCCATCTGGTCGCGTACCTGGGTGAGAATCGCGGGCGGCTTCGTCGTTCCGCTCGTCATCCTCGCGGTGTGGCAGTTCGTCACGGCGACCGGCATCGTGCCGCCGTACCGGCTGCCCGGGCCGTGGTCGGTGGTCGAGGCGGCGATCGACCTGATCGAGCGCGGCCAGCTCTGGCTGCACATCGCCATCTCGGTGCAGCGCGTCTTCATCGGATTCCTGTGCGGCTCGGTCATCGCCCTGGCGTTCGCGGCGATCGTCGGCCTGTCGCGCGCCGGCGCCGTGCTGCTCGCCCCGACGCTCGTGGCGCTGCGCGCCGTTCCCTCGCTCGCGTGGGTGCCGCTGCTGATCCTCTGGTTCCAGGTGGGCGAGGAGTCGAAGATCATCCTCATCTCGATCGGCGCCTTCTTCCCGGTCTACACCACCGTGGCCGACGCCCTGCGCCACGTCGACCCGCAGCTCGTCGAGGCGGGCCGCACCTTCGGGCTGCGCGGCTGGTCGCTGTTCCGCACCGTGCAGCTGCCCGCCGTCGTACCCTCGGTCGTCTCGGGCCTGCGCCTCGCGCTCGCCCAGGCCTGGCTGTTCCTGGTCGCCGCCGAGCTGATCGCCGCGTCGATGGGCCTCGGCTGGATGCTCAACGACTCGCAACAGACGGGTCGCGTGGACCGGATCCTGCTCGCCATCGTGCTTCTGGCCCTGCTCGGCACCATCACCAACGCGATCCTCGTGCTGTTCGAGAAGGCCGTGCTGAAGAGGTGGATGTGAGCGGCACGGTCACGACCGGCACTGCGGCCGAGGCCGATGCCGAGGCGCGTCTCAGCGAGACGCGCTCCTTTGCGCCGTCCCCCGAGTTCGCCGCGCAGGCGAACGTCGACGCCTCGGTCTACGAGCTCGCGAGCGCTGATCCGATCGCATTCTGGGAGCGTGCGGCCGAGCGCCTCGACTGGGCCGAGCGGTGGCGCACGGCGCACACGTGGGCGCCTCCGGTCGCCGTTGCCGGAGCGAACGGCGCGCCGGCCAGCCTGACCATTCCGGAGGCGACCTGGTTCGCGGGCGGCCGGCTCAACGTCGCCGCGAACTGCCTCGACCGGCACGTCGCGGCCGGGCGGGGCGGCAGGGTCGCGCTCTTCTTCGAGGGCGAGCCGGGCGACCGGCAGGCGGTCACCTACGCCGAGCTGCAGCGCCGGGTGGCGCGCGCCGCGAACGGACTCACCGCGCTCGGCATCGAGCCGGGCGACCGGGTGGTCGTCTACCTGCCGGTGCTCGTCGAGACCGTCGTCATCGCGCTGGCCTGCGCGAGGATCGGCGCCGTGCACTCGCTCGTCTTCGGCGGCTTCTCTGCCGAGGCCGTGCGCTTCCGCCTCGAGGACACCGGGGCCAAGCTGCTCGTCACGAGCGACGGCCAGCACCGGCGCGGCACGCAGGTCGAGGTCAAGTCGATCGCCGACGAGGCGGTGCGGGATCTGCCCGCGCTCGAGCACGTGCTCGTCGTGCGCCGCACCGGCCAGAACGTGCCCTGGACCGACGGCCGCGACCTCTGGTGGCACGACGCGATCGACGCGCAGCCCGACACGCACGACGCCGAGGCCTTCGATGCCGAGCACCCGCTCTTCATCATCTACACCTCGGGCACCACCGGCAAGCCCAAGGGCCTCGTGCACACTTCCGGCGGCTATCTCACGCACGCCAGCTGGGCGCACTGGGCGCACTTCGACGCCAAGCCCGACGACGTGCACTGGTGCACGGCCGATCTCGCGTGGGTCACGGCCCACACCTACGAGATCTACGGGCCGCTCTCGAACGGGCTGACCCAGGTGATCTACGAGGGCACGCCCGACGCCCCGCACCGCGAGCGGCACCTCGAGATCATCGAGCGCTACGGCGTCACCGTCTACTACACGGCCCCCACGCTCATCCGCACCTTCATGACCTGGTTCGGCGACGAGCTGCCGGGTGCCGGACAGCCGGGCAGCCACGACCTCTCCTCGATCCGCCTGCTCGGCACCGTCGGCGAGGCGATCAACCCCGAGGCGTGGGTGTGGTTCCGCCGCAACTTCGGGCGCGACGAGACGCCCGTGGTCGACACCTGGTGGCAGTCGGAGACGGGCGCCGCGATGATCGCGCCGCTGCCGGGGGTCACGACGCTGAAGCCCGGATCGGCGACCGTCGCGCTGCCCGGGATCGACATCGCGGTGGTCGACGAGGCCGGCGATCCCGTCGCCCCCGGCCGCGCGGGCGCGCTCGTCGCGCGCCGCCCGTGGCCCGGCATGGCCCGCACGGTGTGGGGCGACCCCGAGCGCTACCGCGACTCGTACTGGGCTCCGTTCGCGGGGCGCGGCGAGCACGGCGCCTACTACGTGGCGGGCGACGGCGCGACGATCGACGCCGACGGCTGCATCTGGATCCTCGGCCGCCTCGACGACGTGGTGAACGTCTCGGGCCACCGCCTCTCGACGATCGAGATCGAGTCGTCGCTCGTGGCGCACCCGGCGGTGGGCGAGGCCGGCGTGACCGGGGTCTCCGATCCGCTCACCGGCCAGGCGGTCGCCGCCTTCGTGGTCGACGGCGCGGCGGGCGAGGCGGCCCACGACGAGCTGCGCGCACAGGTGGCGCGCGACATCGGGCCGATCGCCAAGCCGAAGATCGTCGTGCGCGTGCCCGAGCTGCCCAAGACCCGCTCGGGCAAGATCCTGCGGCGGCTGCTCGCGCAGCTGTGGCAGGGCGATACGCTCGGCGATACCACCAGCCTGCAGAACCCCTGGGCCGTCGACGGCGTGCGCGAGGCCGTGCGCCTGGCCCAGCAGCACCACGTTTCAGCGAAGGAGACCACATGAGCGAGCACCAGTTCGGGTTCCGCACCCGAGCCCTCCACGCGGGCGGCACGCCCGATGCCACCACCGGCGCGCGCGCCGTGCCGATCTACCAGACCACGTCGTTCGTGTTCGACGACGCGAAGGACGCCGCGAATCTCTTCGCGCTGCAGAAGTACGGCAACATCTACTCGCGCATCGGCAATCCCACGGTCGCCGCGCTCGAGGAGCGCATCGCATCGCTCGAGGGCGGCATCGGCGCGGTCGCCACGGCGAGCGGCATGTCTGCAGAGTTCATCACCTTCGCCGCGCTCGTGGGCCATGGCGACCACGTCGTCGCCTCGGCGCAGCTCTACGGCGGCACCGTGACGCAGCTCGACGTGACGCTGCGCCGCTTCGGCGTCGACACCACCTTCGTGGCGAGCTCCGATCCCGAGGAGTTCCGCAAGGCGATCCGCGCGAACACGAAGGTGCTCTACGTCGAGGCGATCGGCAACCCCGGCGGCGAGATCTCGGATCTCGAGGGCCTCGCGGCCGTCGCCCACGAGGCCGGGATCCCGCTCGTCGTCGACGCCACGCTCGCCACGCCGTACCTGCTGCGTCCCATCGAGCACGGCGCCGACATCGTGATCCACTCAGTCACGAAGTTCCTGGGCGGTCACGGCACCACCCTCGGCGGCATCGTCGTCGAGGCGGGCACCTTCGACTGGGGCAACGGCAAGTTCCCCACGATGACCGAGCCCGTCGAGTCCTACGGCGGCATCAAGTGGTGGGACAACTTCGGCGAGTACGGCTTCCTCACCAAGCTCCGCAGCGAGCAGCTGCGCGACATCGGCCCGGCGCTCAGCCCGCAGGCCGCGTTCAACCTGCTGCAGGGCGTCGAGACGCTCCCCCAGCGCATCGACGCCCACGTGGCGAACGCCCGGGTCGTGGCCGAGTGGCTGGCAAACGATCCGCGGGTGTCGTTCGTGACGTGGGCGGGCCTCGACGGGCATCCGCACCGGGATCGCGCCCAGAAGTACTTCCCCCTCGGCCCGGGATCGGTGTTCGCCTTCGGCGTGCGGCCGTCGGGATCCTTCGCCTCGGAGGCCGAGCGCCTGCAGGCCGCCCGGGCCACCGGAGAGAAGCTGATCGAGTCGCTGCAGCTCGCGAGCCATCTCGCCAACATCGGCGACGCGCGCACGCTCGTGATCCACCCCGGATCGACGACCCACCAGCAGCTCACCGCCGAACAGCTCGAGGCCGCCGGCGTGCCGGCAGACCTCATCAGAATCTCGGTGGGCATCGAGGATCCGGAGGACATCGTGTGGGATCTGGATCAGGCCCTCACCCTCGCGACAGGAGAGCAGCGATGAGCGACACCCAGAATTCCGTTCCGTCCGCGGCGGGCTCCGCCTGCGCGCTCCCGGCGCAGCCCTCGGCGCAGCCTTCGGGTCCGGCGCACGCCGAGCGCACCTGGCAGGGTCCGACGGCCGCCGCGCGCCTCGGGATCCTCAGCCGCGCGACGTCGATCGCGATCGTCGGCGCGTCGAGCAACCCCGCGCGCGCGAGCTACTTCGTCGGCACCTACCTGCTGTCGAGCTCGCCGTACGAGGTGTACTTCGTGAACCCGCGCGCCGACGAGATCCTCGGGCGTCCCGCCTACGCCTCGCTCGCGGATCTGCCGGTCGTGCCCGACATCGTCGACGTGTTCCGCAGGGACGAAGATCTGCCCGGCGTCGCCCGCGAGGCCGTCGAGGTCGGCGCGAAGGCGCTGTGGCTGCAGCTCGGCTCGTGGAACGAGGAGGCCGCCGCGATCGCCGAGGAGGCCGGCCTCGAGGTGGTCATGGACCGCTGCATCAAGATCGAGCACGCCCGCTTCCACGGAGGCCTGCACCTCGCCGGCTTCGACACCGGCGTGATCTCGTCGAAGCGCCAGGTCGTCGCGCGGTAAGCGCGCCGCAGGTCGAGCGAGGCGAAGCCGAGTCGAAACCCGATCTCCTCCGCGTCATCCTGCGTGAGGAACGAGTCGCAGGATCCGCGCCCGTGGATGCTGCGACTCGCTCCGCTCGCGCAGCATGACCTGCTTCGCCGCGTGCAGCACGACCTGCTTCGCCGCGCGCAGCACGACCGAGAACGGACCCGTCTATCCGCCGACCCGACGCGCCTCGTCCTCGGCGTCGAGCTGCGCCGCCGCCGCGACCTCGTCGCGGCGGCCCGCCTCGGTGAGGGCGAGGCCCGCGGCACTCGCGGACAGCAGGTGCTTGAGCGCCCGGGTGAGCGGGCGGAACCCCTCGGTCGCCACCGCGACGTCGGGCGCGGAGTGGTCGATTCCGAGCGCCGACAGCGCGTCGCCGATGGCGCCCGCCGCGAGGTAGTCCTCGACGGCAAACACACCGTCGTCGCCCGCGAGCACGAGGTTGATCGCCGTGCGGCCGCCGCGCGTCAGCTGCTCCTGGGTGATCGCCTTCGCGGTCGCAGTCGCGTTGCGCAGCGATCCCGAGAACACGGCGGGGCCGTGCGGCAGCGCGGCCGCCTGATCCAGGAGCGCCTCCGAGGAGCCGCGAGCGTCGGGGATCGCGTCGATGATCACGACGACACCCGCCTCGGCCAGCCGAGCGAGCCCGTCGGATCCCCACGCGAGACGCACCTGATAGGTCGATTGCGAACGCGAGTCGGTCATGCACTCCAGCGTAGGGGCGCGTCGCGATCGGGATCCCGCGCCGGTGTCACGGGGCGTCATGAAGCGCGCCGGCAGCCCGCCCGCACCCCCGCTGGCGCAGGGCGACGCGGTAGAATCGGGAGCATGGGTTACGAAGTCGAGAAGTCCGAAGAGGAATGGCGCGAGCAGCTCGGCGAGGAGCAGTACGCGGTGCTGCGCCAAGCCGGGACCGAGCGCGCCTGGACGGGCGAGCTGCTCGACGAGGAGCGCGCGGGCTTCTACACCTGCGCCGGCTGCGGCAACGAGCTCTTCGAGAGCGGCACCAAGTTCGATTCGCACTGCGGCTGGCCGAGCTTCTACGACTCGGTGCGCCCCGAGGCCGTCGAACTGCTCGAGGACAAATCGCTCGGCATGGAGCGCACCGAGGTGCGCTGCGCGCGCTGCGGCGGCCACCTGGGCCACGTCTTCCCCGACGGCTTCGGCACGCCCACCGGCCAGCGCTACTGCATGAACTCGCTGTCGCTGAGCTTCACGCCCGAAGACTAGGCGCTTCCGCCGGGTGACCGAGCGCAACCGCACCGGTCCCAGATCTCGACTCGCTCCGCTCGCTCAATCAGCGGTTGCCGGCGCCGGTCGAGCGCAGCGGATCCGAACCCCGCAGCGCCCGTCGTCGACTGCGCAAGCCGCGATGAAACATAACGTCTCGTGATGCAACACAGTGGAACACAGCATGCATCGCGCGACGGGCTCAGGTAGCTTCTGAGCAGCCGGCCGCGCACCCGCTGCGCCGGCCTCCCGTCCGCGAAGGAGTACCACCCGTGTCCGCACCAGAGCAGCGCAAGCAGATCAGACTCAACGCCTTCGACATGAACTGCGTCGCCCACCAGAGCTCCGGCCTCTGGCGCCACCCCGACGACCAGGCCTGGCGCTACACGGACATCGAGTACTGGACGAACCTGGCCCGAATCGCCGAGCGCGGGCTGTTCGACAGCATCTTCATCGCCGATGTGCTCGGCACCTACGACGTGTTCGGCGGCAACGATGTCGCGGCGATCCGCAACGGCGCGCAGGTCCCGGTCAACGATCCCGTGCAGCTGGCGGCGGTGATGGCGGCGGTCACCGAGCACGTCGGCTTCGGGATCACCGCGGGCACCGCCTTCGAGCACCCGGTGCCGTTCGCGCGGCGGCTGTCGACGCTCGACCACCTCACGAAGGGGCGTGTGGGCTGGAACGTGGTGACGGGATACCTGCCCTCGGCGGCGCGCAACCTGGGGCAGGCGGATCAGCTCGAGCACGACCAGCGCTACGACCACGCCGACGAGTACCTCGAGGTGGTCTACAAACTGCTCGAGGGGTCGTGGGAGGACGACGCGGTGGTGCGGGATCGGGAGCGCGGGGTGTTCGCCGAGCCCGACAAGGTGCACCACATCGGGCACCACGGCACGCACTTCACGGTTCCCGGGATCCACCTCTCCGAGCCCTCTCCCCAGCGCACTCCCCTCGTGTTCCAGGCGGGCGCGTCGCCCCGCGGGATCCGCTTCGCCGCACGGCACGCGGAGGCGATCTTCATCGCGTCGCCCACGAACGCCGTCGCCAGGAAGAGCGTCGACGCGATCCGCTCCGGACTCGTCGAGGCGGGCCGCTCCCCCGACGCGGCCAAGATCTACCTGCTCCTCACGATCATCGTCGACGAGACCGACGAGCTCGCGCAGAAGAAGCACGAGGAGTACCTGTCGTACGTCAGCCCCGAGGGGGCGCTCACGTTCCTGTCGGGCTGGATGGGGGTGGATCTCTCGAAGTACGACCTCGACGAGCCCCTCGGCAACGTCGAGAGCAACGCGATCCAGTCGACGGTCGCGGCATTCCAGGCCGACAATCCCGACGGCCGCGCGTGGACCGTGCGCGACATGGTCGAGCGCAACGGCATCGCGGGCCTCGGCGCGACCGTCGTGGGGTCGGCGGCGACCGTCGCCGACGAGATGGAGCGGATCATCGCCGAAACCGGCGTCGACGGCTTCAACCTGGCCTACGCCGTCACCCCCGGCACCTTCGAGGACGTGGTCGAGCACGTGGTGCCCGAGCTGCAGCGGCGCGGCGTCTACCCGACCGAGTACGCCCCCGGCACGCTGCGCGACAAGCTCTTCGGCGCGGGAGATCGCCTGCCCGACGACCACCGCGGCGCCGGCTACCGGGTCGGCGCACCGCTCTCCACGATCGACGATTCGATCCGCGACGGAGCGCCGGCGACGACGCGACGACGCGCTGAGGCGCTGAGGCGCTGAGGCGCTGAGGCGCGAGTGCATCATCCAAAAGGTGGAGATGCACATCAATACTGTTCGCGATGCCGCGCGGAGCCGTGCCTGGTGAAGTGGATGGCATGGCAGTTCCTCTTCGCAGACACTTCTCCGACCGGCTGACCTCGCGCGGCGGGGCGTGGGGGTCGCTCGGTCTCGTCGTGCTGGTCATGGCGGCCCTGTTCGGCGCATTCGGGTCGGCGAACGCCCCGGAACGCAACGATCAGGCCCCCGCGACCGCGGAGTCGACGCGCGCGAGCGAGTTGATGGCGGAGTTCCCGAATGCAGACCGTCAGTCCGTGCTCGTCGTCGCATCCCGCGACGACGGTGCGACGGTCTCGGAAGGCGAGGTCGAGGATCTCGAGGATCTCCTCCCGGTGCTCGATGTCCACGCCGACGCAGGCTCGACCGGGCCGATGCTGAGCGATGACGGGAAGGCTGCGGTCCTGGTCACACCGATCGAGGTCGGTGAGACGAACACCGACACGGCTGCGCTGATCAAAGAACTGCGCACGGATATCGCAGGCCATACGCCGACGGGGATGTCACTGCTGGTGACCGGCGGGCCTGCATTCGGGGCGGACGTCGCAGCCGCATTCGCGGGCGCCGACGTCACGCTGCTGCTGGTGACGATCCTGATCGTCGCCGCGCTCCTGATCGTCACCTACCGGTCGCCGGTGCTGTGGCTCATCCCGCTGGTCGCCGTCGGGCTCGCGGACGGACTCGCGGGGCGTCTGACCGCCGCGGCGGGCGCGGCCTGGAATCTGCAGTTCGATGCGGGCATCATCAGCGTGCTCGTGTTCGGCGCGGGCACCAACTACGCACTCCTGCTGATCTCCCGCTACCGGGAGGAACTCCAGTCGACAGAGCACCACCGAGTGGCGCTCAGCGCGGCGTGGCGCAAGACCCTGCCGGCGATCCTCGCCTCGAACCTCACGGTCGTGCTCGCGTTGCTCACGCTCGTGCTCGCGGTGATTCCGGGGACGCACGGGCTCGGCGTCTCCTCCGCGATCGGCTTGCTGGTGGCGCTCGGCGCCGTGCTGTTCCTGCTGCCGCCGCTGCTGGCGGTGTGCGGGCGGAAGGTGTTCTGGCCGTTCGTGCCCCGACCGGGCGACGCTCCCCGACCGGGCGGCGCTCGCCGACCGGGCGGTGCGTGGCGGAGGATCGCGACGCGCGTCGTGCGGCGTCCCGCGGCGAGTCTGCTCGCGGGCCTCGCACTGCTCGCGGTCATGACGACGGGCCTGTTCGGCACCTCGGTCGGTCTCGACCAGATCGAGAAGTTCCGCGTGCAGTCCGAGTCCGCGACGGGGTTGGAGGTGCTCTCGGAGCACTTCCCACCCGGAGAAGCACAGCCCATCTTCATCGTCGCCAACAGCCCGGAGGCCGACGCGGTCGTCGCGGCGGCGAGCGACGTGGAGGGTGTGGTCCGCGCCCATCCCGTCGGCACAGCGGACGACGCGTCGCTGACGAAGATCATGGTGACGAGCGAGTACACGCCGAGCTCCGCCGACAGCCTCGCGCAGATCACGGAACTGCGCGACGCCGTGCACGAGGTGCCGGGTGCGGATGCGGTCGTGGGCGGCGCGGTCGCGACCGATCTCGACGCCCGCACCGGCAACCTGCAGGATCTCCGCCTGATCGCGCCGCTCGTGCTCGCGGTGAGCTTCCTCGTACTCCTCATCCTGCTGCGCTCGCTGATCGCCCCGGTGCTGCTGCTGGCTGCCAACCTCGCAAGTGCGGTCGCCGCGATCGGTGCCGGCGCATGGCTGAGCCGGGTGCTGCTCGGCCAGCCCGCGCTCGATCTGCAGGTCCCGCTGCTGGCGTTCCTCTTCCTCGTCGCGCTGGGCATCGACTACACGATCTTCCTCGTGCACCGCGCTCGATCCGAGGCCGCGATGCACGGAACCCGGGAGGGAATGGTTGCAGCGGTCGCCCACACCGGCGGCGTGATCACGAGCGCAGGCATCGTGCTCGCGGCGGTGTTCGCCGCCCTCGGCGTGCTGCCGCTCGTCACGCTCGGACAGCTCGGGTTGATCGTGGGCGTGGGCGTGATCGTCGACACGCTGGTGGTGCGCACCGTGATCGTGCCGGCCATCTTCGCACTGGTCGGAGACCGGATCTGGTGGCCCGGGCGCCCGGGCCGGGGAGAATTGACGTATGAACCTCGTGAACGCGCCGCTGACGCGCACTGACCGGGTCGGGCCGGAAACCGCCGGCTCGACCGTGCGGGCGATGGAGATCGGGCAGCACCTCATCGCCGTCGTCCTCACCCTCATCGGAGCGATCCGCGCCATCGGCGACGGCACTCCGGTCGCAGCCGCGACCGTCGCGGGCCTCGCGATCCTCGCCTGGCACACGGCCGGAACGATCCTGCCGTCTCGAACTCGTTCACGGCAGATCGTCGTCTGGTGGCTGGTCGGCTTCGCGGTGATCTGGGTCGCCGCGGTCGCGGTGTCCGCGGAGTTCGTGTGGATCGCGTTCCTGCTCTGGCTGCTCGCCGGGCACCTGCTGCCCGTCCCGTGGGGGCTGCTGTTCTCCGGCGCGGTGCTCGCGGTGGTGCTCGTCGCTCCGATCCTGCATCACGGGACCACGAGCTACGCGAACGTGTTCGGGCCCCTCATCGGCGGGATCTTCACATTCGGGATCTCCCGCGGCTACCTCCAGCTCCTGCGGGACGCCGCCGAACGCGAGCGCCTGGTGGCCTCCCTCACGAGAGCTCAGCGAGAGATGTCCGATCTGCAGGACGAACTGGCGCACGTGCAGCGCGAATCGGGCGCGGTCGCGGAGCGCACTCGCATCTCCCGGGACATCCACGACACGATCGCGCAGGCGCTCTCCTCGATCCGGCTGCTCGCCCACGCTGGAGCCGGCCGCACGGACGACGCCGATGCGGGGCGCACCCTCGAACAGGTCGAGACCCTGGCGGGCGACAGCCTCTCCGATGTGCGGCGCATCGTCGCCGCGCTGGCCCCCGCAGAGCTCGAGGACAACGCGCTTGCCGCGGCGCTCAGCCGCATGCTCGCCCGTGCCCATGACGAGACAGGCCTGCGCACCGAGTTGCACGTCGACGAGGGCTTGCCCGCACTGCCCACCGAGGTGGAGGTCGCCCTGCTGCGCACGGCGCAGTCCGCGCTCGCGAACGTGCGCCTGCACGCGGGCGCCACCCGGGTCGTGATGAGTCTCATCGATTCGGGTTCCGCGGTGCGTCTCGATCTCATCGACGACGGTGCCGGCTTCGACGTCTCCGCATGGGAACGGGCCGCCGATCCCGGATCCGCGACGTCGAGCTACGGACTCAGGTTCATGCGCGCTCGACTGCGCGAGCTCGGCGGCGGCCTCGATGTCGAGAGCAGCCCGGGCGAGGGCACCGCGGTCTCGGTGCACCTCCCGATCCATCAGACCACCACGACGCGAGCCTCCGGCACCGAGCCGGCCGCAGAGGAGACGCCATGACCACCACCGTCCTGCTCGTCGACGACCATCCCGTCGTGCGCAGTGGACTTCGCGCCGTGCTCGAGACCGACACCGTACACGTCATCGGCGAAGCCGCCACCGGCGAAGAGGCCGTCGCGCTCGCAGCCCATCTCCACCCCGCCGTCGTGCTCTGCGACCTCCGTCTCGGTGCGGGGATCGACGGTATCCAGACCACCGCCGCGCTCCGCGCACTCGATCCGGCCCCCGCCGTGCTCATGCTCACGACGTTCGACCGCGACGCCGAGATTCTCGGAGCGATCGAGGCCGGCGCTACCGGCTACCTGCTCAAGGACGTCGCACCCGAGGTGATCATCGAGGGCATTCACCGGGCCGCCGCGGGTGAGATGTTCCTCGCTCCCGACCTCGCCGGCCGAGTGCTCCAGGGCATGCGGAATCCGCTGCCGCGCCTCACCGGTCGCGAACTCGAGGTGCTGCGACTCATGTCGACGGGGTCCGCGAACAAGGACATCGCCCGCGCACTGTTCGTCACGGAGGCGACGGTGAAGAGTCATATCGCGCACATCTTCACGAAGCTCGGCGTCGACAGCCGCTCCCGCGCGATCCACCTTGCACAAGAAACCGGCCTCATCTAGCCCCGCAGATCCCCCTGTTCGAAAGGAATCCCCCGTGAAGAAGCTCCTCAACGCCGCATTCGTCTACATGATCGCAGGCGTCGCCTCCGGCCTGTTCTACCGCGAGTTCACCAAGCTCAACGACTTCCCCGAGGGCCGGTTCACGCAGCTCGGCCTCGCCCACACGCATCTGCTCACCCTCGGTTTCATCGTGCTGCTGATCGTGCTCGTCCTCGAGAAGGTCTTCGCGATCTCCCGCAGCCCGAGGCTGTTCGCCTGGTTCCTCTGGCTCTACAACGCCGGCGTGATCCTCACCTCCGGCATGCTCATCTGGCACGGCAGTCTCACCGTGCTCGGCCGAGAGTCGAGCGCGATGATCGCGGGAATCGCGGGCCTCGGCCACATCGCAATCACAGCCGGGATGATCGTCTTCTTCGTGGCGCTCCGCCGTGCGGTGATGCGCAGCACGGCTCAGCCCGTATCCGCACCCGCCGAAGCCGCACTGGCCTGATCATGGCCCCCGCATCGGCTGCTCCGGAGCCCGCGCCGACCCGTCAGGACTGGCTCGGCCTCGCCGTGCTGTCCATCGGGCTCGGGCTCATCGTGTTCGACTCCCGGCCGACCACGAGTCAGAACCACGCATCGTCGCGGATCTCACGGGTATGATTCGTCAGCGAGAGAAGAACCCATGGACGGGGAGTCCACTGCGCGGCCGAACGGGTCGACCGGATTCCAGGATCGTTCTCGTACTCGGCGAGCAGCGGCTTCTCCGGCGACTCGTATCGCCGGTACCCCGCCGGCACCCCTCACCCGTGAGAGCGGTGTCGTGGCACAGCACAAAGCCCTGACCTTCGCTCGGAAGATCAGGGCTTGTATCGCTGGGATACCAGGACTCGAACCTAGAATGACGGTACCAGAAACCGTAGTGTTGCCAATTACACCATATCCCAAGGCGGAAATCTGAGCTCCGGGGAGATCAGCACCGAGAGATAACTTTACCCGATCCCGGCGCGGAACTCAAAACGCCGCAGGCCGGCGGGTCCCGCGGCCGACGCCGGCTACGGGCCCGGCGTTCGGCCAACGCTTGCATCCGAGAACTCACCATCGAACCGCCACTCCGGGGAGTTGAGATGCGTCTTCGCGACCTGCATCTTCACCGCCCTCATGGCTCCAGGCCGCGGAGACGGTCGCGCTGGGGCAACCACTGCTGCTCTGGTGAGTCGCCTACGCGTAGTCGTCAGGGGTGAGCTGCCGGATGCCGGTATCGTGGAGCACGAACTGGGCGCGCAGCGGAGCGACGGGTGCGTCATCCGAGGGGGCACCGCATTCCCCGGCCTCTGCGGCGATCGCGCGAGCCCACTCGCAGTCGTCTGCAGTGAAGCGCTCCGACCCGCACCGCTCCCAGACGAACACGAACTCCCGAGCGCCCACCAATCCGCAGACGATGCGGGCGCGGTGCACGAGCACCTGCGCAAAGGGCACCAGCCCCAAGTCGCTCACGTCGCAGAGCGCGTGCGGCGACGCCGGGTGGTCGTCCATCGGCATGAGCGGCTCGGCGAGGCGGCGCTCGTGGTCGAGGAGCAGCAACCAGAGCTGGCGGTGGGTCGCCCGCTCCAGCAGGAGACCGAGCTGATCCTGCAGATCGGCGTCGGTGGCGAGGGCGCGGTCGGGATCGATACGGGGGTCTGAGGCGGTCATGCGAACAAGCATGAGCGGTCGATGCCCGGCGCGGCGGCCGCGAGGGCGAATCTGTGGAGACTTCGTGGAAAGGCCCCTGGGACGGTGACGTGTGAGCGAAGGGTGTTCGACGGGGTGGTGGATCCTGCGATCCGCTCCGCGGCCGCAGGATGACGGGGAGGCCCACGGACGCAGGATGACGGGGAGGGTTTCGACTCGGCTGCGCCTCACTCACCCGGCGCAGCCTCACTCACCCGGCGCAGCCCCGCTCAACCGGAGACAGGGGCCTGCGCCGTATACTCCTCGGTTGCGCGCCGCGGCACCACGACCACGGGCACCGGCGAGTGCCGCATGATCTTCACGGCGTGCGAGCCCAGCGAGATCCGGGCGAGCGGCCCGAGGCTGCTCGACCCGACCAGCAGCACCTCCGCCGCACGCCAGTCGATCGCCCGCAGCGCCTCGTGCCAGCCCGCGCTGGCGCCGACCGCCACCGACACCGATGCCGGCCGCGCCTCGAAGCGCGAGATGTCGCCGAGCAACTGCCCGACCTCATCCCGGATCACCGACTCCCACTCCGCGATCACGCCGTCCTCGGCGTCGAGACCCACAGCGGCCGAGGCGTACGCCCGCGGGCGCGCGTGGAAGGACGCGATGCGGATCCCGCAGCCCGCCTCGGCCGCCACGGCCGCCGCGCCCAGCACCAGCTCGCCGGACGTCTCGGATCCGCTGTAGGCCGCGGTGATCCGCTCCAGGCGCGCGGAGTCCGCGACCGTATACCCGCGTGGCGCCACGGCCACCGGAACGCGCGCACCGTGCAGCAGTCCGGTCACCACGGAGCCGAGCGAGATCTCACCCGCCGGGCCCTCGCCCTTCGCGCCGACCACCAGCCGCATCGCGTCGTGCGCCTCGCACAGTTCCAACAGGCCGCGGCGCGCACTCGACGAGCGATGCACCAGGTACTCGGCCGCGAGATCGCCGGGCACGATCCCGCGCGCCTCGTCGAGCACGGACCGCGCCTCGGCGGACACGAACTCCTGGTACTCCCCGTCGACCACGCCGTGCGAGCGGTTGGGCGGCCACGCGGCCGAGTTGACCACCGCGACGACGAGCCGCCGGTCGTAGCTGCGCGCGAGCAGGGCGCCGAGCTGCAGCGGCCCCCGCAGCTCGTGACCCGGGGCGATGCCGACGACGATGCTCATCGCGGTTCTCCGTGCTGCGACGAATCGCGCGGGGTGGAATCGGGGCGGGCGGGATCGGATCCCGCACCGTCCGCCTCCGCACCCGCGAGCGCGTCGTGCCCCGTGCGCTCCTCAGCGGCGGCGTCCGACAGCCGGTATTTGCCGGGGCCCACCAGCACGATCATGCCGGTCCTGATCTGCTCGCCCAGCACCGAGTTCTTGCGCCCGGTGAACCACCACCACACCAGCACGAGCACGGTCCAGCCGAGGAACACGAAGATGGTGATGGGACGCAGATCCTTGATGATCCAGAGGCAGCCGATGATGGAGAGGATCGGGATCACGGGGTACAGCGGCACCCGGAACTTGCGCTCGAGATCGGGCTCGCGCTTGCGCAGCACCATGACCGCGATCGAGACCACGAGGAAGGCGGCGAGGGTGCCGATCGACGTCATCTCGGCGAGGAAGTTGATGGGCAGCACTCCCGCGAGGATCGACACCGCGATGGAGACGATGACGGTGTTGGCCACCGGCGTCATGGTGCGGGAGTTGACGCGCTGGAAGATCTTGGGCGCCATGCCGTCGCGCGACATCGCGAACAGGATGCGCGTCTGCCCGTAGAGCACCACGAGCGTGACGCTGAAGATCGAGATCACGGCGCCCGCGGCGACCACGGTGCCGGGCCAGGAGGCGCCGACGATGTTCTCGAGGATCGCGGACAGCCCCGCGGCCTGCCCCTCGAACTCTCCGGTGGCCTGGGCGCCCAGAGCGGTGAGCGCGACGAGCACGTAGACGCCGGTGACGATCACGAGCGCGGCGACGAGGGCGATGGGCAGATTGCGGCGCGGGTTCTTCGCCTCGTCGCCGGCGGTGGCGACGGCATCGAGGCCGACGAACGAGAAGAAGATGATGCCGGCGCCCGTCATGACACCCGCGAAGCCGAAGGGCGCGAAATCGGCGAAGTGGTCGGTGTTCCACCCGGTGACGCCGACGGCCACGAAGAAGAGCAGCACCGCGATCTTGATGAGCACCATGATCGTGTTGGCCACGACGGAGTGCGAGGTGCCGCGGATCAGCAGGAACATGCAGAGCATGATGAGGATGATCGCGGGCAGGTTGACGATGCCGCCCTCCTCCGGCGCGTAGAGCAGCGCGTGCGGCAGCTCGACGCCGAAGAGGTTGTTGATGAGCTGGTTCACGTACTGCGACCAGCCGACCGCCACGGCGGCCGTCGACACTCCGTACTCCAGCAGCAGGCACGCCGCCACGCCCATCGCGGGCAGCTCGCCGAGGGTGCTGTAGGCGTAGGAGTACGAGGATCCCGAGACCGGGACGCTGCTCGCCAGCTCGGCGTAGCAGAGCACGGAGAGGCCCGCCACGAGACCCGCGATGACGAACGACCAGATCACGGCGGGGCCGGCGATCGGCACGGCCTCGGAGAGGATGAAGAAGATGCCCGTACCGATCGTGCCGCCGACGCCGATCATGGTGAGCTGGAAGAGGCCGATGCTGCGCTTCAGCGTGCTGCCCTGCTCACCCCCGTCGCGGGGAACCGGCTTCACCCGGAAGAGCTGCTGCGTGAGTGTGCGTGCCATCGGTGTTCGACTTCCTTGTCTCTGGGGTCGTGGTTCTATGTTCTCATCCGCCGGGGCCCGGTGCCCCGCGGACCGGGATCCCGCTCAGTCGGCCCGCACCACGCGGAACCGGGCGACGCGGGGATCGATCGCGCCACGCACGTAGCCGGTGGGCGACGCGGCGACGGCCTGCAGGAACGCGACGGTCTCGGCGGTGATCTCCTCGCCGGGGATCACGTTCGGGATGCCGGGCGGGTAGGCGGCGAGCGTGTCGGCCGACACGCGACCGACGGCAGCAGCGGCGGGCACCACCTCGGTCGCCGCGAAGAAGCCGTCGCGCGGCATCATGCGCAGCGCGCCGGGGGCGGGCAGCGCGGGGAAGGATCCCGCCGCGGCGTTCGCGGCTCGTTCCTCCTGCGCGGCCTCCGAGTCGACGGCGGCGACCATCGAACGGTGTACCTGTTCGAGATCGGGCGTCTTGCCTGCGCCGATCACGGCGACGAGCGATGTGGCCGTCGACATCTCGAAGTGGATGCCGTCGACGTCGATGAGGCGCTGACGCAGCCAGTGCCCGCTCACGCCTGCGGCCGACACGTCGATGGGCACGCGCAGCAGGTCGGTCTCCACGACGTCGGCGAAGCGGTCGAAGTCGTCGCTCACCACGGCGAAGCGCGGGTCGTCGCGCAGCATCTCGCGGAAGCGGCGCGCGCCGTCGATCGACCGGCCGATCTGCGCCTCCCCGGTGGCGAGGGCGTGACGGGCGATGTCGAGCGACGCGCGCAGGATCGCGCTCGTCGACGTGGACGCGGTCATGGTGAAGGCCCGCTCGATGAGGGGCTCGAGGCGGTCGGCGAAGGGGCCGTGGCCCAGGTGCAGCATGGCCGACTGGGTGAGGGATCCCGCGAGCTTGTGCGTGCTCGAGATCACGAGGTCGGCGCCCAGTCGCGCGGGCGACTCGGGCAGCTCCGGGTGGAAGCCGAAGTGCGGGCCCCAGGCGCCGTCGACGATGAGCGGGGCGTCGTGCGCGTGGGCGACCTCCGAGAGCCCGCGCACGTCGGAGACCGAGCCGAAGTAGCTCGGCGAGATGATGTACACGGCCGCGGCGGGGCGCCCCTCGCGCTCGGCGCGGGTCAGCGCCTCGTCGAGCGCTGCGGGCGAGACGCCGTGGGCCATGCCGTGCCGCTCGTCGACCGAGGGGAAGACGAAATCGGGGATCAGTCCGGCCGCGAGCACCCCGTCGCTGAAGCTCGAGTGCGCGCTGCGCTGCGAGACGATGTGCGTCCCCAGTCCGCGGGCGGCGAGCGCGGCGGTGCGGTTGGCCTGCGAGGCGCCGTTGGTGAGGAACCAGGTGCGGCGAGCGCCCCAGGCCTCGGCCGCCAGCGCGAGCGAGCGATCGAGCGGCGAGTGCTCGCCGAGATCCACGTCGTCGATGAGCATGGGGATGTCGAGCTGCAGCGTGCGCTCCCCCAGGAAGTCGGCGAGGCGGCCGCTGATGCCGCGGTCGGTGCCGCCGTGCCCTGGCACCATGAGCTGCACGGGACCGCGTGCCACGTAGCGGTCCAGGGCGTCGGCGTACGGCGTCTCGGCGTGCCTGCGCCGGAAGGCCGCGCGGTCGTCGACGGGGCGCCCGGCTGCGGCGGCTCCGGTGACGGCGGTGACGGCGGTGGTGGCGTCGGCATACAGCATCCCTCCATGCTGGCGAGGCGCCCGGGGATGCGGAATCCCCGAGATGTCTCAGGAGTCACATATCATGTATGTGACTCGGATCGCCGGATCCCTCGCATACCCGGCACGGAAGGGGTGACGGCATGATCGACCTGCGTCAGCTCCAGGCGGTGCGCGCCGTGCACCGCGAGGGGTCGGTCACCCGCGCGGCGCGTCTGCTCGGATGGAGCCAGCCGACGGTCGACTACCACCTGCGCAACCTCGAACGGCTCGTCGGCGTCCCCGTGCTCCATCGCACGGCGCGCGGCAGCACGCTCACCCCGGTCGGGCACCTGCTGCTCGAGCGCGGGCAGGAGATCCTCACCCTCACGGACCGCACGCTCCGAGACGCACGTGATCTCGGCCGCATGGGGCAGGTGCGTCTGCGCTTCGGCACCTTCCCCACTGCAGCGGCGAAGCTGCTCCCGGCGATCGTGGCGCACGTGAACGAGCTCGGCATCGACATCGACGTCGTGCTCGAGGAGGTGAGCCCGCTCGTCGCCCGCGTCACCCGGCGCGATCTCGACGCGGCGCTGGTCTACTCCATGCCGGGGTACGAGCTCCCGTTCCGGCCCGACGTCGTGACCACTGAGGTGCTGCGGGATCCGCTCATGCTCGCACTGCCCGAGGACCATCCGCTCGCGGCGCGGGACGCCATCGATCTCCCCTCTCTGCTCGGCCTGCACGACGAGCGCTGGCTGCTCGCCACCTCCCGCAACGATCCGATGGACGAGATCGTGGTCCGCGCGTTCGCCGAGGCCGGCCACGCGCTCGACGTGACCATCCGCACCGACGATTTCCAGGTGATGCTCGGCATGGTCGCCGCGCACATGGCCATCAGCTTCATGCCCAAGCTCGCGAGCGGGCCCGTCCATCCCGGGGTCGCGCTGCGCCCGATCGAGGATCCGGCGTTCGTGCGCTCGGTGCTGCTCGCCGCGCCGGCCGAGGGGCCGGGCCGGCGCCCGTCGACGGCGGTGCGGCAGCTCGCGGCAGCGATCGGGCACGCCGTCGATGCGCTCGGCTAGCACCTGCAGCGATCCCTCGAGGCCGCATCCCGGCTTCGATCCGGTCCCGACGTTCCCGCGTCCGGAGACGGGATCCCGGGCACCGGTGCGGCTCACCCCGCGACGAGGCGCTCCTCGCGCACGGGATCGGCACCGCGTCCGTCGAGCGCGTCGATGTAGCGCAGCACGATCCCCTCGCGCAACGCCCACGGCGAGATGGTGAGCGTGTCGACCTCGAACACCTTCATTGCCGTGCGCAGCACGACGGCACCCGCCATGATCTGGTAGCCCCGCTCCGGGGTGATGCCCGGCAGGTACTCGCGCACCGATCCCGGCATGTCGCGCAGCGTCGGCTCCCACTCGCGCAGGCCCACGTAGTGCAGCTGCGCCAGGTCGCCCGTCACCGGATCGGCGGGCCCGCCGACGAGCCGCGCGAGCGAGCGGATGGTCTTCGAGGTGCCCACCACGCGCTTGGGCCTCGGGCGGTCCGCGAAGACCTCGTCGCGCACCCGGGTGAACTCGGCCCGCGCGTGCGCGCGCAGGCGCGACACCGCCTCGCGCGTGGGCGGATCCTCCGGCAGGTAGTTGATGGTGGATCGCCCGGCGCCGAGCGGCAGCGACACCTGCACGTCGGGGTACTCGTCGGCGCCCTGCGCGATCTCGAACGAACCGCCGCCGATGTCGAAGAGCAGGATCTCCCCCGCAGACCAGCCGAGCCACCGGCGCACGGCGAGCATCGTGATGCGCGCCTCGTCCTCGCCCGAGAGCACCCGCAGAGTCACGCCCGTCTCGCGGGTGATGCGCGCGAGCACCTCCTCGCCGTTCGCGGCCTCCCGGATCGCGCTCGTGGCCGTGGCGATCAGGTCGTCCACGCCGATCTCGCGCACCGTCTCGACCGACTCCCGGATCGCCTCGACGATGCGCTGCGCACCCTCCTCGACGATCGCCCCGTCTGCGTCGAGGTAGCGCATCAGCCGCAGCACCGATCGTTGCGAATGGTAGGGCACGGGGCTCGCGCCGGGGTGGGCGTCGACCACCAGCAGGTGGACGGTGTTGGATCCGACGTCGATCACTCCGAGGCGCATGGGGAGATTCTAGTCGGGCGTGGGGGCCCGGCGCCGTCGCGGGGCGCGCCCCTCCCTCAGTACGCCGCGTCTGCGGAGTCCCCTGCGGGATCCGCCGCGGGATCGTCTGCGGGATCCGCCGCCGGATCCGCCGCCGGCTCCTCCCACGAGGCGAGGATCGCGGCGGTGCCCGACACCCCGAAGCGCGTCGCGCCGGCCGCCCACAGCTCGCGCACGGCGGCCGCGGTGCGGATCCCGCCCGA